>DAOOGN010000079.1:0-20839 GCA_035415725.1 Anaerolineae bacterium | reverse complement strand
GGGTGTGGCGGGCGGCTTCGCCGCCCGCCACACCCCCACCCAAAATCCCCCTTCCCTGGGGAAGGGGGGCAGGGGGGATGGGCTTATAGAAACACGCATATCTCGTCATCCACAAGCACCAGGCATACCGAAATCCACGCCCAACCTGGAATAGATACCTCTAGGGAATAAGTGGCTGCACCAGGTTTACCAGTCTGAATAGATACCCAAAGCTACATTTTGTCGCGGCCCAGTTCCACCGAACGGACGTAAGCAGCCCATATCGCGCGCGAAAGTACGGTGCGAAATCCACCTTTGTCCAGGTGATAGAGCGCCTCAGCCGTCGTCCCGCCGGGGGAAGTGACCTGGTTGCGCAGCGCCGCCAGATGCATATCCGATTGCCGGGCAAAGTTCGCCGAACCGATCACCGTTTGAAAGACGAGTTTTTGTGCAATATGCCGCGAAAATCCCAGGTGGACGCCCGCGTCGACCAGGGCTTCCATAAATAGATAGACGTAAGCTGGGCCGGTACCGGAGAGCGCCGTCGCCATATCCAAGTAGTGTTCGTCGCCGACGTAAACTTCTTCTCCAAGTGCCCTGAGAATCGTTAAAGCGTGCTCCCTCTGGGCCCCGGTCACGGCAGCGGTTGCCGTCCATACGGTGATCCCCTGTCCAATCTGCGCCGGCGTATTGGGCATCGCGCGGATGATGCTCTCGATCCCCAGCCCCTGGCGGAGGGTGTCGATACGCACGCCGGCGGCGATGGAGAAGACCAACGCTTCAGGGCGCATGGCCCCGCGAATCTCATCGAGCACTCCCTCGATCACCTGCGGTTTGACGGACAGGAAAACGATCTCGGCCTCCTGGACCGCCGTGGCATTGTCCGCCGAGGTGCGGATATGATACTGCGCTTCCAGGCTTTCCAGCCGCTCATGCCATGGATCGGCGCCGATGATGTGCTGTGGCTCGATCAAAGACTGGCGCAACAGCCCCTTCATCAACGCTTCTCCCATGATCCCCGCACCAATCACCGCTATAGTCGGTAACGTCATCACATCCTCCTCTCAAAATAGCCACCGAGTACACAGAGATCACAGAGAAAAAACGCAGTGCGCTTTGTGGCCCGAATTTTGGTCCTCGTTCGTGTGGAATCCTACACAGGGACTCCTTAAAAATAGTTGCAAGTTGGCAGGTTGCAGGTTGAAAGTTAGAAAATAAAAACGATTTGGCGGTAGAAATACATTCATTGTGGGCGCAGATCAAAGATCATCTGGAGGAACTGGCGGCGGTCGGCGGCCGGCACGGGATCGCCGACCGTCATCGGGCGCGGACGCCCGTATTCCTCAAGCCACGTGGGCAGCAGTTCGATACTCAGCAGACGATTGTCGTAGAAGACCAAACGGTTCACAAATCCCTGCTGTGCCTCCGTCCACATTTGATCGAAGAACAAATTGCCCAACCCGTAATGAATAAACGTGTCGCCGTAGAATTCCATCGTCTGCGGTTGGTGAGCTTGACTTCCCTGAACATAGACCGGACCCAGAGCGGCAAAGGTGCGAAAATCGTCGATCTGCCCGCTGAAGGGCGTGTAACTTTCCGTTTCGTATTCTTGCACGGTAAAAATGACATTGTACCCCTGGTTGCGCAGCTCGGCGATGGTCGTGGCGAGATACGCTAAATCCGCGGGATCAAGTGCTTTGCGGTCGGTCTGGCGGCAGGAGAACACGCCGGGCAGGGTGTCGGTGGCCCAGTCGTAAGGGTTATCCACGCTGTTGCAGCCCATGAAGGCAATCTTGTTGGGGCCTTTCTCGAACTTAGCCGGTTGGCGCGCAGCGGTGTAGTTTTCACCGCCGCCGAACCACTGCCAGCCACGTTCGCGGTACATTTCGAGTGTGTGTTGCAAGGGCGCGATGCCTTTGTCCACCAAATGGTTGCCGGTCAGTTCAATGACGCTGGTATGGACGGCTTCCAGCAAGCCAATGTAGCTGTCGTGGGAGCAGAACGACATCGAGCCACTGCCCTCGGTCACACAGTCCGGATTGAAGGATACCTCATTGCTGATGTGAACGATATCCGCACCGGTAAACCAGGGCAAAACATCCTGTGCCGGATAGGTGACGCCCTTGCGGTCCATCAACTGCGCCGTTCCCCGCGCCATGGCCGTGACACCCGTCATCAGCACGACAGTCATGTGCTCCTCGTAGCGATTGGCGAACGTTTCAGGCGCGCGCGGCAGCAAAGCCAGCGTTTCGGAGCGGCTCGCACTGCCCCAGTAGAGTGTCACCGCCAACGGATAGGCCGCCGCCTCCAGGTTTTTATCCAGCAACGAGAGACCGTCCACCCGCAACGCCTTCCAACGCGGTGCGAGTTCGTCGAACGGAACGATGGCCCAGGCGTCCATCTGCTCCGCCGTGGTCAGCAGATCCGACGCGGCGACGAGCTGAAGTGCATCTTCGGCCGGCGCGCCCCACAGGGTCACGAGCGCGTCGCGGGTATCGGTCGTCACCAGCAAGGCGTGGAGGGCAAAGGGACCGGCCGGCGTTCCGCTCCACGTTGCGCGCAGGTCGGCGGTGGTGATATCATCATCGACGGTGAAGAAGGGCGCAGCGACCGCGTAGGTCCACGTGCCGAGCGGCGTCGCATGCGGTACGTCCGTGCCGCCCAGGAGCGTATCGGCGTGCGCCGTGTCGTCGCTCCAGGTGAAGTACGTCGCGGCGGCGCTCACCTTCTCGCGGAACCGGGCGCATGCCGTAGCGGGGACGCCGGCCGCACAGCCTGCCGTCACTGGAAAGGCCGGGGTAGGGGTGGGCGTGGGTGGGACGGGAGTCGGCGTCAACGTCGGGGTGAGCGGATGCGGGGTACGTGTCGGCGTGGAAGTGGGCATGGGGTCCACTGTAGCCAGCCCGCAGCCGGCAAGCAGCAGCGACAAAACGAACAGCGCCATCAAGCGCCAACAGGCGTGTTTTACAACCGTATCATCCATATCAAGCCTCAGCGTAGCGTGTGGCATTTTTCTGTGGCATTGTGCGCAGTTGTGGGATTTTGTCAAGGCGCAAGGATGTATCGTGCGGGAGCCTACTCAAGGGGAGACGATTTATTCAAGGCCATGCCGGGGAGATGCCACGGGGTGCTTTTCCTTATGCAATACCTTCGCCAAAATTCTAAATGGTGATCCCGACCGCCATATTTAGTGGTCGAATAAGGTATTTATCACTATGTGCAGTGGCCGCATTCAGCTTACTCCAAATTGGCGAAGGTATTGCTTATGGAAAAGCAATAGAAAGGCACCCTGGCAGACCGGTCAGGTTTGCATTAGCCACGCAGCTTCAAATACCGCCGATAGGCTTCATCCCATGCCGCCGGATCGTGCGGCATAAACGTCTTCAACGCGAACGAACGGGCGACGACTTCGCGCCCCTGAGCGATGGAGTCGATGTGCCCCAGCGCGACCGCTTGTACCAGCACGTTGCCGAGCGCCGTCGCTTCGACAGGACCCGCCACAACGGTGCGTCCGGTGGCATCCGCTGTCAATTGATCAAGCAACTCGTTCTTCGAGCCGCCGCCGATAATGTGGATTGTCCCCAATCGCTTGCCGGTGAGCGCGTCCAGTTTCTCCGCCACCCAACGATATTCCAGGGCCAGGCTTTCGAGCACGCAGCGCAGCACCGCCCCATGCGTCTGGGGAACAGCCTGCCCGGTTTCACGGCAAAACGCCTGGATGCGCGGCGTCATATCGCCCGGCGCGAGAAAGCGGTCAGCGCCCGGATAGATCAACGGCCCGAACGCGGGGGCGGCGGCAGCCATCTTGACCATCTCGTCGTAGTCATAATCCTCGCCCGCGCGCTGCCACTCACGGCGACATTCTTGCACTAACCACAGCCCCATAATGTTTTTGAGCAGGCGAAACGTGCCGTTCACGCCGCCCTCGTTGGTGAGGTTGTACGTCAGCATGTCGGCGTTGATGATGGGGGCTGTGGACTCCACGCCCATCAGCGACCATGTGCCGGAACTGAGGTAGAGCGCGTTGTCGGGGTCCATCGGCACGGCGGCGACCGCCGAACCGGTGTCGTGCGTCGCCGGCGCAATGACGGGCACGGCATCCAGGCCGGTTTCCTCGCTGACGGAGGGCAGTAGTGGACCCAGCACCGTCCCCGGCGGCACAATCCGATCTTCGATGCCACTGCGGAATATACGGGTAGGGATGTCCAACTGTTCCAACAGTTCGTAAGCCCACGTTCCCGCCCGTGGATTGTAACACTGGCTGGTTGTCGCGTCGCTGAACTCATTCGTCTTGACGCCGGTGAGCCAGAAGTTGAGCAAATCCGGCATCATCAGCAAGGTCTGGGCGACATCCAGTGCCGGCGACCGCGCTTCGACCATCGCCACGAGCTGGATGAGGGTGTTCAACGGCATGAACTGGATGCCTGTCGCCGCGAAAATCGCCTCGCGCGTGACCTTCTCGAAAGCGCGCTCCATCATTCCTTCGGTGCGCGCGTCGCGGTAGTGATACGGATTGCCCAACAACTCGTCGTTTGCATCCAGCAGCGCGAAGTCCACGCCCCACGTATCCAGCCCAACGCCGGCCACGCGATTGCCGTACAGGTGCGCCGCCTGCGCCAGCCCGATTTTGATGTCGCTCCACAGCCGCAGCACGTCCCAATGGAGATGTCCCCTCACGTTGACCGGCCCGTTGGAGAAGCGATGGACTTCCTCCAAAGCGATGCGTTCACCGTCAAACATTCCCGCCACCACCCGGCCACTCTCCGCACCGAGATCGACGGCCAGAAAAACCGAATTTTCGCCATTTGCCATAGCTACGCTCCCCACGGAGTATGGAGTACGAAGTACGGAGTATGTTTCTCCCTACTCCGTACTCCTGGTTCTCTATCAGAAATAGGCCTCGTACCCCTTGATGCCCAACGCATCCCGCATCGTTTGCAAATCCTTGCGCAGGTTCGCGTTGACGGGAACGCCTTGCTTGCGGACGAGTTTTTCCTTCTCGAACTCCTTCTCTCCGGCTACATAGATGCGGTCGTAGCCTGGCGCTTTGTGCGCGGCCTGCAATCCACGCATAATGTTGCCCGTCACCCGACGCGAAACGTCGAGGGGGATGAAGTGCTCGATGTCAATGGCGAGGAAGAAGTGGCCGACCATGAACGGGCGGCGCGAGCCATCCGGCGCGAAACCGAGTAAGTCCTTCAGGAAGGCGCCGTTGGAGAGCGAGGCGCACAGGATTTCCACCATCGTCGCCAGACCGTAGCCCTTGTAGCCCGCGAACAGTTCGCCGGCGCCGCCAAGCGGCAGCAGCGCGGCTTTGTCTTTTCCCAGGTCAACCAGAATTTTCGCCGGGTCTGTCATCAACTCACCCTCTGAGCTGATCACCCAGCCTGCCGGGATGGGTTTCCCGGCGCGGTCCGCCACCTCGATTTTGCCGCGCTGGCAGATGGACGTGGCACCGTCGAAACAGAAGGGATATTCCATGTCGGAGGGAGCGGCGAAAGCGATGGGGTTCGTTCCCAACATCGGTTCCGCACCGAACGTCGGGGTGATCGACGGGCGCGCGTTCGTCACCGTCAGGCCCATCATCCCCTCCTGCGCTGCCATCAGCGAGTAGTAGCCCGCGATGCCGAAGTGCGTCGTGTTGCGCACGGCCACGGCGCCCAGGCCGTACTGTTTGGCCTTCTGCATCGCCAGCCTCATCGCGCGGTGAGCCGTGGGGTGGCCCATGCCGTGGTGGCCGTCAATCAGCGCCGTCGCGCCGTCATCCTTGATGATCTCCATCGATGCCGTGGGGAACTGTACCCCCATCTGGATGCGGTCGTAGTAATACTTGAGCCGCCCTATCCCGTGCGATTCAATTCCGCGCAAATCGGAGGTGATCAGAATATCCGCGCAAAGGTGTGCATCCTCGTCAGTCACGCCCTGCGCCTTGAAGGTGTCGATCATAAAGGCGTGGAGCACATCCACAGGAATGTAAATCGTATCGTCGCTCATCATATACCTCGCTTTTTGATGGTTTATAATGGGTGATTGGGGATTGGTTCCCAATCTGTGCCTCCCATTTTACTCGTTCACCCCTCAAGTCAAGATGAAAAGTAATCTGTGAGGCCAATACCTTCGCCAAAATTCTAAATGGCGATTTTTCACACTGCATCTAGTGGCTGAATTACGCATTTAACACTAGAGGTGGAGGTAAAATTCAGGTCACTCCAAATTGGCGAAGGTATTGACCTGAACGGTGTTATACTAAGGATGTGGCACGCCGAGATCGCTCGTAAGTTCGGCGAGATTGTAATGAGGCAAAACATGGTACAATAAAGGCGAGGGTTCTAGAAGTAACTATTCGGCCACAAGCGGGGAAGAAAGAGAGCAGGATTGGCAGAATGATAGGATGAAGAAGGGGGGCGAGAAAGAGGGAGTGTGGGCTTATGGAAACACGCCTAAGTCGCCATCCAAAAGTGCCTGGCATACCAAAATCAGCGCCAAACCTACTCTAGGGAATAAGTCGCTTCGCCGGGTTTACTAATACATTGAGGCAGAAATTCCACACCCGTTAGCCAGGCTTGGAGCGGATTGCTGCTCGGAGTGGATCGCTGCTCGGAGTGGATCGCTAGATCCGCGGTTCTGGCGCGCTATGCCTGGATCTGACGATCCCTGGCAAGCATAAGCTGAGCAGGTATGTGCGTCGCGCAGCACTAGCCTGAATAGATAGGACTTACGCAAGCCTGGCTCGAATCAAGCGGCGGAGGATTTGTAGTGACGGCTTCAGCCGTTCTTAGCTCCTAAGAGACGCCTGAAGGCGTCACTACAAACGGAAATTTGCGTAAGTCCTATAGATACAAAAATCGGTGAAAAGTCGCGTCATCCGTGGCAAACTAAAGCCGTTTTTTCATCACCCTGCAAAGTTCCACGGAACTCAGAAGGATTACGAAGTTATGAAAACGCTCCTCACTCTTCAGCCATATAGGCGGTAGGTTGATACCCTATGACAATACTTCCCCTCGAAACCACTCTCACTTACGGACCGCTGTTTTCGCGGCGGCTCGGACGCTCGTTGGGCGTGAACCTGCTGCCATTCGACCGCAAAGTCTGCTCGTTCGATTGTGTCTATTGCCACTACGGGGCGACCACGGTGAAAGCCCTGACCCCGGTTGGTGTGTCTTTCCCCTCCATCGATGCCGTCCTGCAAGCCATAGAAATCGCCCTGCGGCGCTACCCCCACGTGGACTATCTTACTTTCTCCGGCAACGGCGAACCGACGCTGCATCCGTACTTCCCGGCGATTGTTGCCGCGACGCGCCGTCTGCGGGACGCAATGGCGCCCCACGTGAAGCTGGCGCTCTTCTCCAATGCCACGACCGCCCTCATGCCGTCCATCCAGACGGCGCTGGATCACTTCGATGCCCCTATCCTCAAGCTGGATGCCGGCGATCCGGCAACACTGGCACGGATTAACCGCCCGGCGCCGGGGGTGACGCTCGATACGATCCTCGAAGGGCTAAGGATGACGCCCCATCTGATCGTGCAGAGCGTGCTGGTGGACGGCGAGGTAAGCAATATCAAAGGAGAAGCGTTCGCGGCGTGGGTGACAGCGTTGAAGGCGATCCATCCCGCCGCCGTGCAAATCTACAGCACCGATTATCCTGTTCCCGACGCTGGCGTGGAGCGCGTGCTGCCCTATGTGCTCAAGCGCCTCGCGCATGAGGTTACGGAGCAGACAGGGCTGCATGTTGAGGCGTTTTGGTATTAGCGCCTCTCATTTCTCCCTATCTCTCTTCCACAACGGCGACTTGTCCTCTAAAATACCGCGCATCTCGAAGATTTGATCGCGCAGAGCGGCGGCCTTCTCGAACTCCCAGTTCTCGGCGGCGGTCTTCATCTCTTTCTCCAGCTCACGGATGAGCTTCTCCAGAGCGGCGGGTTCCAGCTCCTCCGGCTTGAGCGCGCGCTCATCCTCTTTCTGCGTCGCGGCGCGGACCCGTTCGGTGAGGTCGTGAATCTCCTTGATGATCGTCTGCGGGACGATGCCGTGTTCTGCGTTGTAGGCTTTCTGTTTCTCGCGGCGGCGGTTCGTCTCGTCGATGGCGTTGCGCATTGCTTCGGTGACGGTGTCGGCGTACATGATCACGGTGCCGGCGGTGTGGCGGGCGGCACGGCCCATCGTCTGGATGAGGGCCGTGGCGCTGCGCAGAAAGCCTTCCTTGTCCGCGTCGAGGATCGCTACCAGGCTTACCTCCGGCAAGTCGAGGCCCTCGCGCAATAAGTTGATGCCCACCAGGACGTCGTACTGCCCCAGGCGCAGGTCACGCAGGATTTCTACACGCTCGATGGTCTGTACCTCGCTGTGCAGATAGGTCACTTTGATGTCGAGTTCGCGCAGATAGTCGGCGAGGTCTTCGGCCATCTTCTTGGTCAGCGTCGTCACCAGGACGCGCTGCCCCTGTTCTACCCGCGCGCGGATGCGCCCGATCAGGTCGTCTACCTGGCCCGACGTGGGCAGTACGATGATCTCCGGGTCGAGGATGCCAGTGGGGCGGATGACCTGTTCAACGACTTGCCCGGCGAGCGTCAGCTCATAGTCGGCGGGGGTGGCGGTGGTGTAGATGACCTGATTCAGCCGCTTGTTGAATTCGTCGAAGGTCAACGGGCGGTTGTCGAGCGCCGACGGCAAGCGGAAGCCGTAGTCTACCAACGTCTGCTTGCGGTTGCGGTCCCCGAAGAACATCCCGCGCACCTGGGGGATCGACATGTGCGATTCATCCACGATGAGCAGGAAGTCGGCGGGGAAGTAATCGAGCAGCGTCCACGGCGGCTCGCCCGGCGCACGCTGATCCATGTGCCGTGAGTAGTTCTCGATGCCGGAGCAGTAGCCGATCTCGCGGATCATCTCCAGGTCGTAGCGCGTGCGCTGTTCAAGGCGCTGCGCCTCCAGGAGTTTGTTCTGCGCGTTGAATTCGGCCAAGCGCGCCTCCAGCTCGGTTTCGATATCGATCATCGCCTGTTTCACACGTTCTTCCGAGGTGACGTAGTGCTTCGCGGGGAAGATTTGGATCTCCGCCGGGGAATCTAACACCTCACCGGTGAGGGGATCGACCTCGGTGATGCGTTCGACCTCGTCGCCCCAGAAGGAGATGCGATACGCGGTTTCGGTATAGGCCGGGCGGATTTCGAGGACGTCGCCGCGCGCGCGGAAGGTGCCACGTTTGAATTCGAGATCGTTGCGGGTGTAGTAGATGCTCACCAGGTGGCGCATCACCGTTTCGCGGCGGATCGCCTGCCCGACGGCCAGCGGCAGGATGACGCGCCCCCACTCCTGTGGATTGCCGAGCGCGTAGATCGCCGATACCGACGCCACGACGATGACATCGCGCCGTGTGAGTACGGCCGCCGTTGCCGCCAGCCGTAGCCGGTCGATCTCGTCGTTAATGTCGGCGTCTTTCTCGATGTAGAGATCGTGCTGGGGGATGTAGGCTTCGGGCTGGTAGTAATCGTAGTACGAGACGAAGTACTCGACGGCGTTGTTGGGGAATAGCTCACGGAATTCGGCGTAAAGTTGCGCGGCCAGCGTTTTGTTGTGCGCCAGCACCAACGTGGGCCGCTGTGTGCGCGCGATCACCTGGGCCATCGTGTACGTCTTCCCCGTGCCCGTCGCGCCCTTGAGCACCTGATGGCGATAGCCTTTCGCCAGACCGTCCACCAACTGTTCAATCGCTTGCGGCTGATCGCCGGTGGGTTTGAAACTCGACACAAGTTCGAATCCGGGCATCGTTTTATTCTCCTCAGCCAACTATGGAATCCACGTCCTGAAACTCAGAGGGACCCTTCGCCGGTGTCATGGGATGTCAAAGCAGTCCGCATCATTATACACGAATTTTTCCGGCAGGGTTCAGTATAGATGGAAGACATCCGTGCTAGCTTCCCCGATACGCGCGTGTTCCGCTCTTCGAGGCCGAGGTGCGCGGCGTGGATATGCTCCAGCGCACACTGCCGGACAACTATTTGCTCGAAGCGTGGGGGAAAAAAGCTTAACGGCGAATTACGCGAATCTGCGCTCATCTAAGAAGATTCTGGTCCTGTGGGACTTTGCGCGGTGATGAAAAAACGGCTTTAGTTTTTGCCACGGATTGCACTGATTTTTTATACTCAGGACTTACGCAAGCCTGGCTCGAATCAAGCGGCGGAGGATTTGTAGTGACGCTTAGGAGCTAAGAACGGCTGAAGCCGTCACTACAAACGGCAATTTGCGTAAGTCCTATGCTATTTCTCGGCACCCTCAGTGTGCTTAGCAATGGAAACGAATTTAGCCGAATGTCCAGTCTCAGAGATAAAAAAAGCTGTAGTTAACGGAGCACCAGCGGCAAGAACAGGCAGTAAGGCAAACCTGATGACACAAAGTCAAAGAAGTAAGCTGCGCCTTGCGATTTATTCGCGCCGATGGTCGCATAATCGGCCCCGATCAAGGCCATTTCGCCATCGCCGGAAAGCGCCACAGAACTGCCAAAGCCGGTAGCTTTATCAATCGGCAACAAGCGCCATCCAGCCGTCCAGGTGTCCTCATGACGCTTAAAAGTATAGCCATCTTCGATCAAAGCCAGGTTACCATTTGGCGAAAGGGTAGCCACATCACCCCACAGCGATATATCGTTACCTTCAGGAGTGTTGAGCATAGCCTGTTGGGTCCAGGTATCTCCGGAACGCACAAAAATAAAACCGGCACCCTGCTTCTCAGTTTGCCCCACTTTGCGACTGTTGGCAGTGATTAAGGCAGTATTGCCATCGGAAGAAAGGACTGCAGCCGTGCCAAACCAATCCTGTGCTGCACCATTCGCTAAAATGATCTCCGCCTGCTGACTCCAAGTTGAGCCGCTGCGTGCAAAAATATAAGCAGCCCCTTGGCAAGACTTACTCCCGATAACCTTCATATTGGCGCCGATCAGAGCGGTATTGCCGTCGCCAGAAAGGGAAACGGATCGTCCGAAATAATCCTCCGCCGCGCCATCGGCGGAAAACAGGTGCGCTTGCTCACTCCAGTTGCCCCCGGTGCGGGTGAAGACGTACACCGACCCCTGATTGGTATTACTCCCCACATCATCCGCGTAGGACCCAATCAGGGCGGTATTCCCATCATCAGCAAGGGCCACCGAAAAACCAAAATGATCACCCACTGTCCGGTCGGAAGCAGTCAAGAGAGCCTGCTGATTCCAGGTATTGCTACTGCGGGTGAAGATAAATGCTGCGCCGGGGACCTGCGTTTCGGCGGGCCCTGTACCACCTGGTGCGCCAATCAGCGCGGTGTTGCCATCCGCTGAAAGCGCCAAGACGTAACCGAATAAATCTGAATCGGGCATCGCAGGCGTCGGCAATTTCTGCTGTAGCTCCCAGGGGCTCCCGTTTTTGATATAGGCATAGACGCCTCCAGGACCAATGGGATAGGACATGCCATATTCAGTGTAATACGACCCAACTAGAGCCGTGCTGCCATCATCTGAGATGACGGCTGAATAACCAAACCCATCCTTCGCTTCGCCGTCAGGAGCAACAACCTTTTGTCGGCTTGAGGAATTCAGCCTGGCTTCTTTTGCCGACCAGAAATTGCCTGCCTGAGCCGAAGTCACACCCGCTAGCGGCAGCAACCAGCAAACTATAAGAATAGTTAAACTACAGCGGAAAGATTTACGGATCATCAGCCCCCTCCTCTGAAAGTAGCCACAGAGCACCCGGAGTTCACAGAGAAAAACTCAAATTCTTTGTATCCGGCGTGCCCTTCATGGTGAAAAGTTTTCATTCCACCTGGTTATACTGCGTCGTCAGTTCCCGCTCCTGGCTGCCCCGTATCTTCGCCCTGTGGACAGACGGGCCGTTCCGCCGCTTGGAGGGCCTGGATATCCGCCGCGGCACTGGCTAAAGCCGCTTCCTCTAACATCCGGGCGCGCAGCTTCCCCCAGCGCTCATCCAATGCCGCTTCTATCTGGCGCAGTTTCGCCTTCGGATGTTGCAGTCGGCACTCCTCCATCTCACTCAGAACTTCTTCCGCCAGTGCGTCCCACTGCTCGTCAAAATCGGTGTTCATATTTTCCCTATCACTGGGCCGGCTCTATTTTAGCATAACATTGGCCCAGCGCACGCGAAACTCTGTACCGCACCCGGGCTGTCACTGCCGGTGACGTGCTACCCCTTGACACGTTTGCCGGCTCGTGCTCGGCGTGGACGCCCGTCAACGATGGCGCGTTTGGGACAGGCCGTGGGCGCTAATCTCAACAACACCCGCACCATCGTCGATGGCGTGACGGTCTACAACGGCGCGCTCTACCTCGCCACAACACCCGCGACCGAGACGTTCACCGCCGACGTGACGTTGAGCTACACATCGGAGGAGCTTGCCGTCTCGGACATCAGTGACGCGGCAAGCACGTACCTGGCGCGCTGGACCGGGTCCGCCTGGGAAGCCTGCCCGGAGGCCGACCGCGCGCGCGATGTCACTGCCTGCACCGTCACCGGCCTTGAAGTAGCTAAGTTTTCCACCTGGGCGATTGCCGGAGAAGGTGCATCCCCCACCCGGCTGCGTATCCTTGCCGTCCGGTTTGTGGTGGAATCGTGGCCCGGTGCGTTGCTACTTCTCCTGGCGTGCGTCGCTGTTCACCAGACTTCTCAAGCGAGGAGCAAGGACCATAGAAAAGGAGGATAGGATGAGTACCCAAATCTACTACTTTTCCGGAACGGGGAATTCCCTTCACGTTGCGCGGGAGCTGGAAAAGCGACTGCCTGAGACCTCCCTCGTGCCTATCATCAGCGTCTTGAAGGACGAGCACATCGCTGAAAATAGGAAGATGTCGTAGTAGCGACTTTAGTCGCTTGTGCGATTAACGACTGAAGTCGTTACTACGTCGTTACTACGCGCTATTTTCTGAAAAATAGGAAGATGTCGTAGTAGCGACTTTAGTCGCCTGTGCGATTAACGACTGAAGTCGTTACTACGTTGTCGTTACTACGTTGTCGTTACTACGTTGTCGTTACTACGCCGTTACTACGCCGTTACTATGCGCTATTTTCTGAAAATAGGAAGATGTCGTAGTAGCGACTTTAGTCGCCTGAAATACACCCACGTGACGCACGCCGGTGCGATTTGCCCTCATTTTCGATTTGTGCTATGATGGAGGTGTACGGTTCCATTGATCTTTGTCCCCGATAGGTCAGGAGGTGCAACGCCAACGTACGATGAAATAGAGCTCGTGAGACCCTATGTTCGATGATGTATGCAACCATAACCTTTAAGGAGGAACCCATGTACGAAGCACCGGAAATCGTGTACGAAGGCGACCTGGAAATCCAGGCGGGCAGCCCGCTGAGCGTGCCGGGCGGGTTGGATTTTGAGGATTGGGAGTGGTAGGAAATCGGGAAGTTTTGTTCTAGCACAACAGAACTCTCATCAACTGCTATACAGCAAAGGAGATCAAACATGACTGGAAAGAATTTTGCGTCCCTTACAAGAGCAATGTTACTCATCGTCTTGATAGGTTTGCTGCCGACACCAGCTATAGCTGCACCTGTAGACTTTACGCAGTGGACCTTTGAGAACGATCAGACTTCTGGTTCTCCGGTACCCAGTCTGGATTTAACAGGAAATGCGGTTGCTAGTAGAGGCACCGGTCTTACAATACCGAGCACGGGCGAGTTTCCTGCTGGCAACGGCAGTACTTACTCATGGAGCTTTGTAGGCTGGTCAACAGGAGCATTAGACGACAACGACTATTATGAATTCATGGTTGATTTGACCAACTACGGACATATCACGCTCAATTTTGACGAGAGGCGTTCTGGCACCGGAATTCGTGATCTTGAGGTGCGTTACAGCACAGACGGAACAAACTTTACACAGATTCCCGCCACTGTAACTAATGTTCCAGATGATACAAACTGGAGATCGCACAGCTTTGATCTTGGCTCGGGAACCGCTGTTGACCTAGCCATTAGAGGGCAATCCACAGTCTATTTCCGCATTTACGGATATACTGCTGAGTCAACCGCTGGCACCTGGCGTATTGACAATGTCACCTTCAACGCCACAACCAATCCCACCGCCGTCACCTTCTCCGGCATGACCGCAACTTCACCCTTCGCCGCACTCGCCGTGGGGTTGCTGACGGCTACCGGCCTCGTCGTTCTCCGCAAGCGCAAGTAACACTCGCTCTCACGATTTCGCTTTCCTCCCGCAGGCCTTTCATCTGCGGGAATTTTTTATTCGCGCGCGGCGGGACCCCGGTTATACTGTGACAAAAGCGGTCAGCAAAGAGGCTGAGGGCTGATCGCTGAGAGCTTGCACGAAAGGACAAATATTGTGGAAAACATACTGAAACGCTATAGTCTGCTCCTGCTCGTCGTGCTCGGCGGGCTGCTGTTGCTGATCCCGATGCTCGGTGCGGGCGCAACTCCCCCGCCTCCACACTCCCTGTTCCCGCCGCCCCCCTCCCCCTCCTCAACCCCGTCTGGCGCATCGGCGTGATGACCGACGGCGTCTACACGCTGGACTACGCCACGCTCGCGGCGGCGGGCGTCCCCGTCACCGGCGCGGCGCTGGCGGATGTACATCTGTTCTGGCGCGGGCAAGAGGTGGCGCTGCACGAATGAGGGACGGGCACGTTCGATCCCGGCGACACCCTCATCTTCTACGGCGAGAAGTTCCACGGGAACCGCCAGGATGAAGAATACACCGACGAAAATGTTTATTGGCTCACCGTAAACGCAGCCTCGTCCGGTCTGCGGATGGCGACGCGCGACGTGACACCTACGGGTGCCCCCGCTGGAGCTTGCCAGGTCACTGCCATAGCGGAGGAGAACCTGTACTATTGGGCGCGCTTCAGCACCAACCCCGGCACGTTGACGACCTGGTTCTGGGAAGATGTGAATGTCGCCAACACCACCACAAAAACCGCGTTTCGTCTTGCCGAACGCCGCCGCCACGCGCATCATCGTCACGATGAACTTCCGCGAACTGCTGCACTTCTTCCGCCTGCGCATCACCCCGGAGGCGCAGTGGGAAATCCGCCAGATGGCGATCGAGATGCTGGAACGACTCGCACCCCACGCGCCGGCCGTTTTCGGTGAACTGCTGCGCGACCTCCACACCGAGCACCCTGAATTCTTCGAGAGCTAGAGTCCCCTACGTCTGATCACGCACAAAAGATAGGTGAGGGTGTTTCAGTTTGCAGGCTGCATCCGCAAACACCTTTTTCTTGGCAGCTTTAGCAGGCTTTTGGGGCAGACCGCCGTGAAAAGTTGCATTGCATGAAAGAGAGACTTATAATAGTAAAGGTGGATTCCAGGGGGCCAAAGGAGGTGAAGGTAGAAAAACAAACCATTTCGCATATTTCCCGACCACGTTTGACCACATCATCGGACCGTCATTTCTACAACGCACTCAACATCGCGGCAACTTGATTTTCTGTCATAAATAATCATCACAGTTTTCGAATTTAGAAAGGGGGTTATGTCATGAATTCCGTCCTCGTGCTGCTTTTAGGCGCTGTGGCGATCGTCGTGGGGTATGGCTGGTACGCCCGTCGCATTGACCGTGACGTGATCCAGCCCGACGCCAAAAAGACGACCCCGGCCAAGATGTATATGGATGGCGTGGATTTTACGCCCGCCAGCCGCAATGTGTTGTTTGGTTATCAATTCAAGTCCATTGCCGCGCTAGGCCCCATCACCGGCCCGATCATTGCCGTGCAGTGGGGGTGGCTTCCTGCCCTGCTCTGGATCATCCTGGGCACCTTTTTCATCGGCTGGGTGCAGGACTACGGGGCCATGATGATGGGCGTGCGCCGCGAAGGCGATTCGATGGGCGCGTTGAGCTACAAGCTCATTTCTCCCCGCGCGCGCACTATTCTGATGATCTTTATTTACTTCTACTTGCTGCTGATTATGGGCAGCTTCGGCAACGCCGTAGGGAAGACGTTGCTGACCAACCCTAAAGTTCCCTTTGGTATGATTGCCGTCGTGCTGATGGGCATTCTGGCAGGGCAGATGACCTATAAGTGGAAGAAGGATATTATCCTCACCACCGTTGTGACCGTCGTGCTCACCTTTGTGGGGATTTGGGTCAGCACCCTGCAGCCGGTCGCCAACTTCTTCTCGGGTTTGTATGGCCTGCCCGAATCTCCCATCTGGTTCCTGGGCAACACACAAGCGCAAGTTATCGCCACGCTTCTGGTCGTCGTCTTCTGCTATCTTGGCTCCGTCATGCCGATCTGGTCCTTCGCGCAGCCGATCAACTATATCTCCTTCTGGATCGTCGCACTGGGCATATTGGGAGGCGTGCTGGGGATGCTGATCTGGCATCCGGGGATGGGCGACTTCCCGGCCTTCACCACGTTCACCACGGCCAGCGGCCCGCTGTGGCCCATGCTCTTTGTCACCATTGCCTGCGGCGCGATCTCCGGCTGGCACAGCCTGGTCTCCTCGTCGGGGACGGCGCGGCAATTGGAGAAAGAGACGGATGCTCTGCCGGTGGGCGGCGGCGCGATGTTCATGGAAATGTTCTTCGCCATTGTCGCTTTCCTCACGGCGACAGCAGCCTTTGGCAGCTTCCAGGGTTACAAAGATGCCGGCGGCGCCGCGAGCGCCATGGCGGTGTTCTCCGGCGGCCTGGCGAACTTCTTAAACCACATCGGCATCCCGGTTGAATTCGGCAAGGCGTATGGTTCGGTCTTTTTGACCATCATGGCCTTGACGATCATGCAGCTCGTCATCCGCTTCATGCGTGTCGCCAGCGCCGAGTTGGTGGGCGACAAGGTTCCGGTGATGAGGAATATGCATGTGGGCACCATCGTGGCGTTGATTCTGACACTGCTCTTTGTGTGGATCATCCCCTGGCTCACGATCTGGTCCGCGTTTGGCGCTGCTAACCAACTGATGGCCGGGCTGGCACTTCTGCTCGTCTCCTTGTGGGCCATGTCGGAGGGGCGCAAGCATACCTGGGCGCTGTATCCGGCGGCGTTTATGATCGTCACCACCCTCGCCGCCCTGCTCTACCTGGCCTACGATAACTTCTTCAAGAAGCTCCCGGCGGCAGCGACGGCTCAAGCCGGGATCGCGGCAGTGCTCGTGGGGATCATTGCGCTGGTGTTGATCGTGGCGGCGGTCTTCCTCGTCTATGATGGAGTGAAGGCACTGCGCAAGCCACAGGAGAAGAAGGTTCCCGCGACGGCGTAAGACGCCACGGCTGGAGTACCGGGGGAGGGGCCGCCCCCGCCCTTCCCCTTGCGCCTCCGGTTCGATGCGACCTTGTGGGTCTGACCTGGTAATGCAGACCTTATGATGAAAATTGCCTGGGAAGATGTCCGCCATCGACTGGGCGGTGCTGTGCAAACCGTCCGGCAAGTCCTCTATGGGATGACGAGATATGAGTGGGCACAGAGCGCACGGCGTGAGCGCGCCGAAGTCGAAAGGCTGTTTGTGCTGGTCAGTTTTGGCGATCTGGTGGGCTTGCCCATTCTACCGCCCTACTATACACTGCGCCTGTTGCCCTACGTCGTCCCGGCGATCCAGGGCTGGAAGCGCAGCCTGCTCCGTGAGCGCGACTGGAGCGACCTCACGGAATTTGTCGAAGGGATTGACTAACGACTACTTGACTATAAGGAGATAACAATGCCAGAAGAAGAACAACGTGAAAGCAAATTGAAGAACTTGGGCCGTTCGGTGAAGGAATTCCTGTATGGCATGGCCGGTCACGATATGACCCGCTTTGCCCTCAAGACGCGCGGCAGCATGGAGCATCTCTTCATCCTCATCACCATGGGCGATCTGCTCGGCATCCCCATTTTGCCGCCCTATTATTCACTGCGCCTGTTGCCCTACGTCGTGCCGCAAATCTCCACCTGGAAGCGGCGCATGTTGCGCGAGCGTGACCTGACCGATGCGCTGGCGTAAATCAATTTTGCCACAGAGAGCACAGAGCATACAGAGGGGAGTTTGTTTTTTCTCTGTGAACTCTGTGTCCTCGGAGGCTACTATAAGCGTGACCTGACCGATGCGCTTGCGTCAATCAATTTTGCCACAGAGAGCACAGAGCACACAGAGGGGGAGTTTGTTTTTGTCGCTGTGAACTCTGTGTCCTCGGAGGCTACTATAAGGAGAAATTATGTCACTTGCACAAGTTTTCCGCGAACATCCCAACCGCCGCTACATCGAGTTCGGCGGCAAAGGCGGGCTGGGCAAGACCACGTTCTCGGCGGCGACGGCCTACTGGCTGGCGCAGCAGGGTTACAAGGTGCTCGTCTTCTCTGTGGACCCCCAGGCCTCGCTCTCGGATATTTTCGAGCGCGATATCTTCGGCAAAGGCGCCGTCGAGATTGCCCCTAACCTCTTCGCCCAGGAGGTCGACGCCGACCAGCATATCCGTGAGTACCAGAACGAGATTCGCCAGAAAATCCTCGATATGTACGGCCTGGACGAAGTGCCGAAGGAGATCGAAGACTACATCCAGGCCGCCGCTGCCGAACCGGCGATGGAGGAGAGTGCCATCTTCGACGCCGTCGTCGATATCGTCGTCGGCAGTGAATTCGATTACTACATCTACGACCTGGTGCCCCTGGGTCACGCCCTCTACTATCTGAGCATGGCGAGTGTCTACGATGAGTGGATCGACAAGATCACGGCGCTGCGCACGGAGATGCAGGAGTATTCGCAGGTCGCGGCGATGCTCGAACGCAAGAAGGAGAGCGAAGAGGATCAGATTCTCGCCGAATTGCAGGACATCAAGAAGCGGATCAACACCTCGTCAGGCATCCTCACCGACCGCGAAAAGACCGCCTTTTTCTTCGTCGTGACGCCGGAAGAGATGATCATCCTCGATACCCAGAAGGCTGCTACCCTGTTCGCCAAGTATGACGTGCCCATTTCCGGCTACATCGTCAACCGCGTCATCCCGCCGGAGCTGGCACAGCAGAACATCCCCGCCTACTTGCAAAATCGCATCGACATGCAGAACAAGTACCTCCGCCAGATTGACGAGACGTTTGGCGCGAACGTGGTGGCGCGGGTGCCGGAATTCGAGCGCGACATCACCGGTCTGGAGATGATCGGCCGGGTCGCCGAGGCGTTGTTTGGAGGTGAAGCATGAACGCAGCATCCATGCCAGAGTTCTTTGTCCAACATCCGCGCATGAAGTATATCTTCTTCGGCGGCAAGGGCGGCGTAGGCAAGACGGTCATGGCGGGCACGGCGGCGCTGTGGCTGGCGCAGCAGGGACGTCACACCTTGCTGGCCTCCACCAATCCGGTCCACTCGCTGAGCAGTCTGCTCGATCAGAACGTCTTCGGCGCACCGACGGCGGTCAACGGCGTTCCCAATCTCTTTGCCTACGAGATCGACACCAAAGACACCATCGAGCGCTCCAAAGTGGAACTGACGCAGAAGATTCAGTGGTTCCTCAAGTACGCGGACATCAAGACGCGGGCCGACGAGTTTGTCGAGTCGGCGACGATGAACCCGGCGTTCGAGGAATCGGCGATGTTCGAGAACATGATCGATCTGATGTTCGAGGACAAGTACGACGTTTACGTCTTCGATACGGCGCCGACGGCGAATACGCGCCGCTTGTTGGGCATGTCGAGTGTCTACGGCATGTGGGTCAACAAGATGGTGCAGAGCCGCGAGGAGGCCAAGTCGCTCCGCGAGCTGCTTTCCTACAGTCGCCGGAAGGAGAAGGACCCCTTGATGGAGTACCTCCTCAACTTGCAGGAGCGGATGGAGCGCACGAAGGGCCTGCTTACCGATGTCGAAAAGACCGCCTTCTTCTTCGTGACGCTGCCGGAGGCTTTGCCCATTGCGGTGATCAAGCGTTTCATCGGTTGGTTCCAAGACTTCGGCATTCCTGTGGGCGGCGTCATCGTGAACATGCTCATCGACAAAGCCGACGTCACCGCCGACACGCCCGACTTTGTGCTGAACCGTATCGCCATGCAGGATCACTATATGGAAGACATCCGCGCCAGCTTCCCCGATACGCGCGCGCTCGTTCCGCTCTTCGAGACCGAGGTGCGCGGCGTGGATATGCTCCAGCGCACTGCCGGGCAGTTGTTTGTTTAGGTATCCAAAGGTGCAACGCACTTTCCGAAGTGCATTGCAGTATGAAAATACCATGCTCAATCATCCGGCCGGGTTGATTTTACTCATTGGCTTGATGTACATCCTGGGGTTCGGGGGGCTGTCGCTGCTGCGTCGGCAGGGACTTTCCACGCGCTTTGCCGTCGAAAGTCTCATCGTCAGTGTGCTGGGGGCGGCGACGACGTTCGTGTTGCCGTGGTTTCCACCGCTGGTTTTCCTCGTCGTCCTTTACCTGATTACCATGCGCGTGCGGCTATTGACGGACCTCGCCAATGCCTTTCTCGGCAGAAAACAATACCCCCGGGCGATGGCCTTGTATTGGACCGCCCTGCGCTTGTGGCCTGATGCTGTCAGCCGGCAAATCGTGCTCATCAACCGCGGCGTCGCCGAATTGCGCGCCGCCGAGCCGGAGATGGCTTACACCACACTCAGCGAGGCCCTGGGCAACCAGGAATTCAAAATCGGCGCGCATTACCTGTCGGCGGGTTACTACAACCTGGGGCTGGCAGCGCGCCGCACCGGCCGTGAAGCCGAGGCGATCCGCCGTTTCAACGCGGCCATCGACACGCTGCCTCATTCCATCTACGGACAGGCGGCCCGCCGCGCCTTGCAAGAACATCCGACGAAAGAACCACCCGCTACAAATGACGAGACCTGACAGGTTTGAAAAACCTGTCAGGTCTCGTCGTGGACCTACTGCTAGCGCAACACCAGCGGCAGGTAGACCTTCTGTCCGGCGACGACCTCAATCGTCGCT
>DAOOGN010000078.1:0-20888 GCA_035415725.1 Anaerolineae bacterium | reverse complement strand
CGACTTTACGAGACTTTGTTAAAGTGCTACCGGTACGACTTTATGAGACTCAACAAGAGGTAGCGTTTTCGCGGGCGGTGGACCGCCCGCGAAAACACTGGTCTAACATCCAACCATCAGGTCACTATGGCGTCTCAGTCAAGCCGAACTTCCTTCCCTGACTCAGAAGAGGCATAAAGCGCGTCCAGCGTCTTGATGACGTTGAGCACCTGGTGACGCTTGACAATCTTCTCTTCTTCACCGCGCAGCACGCGGATGACGTGTGCGTGGTGGCGGAAGTGCCCGGCAAAACCCACATCGCGGTCCCCAGGCAGGTTCGGGGAGGTTTCCACCATGTACCCCACCTGGTTGGCAACATAGGTCAGAGAGGGCTTGAAGTTGAGACCACCCTTCGTTCCCAGCATAAAGGAACTGCCCGCAGCCTGCTGAATGTTAGCCGCCCAAGAGGTGCGCAGTACAAGCACAGCCCCATTAGCAAAGCGGATGTAACCGGAGGCGAAATCCTCCACGTCAAACTGACGGTAGTCATACGGATCCGGCGTATACAGCAATCCGGCATACGCACCGCTATCGAAGAGCGACGTCGCCAACTGCTCGTCCTTGTTGCCGAACTTCAAGACTGTCTGCCCGCTCACCGCCACAGGCGTGGGATCACCCATAACCCACATAAACAGATCGAGGTCGTGAACGCCCAAGTCGTAGACAGGGCCACCGGCGTTGTGTTCCTTGATGTGGAAGACACCCCACTTGGGGATGCCACGACGACGGAGCATACCGGTCTCAGCGTAATAGATGTCGCCGAGCATACCCTCTTCGACGTATTTCTTGGCAGCGTCGGCCAGGGAGGTGAAGCGGGACGTCTGCGTGATAAACAATTCCCGCCCTACAGACTCGGCAACATCGAACATCTCTTTGGCATCCGCATAACCGGGCGCAATGGGCTTCTCGCAGCAGACGTGCGCCCCGGCTTTCAACGCGGCAATCGTGGGCGCTTTGTGGTAGCAGTTGGGCGTGCAGACGGAGACAATGTCGGGCTTGACCTCATCCAACATCTTCTGCCAATCGCCGTAGTGCGCAGGTATACCAAATCCAGCCGCGACGTTCTTCGCCCGTTCCGGCCGAATGTCAGCCGTGGCGACCAGCTCTACATCGTCCGGCAGGGCGGCCCACGCCGGCGCGTGCGCTGTGCTCCCGATCATTCCTGTACCGATAATCGCAACTCGAAACTTTTTACTCATTATAGCCTCCTGATATTTTGAACTCCCTGTTTTCAAGATGAACTCCTGAGCCTTTGCCCGTTCCGGCAGCGGGTCATGCAGGCTCGTGCTCTCTATTATACACGCTCCGATAGTTATTAGAATTTGACTTCGCGTTCCTCGCGCGCTGCCTGATACGAGCGCTCAAGCATCTCGGTCAAGTTGCGGCCATCTTCAACGGTGATCGTCATCGGCGTGTCATGCAAGATGGCGCTGATCCACTGATCCATCGGCATAGGCTGTGCATCCGGCAGTTGAGTAGGTCGGATATAGCCAGCGATACCCTCCGGCTGCAATTGCGTGCTGGTCAGCATCAGGCCGCCGTAGGGATCACGTCCGATGAAACCGTCGGTGCCGTAAATCTCCATCGGATTCGGGCCGGAGCGATGCACCCAGGCGGTGTCAAGGATACCGAGCGCGCCATTCTCGAACTCGACGACAATCGCGGAGTTATCGTCAATGGGGTAGGCATCGGAGAATTGCTGGATTTTGGCGACGACGTTCCTGGGCTTGCCCATGAACCAGCGCATCACATCTACCGTGTGGCAGCCCAGGTCAAAGAGGGCGCCGCCGCCCGCCAGCTTTGCATCGGCGAACCAGGCACTGCCGTCGTGGAACCAGTGATCGAGCGAGGCCATGTGGGCGACGCGCGCCCGCATGAGCGTAATCTTGCCGAGCCAGCCCTTGTCGAGCACTTCTTTCATAAACAGCGTTTCGGGCCGCGTGCGGCTGGGCAGCGAAATCATGAACTTGATGCCACTCCTGTTGACCAGTTCGACAATCTCATCTGCATCCCTGGTGCTGATGCACAGTGCCTTCTCGGTGAAAATGTGCTTGCCGTATTTGAGTGCGGTTTTCATCAGCCAGGGGTGCTGGCTGGTGTAGGCATTGATGACAACTGCATCGATATCGTCGCGGCTGACAACCTTCTCCAGGTCCGTTTCATAGGGAACTCCGAAACGTTCGGTCGCGGCTTTCCCCCGCCCCTCATCGTCTTCCCAGATCGCGGCGATCTCGGCCTCAGGATGATCAACCACAGCCTGAGCATAGCCATTAGCATGAACATGAGCAAAACTAAGCATAGCAATACGTAACATGGCAAACTCCTTTGATTCTAAAGTTAAATTGAGAGATTACGTGTCTTAGCCTCAAACGGCTGGGACACTCACTTTGACTTCGTGACCGCAGGCAGCCGAGTCGATCAGGCCCTGGATGATGACATTCGTGATCAGCATCTCATCCGCAGGCACCGGAGAGGGGGTACCATTCCAGATGGCCTCCGCAAAAGCCATATTCTTCGCCAGGAAGAGATCGCCATCTCTGGCATCACCCGGCAGCGGCTTGATGTCGACAAGGCGATTGTAGTCATGGGTGAAGATGGTCAATGGATCCATTTTCATCCCCGCCTTGGTGCCAAGGAGCAGGTTGCTTCCCAGGGAATCCATGTGCATAATCCACGCGGTCTTGAAAACCATCAGGGCGCCGTTCTCGAAGCGCACGGTAGCAACACCGAAATCCTCCACCTCCAGATCTTCCGGCACCCAATACCAGGAACCCTCAACGGGCTTATGCGTTTTACCCAGGATGTTGTTAGCGATGCCAGAAACAGCGACGGGTTTGGGGTGTCCCATCAAATGCAATACCTCGTCCAACGCATAGACGCCGATGTCGGCTACTGTGCCGATGCCGGCGGTTGCGGCCTTGATGAAGCTGCCGCCCGGAATGCCACAACGGCGGCAGGCCACGGCCTCCGCGTAGTAGATGTCGCCGAGTGCGCCAGAATCCACGATGGCCTTCGCCGTCTTCCGCGCGAAACCGAAACGTGGCTGCACACCGACCATAAAGACCAGACCGGTCTCGTGCACTGCCTTCGTCATCGCCGTCGCATCCTCAAGCGTGGCCGCCATCGGCTTCTCACAAAGGACGTGCTTGCCGGCGTGCAGCGCATCCACCGCCGGAGCGCGGTGCGCCTGGTTCCAGGTGCAGATATTGACGGCCTCAATCTCATCCATGGCGAGGAGATCGTGATAATCCACGAACACATTCGGAACTCCGAACTCCTGAGCCGTCCTGATGGCTTTTTCCTCAACAATGTCGCACACGGCAACGACCTCGATGTCTTGGGTCTTCGCCAGTGCCCTCATGTGGACCTGCGCAATACCTCCGGTCCCAATCAAGCCCATTTTCAGCGGTTTCATAACTCAGTGTATCTCCTTTTCTCGATAAAATCATAAATAAGCCCACAAATTTCGGTCTTTGTAGGCAACTAACCAAAATCCAGAAACAAATCTGTCACGCCTTCTGCGTTGAGTCTATGACAGGTTTATCACGGTGCAAAAAACAGGCGACGTAATGCCCCTCCTCCACCAGATAATCCGGCGGACGCTGTTTTGAACAGATATCCATCGCTTGCGGGCAGCGCGCCACGTAGACGCACTTGTTGCCCTCGTGAGTCAATGGACGATCAGTGATCTTCACATTCGCTCGGCCCTCCCAACGCCGTGCGGGATCGGGGAAAGGGATGGCCGCCAGAAGTTGCCGGGTGTAGGGATGTGAGGGTTTATCCAGCAGTTGCTCGATATCCCCTGATTCAACGATACGCCCAAAACACAGCACCAACATTGGGCCGCCCATATAATAAGCCGTCGCCAGGTCGTGGGTGATCATCAGCGAGGAAATGTCGTACTTATCCCGGAAATCCAGTAGGATATTCAAGAAGAGCATCCGAACGGCCACATCAATCATCGAGACCGGCTCGTCCGCGATAATGATTTTGGGTCGCAGCAAAAGAGTGCGCGCCAACATGACCCGCTGGCACTGACCGCCACTGAGCTGGTGGGGGTACCGTCCGATGACGTCGTCAGGGCGCAAATCTACGGCGCGCAGGGCTTCCGCCTTGAGTGCCATCACTTCTTCTGGCGAAGAAGCCAAGTGAAAGTTCTTGATCGTCATATCCAGCGCCCGATCGACACGATAGAAGGGATTGTAAATCCCAAAGGGATCCTGGAAGATCGGCTGCACATTGCGGCGAAAATCCCACCATTCACTCTTCGTCAATTTCGCTATATGCTTGCCACGGTACAGCATCTCACCGTGGGTTAGCGGCGTCAGCCCTAACATGATCCGGGCCAACGTCGTCTTACCACTGCCGCTCTCACCGACCAGCGACACAATCCGAGCCGGCTTCTCATACAGAGCAAGTGAGACCTGGTCCACGGCCGCGATATACTCGCGTTCAAAGCCCGGCGTGGGGATATTGAAGATCTTCGACACATTGCGAACATCGAGAACCACTGGGTTGTCATTTAGATTGGTCATGTTTTTCAGCTCCTCAAAGCAGGCGCCGCACCAGACAGGGGAGTAGGATATAGATGACAAGCCACACATCGTCCGGGAGCTACTTCAAGCATTGGAGGTTGCTTCTCACGGCAGATCTCCATCGCCCTGGGACAGCGTGGGTGGAACCGGCAACCCGACGGCCAGTCCAATGGACTGGGAGCATTGCCGGGGATTCCTGTCATACGCGAACGGTCCCCGCCGATAACAGGAATGGAAGAAATGAGCCCCTGAGTATAGGGGTGCAGTGGCGACTTGAAGGTGTCAATAACCGGTGCCATTTCAACAATCAACCCCGAGTACATGATTCCCAGCCGGTCTGCTATCTCCGCGTGCACTGCCATGTCGTGGGTTACATAGATGAGCGTCAGCCCCAGGCCCTTAGCGATTTCCTTCAGCTCTTGCAGAATGACCTGCTGGACATTGACATCCAACGCCGTCGTAGGTTCATCGGCAATAATAAGCCCGGGCTTCAGGGAGATAGCAGCGGCGATCGTCACGCGCTGCTTCATCCCGCCACTCAGCTCGTGCGGGTACATGCGCGCGACGGTGGGCTCCAGCCCTACCATCTCCAAACACTCAAACATTCGGGCGCGGGCCTGTTCCTTAGACATGTCACTGTGCTCATAGATCGCATCCAGGATTTGCTTTTCGATCCGCGTCACAGGACTCAACACGTTCATCGCTCCCTGGGGTATGTAAGCAATGTGCCGCCAACGCATCTGGCGCAATTCAGAGGGAGGCATGGTCAACAGATCACTCCCTACCGAACTCGAATCAGAGACACACTGATAATAGATGGCTTCGCCGCTTTCGATATAACCCGGCAGTTTAGTCAAACCTAAGATGCCTCGAGCCAACGTTGTCTTGCCACACCCTGACTCACCGGCTAACCCAAAAATCTCGTTGCGTTGGATGGTCAAATCCACGCCATCCACGGCTTTGGCATTCCCGCGTGTGGTCCGATACCAAATGCGCAGATCCTTGATCTCCATCAGCGTTTGTACGTTTGTCCGTGTCATTACTTGTGCACTCATGATCACTTCTCCGTGGTCACTTTTTGCAACCGTGGGTTGAGGTACTCTTCCATGCCCCGGTTGATCATAGTAATCGCCATAAAGATCAATACCAGGGCGCCTACAGGGATTAGCAAAATCTCCAGCCGCTTCATGCTGTATACACCCCACCCGTTGGCAAAGTTGATCATCAATCCCAGCGTAATAATGTTCGATGGCCCCAGCCCCAATGCCTCGATGCCGACCTCCGCTACCATGGCACCGACCACGCTGAAGGCGAAGCCCATCAGCAGGTACGGCGTGAGATTGGGCAAAATCTCGGTAAAGATGATCGCCCAGTCGTTCTGGCCTGAAACCCTCGCCAACTCGACGTAGGGGCGCTCTTTCATCGTCATCACCTGCGCGCGAATCGTCCGCGCCGAATAAGCCCAACTGAAGAACGCGAGGATGACCGCCATCGACGCCACACCCAATTCAGGTGTGACCATCGCAATTGCCACCAGAATCGGATACTGCGGAATCACGATCAGCATATTGGTAAAGGTCAGAAGCACCGCGTCGACCCAACCTCCTTTGTACGCCGATAGAAATCCCACGAGGATACCCACGCTCGAAGCAATCATGCCGGCCAGGAAACCGATGTACAGCGTCGTTCGCAGGCCGGCCAGATAATCGGTGAGCAGGTCGCGCCCGTGGCCATCAGTGCCCAGAGGATGCTCGGCTGTCATCGGCAGCCAGCGCATGAATACGCCGGGCCGAGACGGGCTCAGGTCACCAATGATAGGCCGGTAGACCAAGGGCGCAGCCACAGCCATCAATACAAAGATAGCCAGGATGATGACCCCGAATTTGAACTTCCCGCTCGTATGCCAACAACTCCGTAGAAAACTCAGCATCGCATGCCTCCTAAGACCTGACGGCAGTACGAACCCGCGGGTCGATCACTGGCAACAGCAGGTCAACGATCAGACTGGCCGTCATCACGCTGATAACAGAGAGAATGATGATCCCCATCATCGTGTTGTAATCAAAAATACCGATGGCGCGGCTCATGACCTGTCCTAGACCTGGATAGACAAACATCGACTCAATCAGTAGTTGGCCGCTCATCATCGAGCCTATCGTCAGTGCCAGACCGGTTGCCTGCGGCAGCATGGCATTGCGCAGCGCGTAGCCGATCATGATCTTCCCCGGCTTGAGACCCTTGGCCTCGGCATAGAGGAGGTAGTCTTCACCGATGTTGCTGATCACCAGTGAACGGGTGGAGAGTATCCAACCAGAGAGTGATACGACGATGATGGCCAACGCCGGCAGAAAGCTATGGCTGATTACGCTCTTGATAAAGTCCCAATTCCACCCTATTGTGTACTGGGCATCAAAGGCTCCGCGAGTTGGCAGCAACTTCCATTGGTATCCCAGAAATAGGACCAGGAAGAGAGCAATAAGATACGCCGGAATCTGGGATAAGCCGATAGAGATGTTAGTAATGATATCGCTGATCGGTGAATCGCGGAACCAAGCCGCCATCGAACCGATCAGCAGACCTAAGGCCCAGGACAACACGATCGACACACTCAACAACGCCACGGTCCACGGCAGGGCTTTTATCAAAAGATCCTCTACCGGCGTGGGAAAGGCAATGAAAGAGGGGCCGAGGTTCCCCTTGACGATGACATTGTACATGTAGTGGATGTACTGATCCCACAAGGAACCGGTCAGCCCGAACTCCTCTTTGTACCGGCTGATCATGGCATCCCCACCCTCGACAGTCACTGAGTACTGTCGCTCCAACGACTTGACCCAGTTCTGAATTGGGTTGGTGGGGATCAAACGGAACATGAAAAATGTGATCGTTAAAGCCCCGAAAATCGTAATGAAATAGGTAAAGATCTTGTTAAAGTAATAGCCTAGAATCGGGTATTTCCGAAGTAGCTTTCTCATTTCATACCTCCCCAGATCCAGCTTGCAAGATAGTCCTGACATGCTATCCTGAATAGAGTCAAGGCTGTTTGGACAACTTCCCACGTCAACGGTAAGAACAAGTCAAATTCTTAAGTTGGCTTTCTGTCGCGCCCACACAACGCAGGGGCGGAAACATTCAGCAACCGGGTGCCCGCACCTTTTGCAGGGTGCGGGCACCGTGACAGACCCAGACTCAATACCTTTTACTTGGCCTTAGTCTGAAAGTAAACTTCCTCAATCTGACCCCACCAGTTGAAGGGTACCGTGTAGAGGTTATCGTTGGCCGGCATGTTGTCCCAGTAGGTGGTGTTGTAACTGACGGAGTAGTAGGTCTCGATCAGCGGGACACCGGGCGGATCCTGCAGCCAGAGATCGAACAGTTTGCTGTAGAGAGGCATCGCGGCTTTATTATCCGGATCAATAGCCTTCAGCGCGAGCACTGCCTGGTCAAACTCCTCATTGCAGTGACGTGGACCATTGCCCTTTTGAGATACCTCACCGACGGGCGCGGCATTGTCGCAGATGTACTCACCGTACAGATCGAGCGGATCCACGGTCGCGCCGCAGAACCACCAGAAACCGATCTGGAACTCACCCCGATCGACGCTGTCCCAGAAGACACCTTCGACATACTCGAAGGTCGCATCAATACCGATGAGCTTCAACTCCTCGGTGAAGTCCTGGCCCATCAGGTACTCCCACCCGCCGACGCCGACGGGCGTGGTCACAGCGATCTTGACCTGGGTGCCATCAGGACCGAGCAGCTTGCCGCCTTCCTGCTTGTAGCCAATGCTTTCCAGCAGTGCCAGCGCCGTCTCAGGATCGTACTGCAGCGTGCCCCAGGTATCCTTGGCTTCTTTGTTGATGTATTTGTCGAGGTTGCGATAGTCAGCCCAGAGCCCCTGCGCGGGCTTGGAGGGCGGTGACCAAAGGTTGGCGCCCCACTTCTCGCGGTTCATCAGCATAGACATCGCACGACGGAACTCAGGCTGGCTCAGGTACGGTTCACTGGCTTCGTTGAACCATGCAGCGCGCGGGCAAGGATCGACATAAACCACCTGATTGATCTGGGGGATGTCGGCTTTGTTCTGGGACCACACATCGTAGCTCAGTCCAAAGATATCCATGTTGTTTTCTTTGACTTCTGCGAGTTGCTGCTCAGTGCTAGGGCCGGTGCGGTAGATCGCATATTTGGCCTCGGGGAAGTTGCCGATGGCCTTGCCCCAATAATCCTCGTTCCGCACCCACACGAACACCTTGTTCTCGGGATAGACGTTAAAAAGTTCGTAAGGACCTGTCCAGACAGGCGGGTTATTCTTGAAGGTGTACGGATCAACCTTTGACCAGATGTGCTCGGGGTAGATAATCGTGCCCCCCACGATTTTGCACCAGAACATCTGATGCTGGCGCGGACGAGGCTCCGTCATTTTGATCACAACGGTGAAGTCGTCGGCCGCGTAGACCTCGGAGAAATACTTCGCATCGGACTGGGGCAGACCACCAAGATCATCGTACTTCGGATCCATGGCCATCTGCAGCGTCCAGACCACATCTTTGGCCGTGAAAGGCTCACCGTCGTTCCACGTCACACCTTTGCGGAGATGAAGGGTAAGTTCAGTATAATCATCGTTATACTCCCAGCTCTCGCCCAGCCGTGGGATAAGTTCACCGGTAGCATAGTTCACGTACCAGAGGAACTCGACCACAAACTGCTGGCTACCGTTCTGATAGTGCCAGCCGTTGGGAATCATGGGGTTGAAGCTATCGAAAATCGAAAAATCGACCTGGTCGTTGATGATCACCTCGTTACGATTGAAGGGCATGGTGACGCCGTTGACCGTGAATTTCTCGGTCACCGGTGCTTGAGTAGCCACCGGTTCTGCCGGTTTGGGTGTTGGGGTAGGTTTGGGGGTCGATGTCGGTTGGTCCTCCTTGATGACTGGTGGATTGATGATCTCTACAGTAGCAGTGGGTTCCGTCTGCGTTGTGGCTTGTCCCCCACAACCAACCACCAGAACCGTGATCATAATCATCGCAGTTATGTTGAATACTAACTTACGAAACATATTGGTCTCCTTACTGAGTCTAAAGTTTCAAAACCATCGAAAAAGTTGGATCACCTGGAATTTATAGTTTGCACCATTTTCGCCAATATCACCTCCTGATGACAGATTTGACTATGAATGGGAATATCCCCGTTCAGGACCATCAGATAGGATGTTCTCCCGCGAGTCAAATGGGGTTATGTTGACTTCCATCGGCACCACAGTGGATTGGGGCGGCCCCATTAGGGTCCGGTTCAGTCGTTGAATTAACAAGTTGACGGCCCCTTCCCCTAAGTCTTCTCCCCTCTGCAAGGCCAAAGCCACCATAAATGTATGCTTGAGATTCAAAGATTTATGGCTGATGGTAGCCAGTGCTATGTTTAATTCACAGTCTGCCACCTGTGCATTAACATCAATCACTGCCTGCAGTAGCGCCATCTGAATTTGCAGCAAGTCAATGTTAGCCTGCTCCGCAGCATAGTTGTTAATCGCCACCACCGCCGTAGGTGCCTCTTGCCGCAAATAGGTAAGAAAATCAAGATAGGTACCGTGGAATTGTTCCAAAGACTCAAGAGACAGGTTCAGAACCTCATAAATCGTCTGACAGACCCATCGTTCCTCATAAGGCAAACCATGATCCTCCAGCGCTCGACGATAGCCGTGCAAACGGTCCCGGACGCTGGTCGCAAATAATTCGCTGCTGGTCAAGAAAGCAATGCGACGGTGCCCCTGGTGAATCAAAATCTCTGTCAACCGGTATGCTGCCTCTTCGTCGGCAAAAATCACCTTATCTGTGGACACCTCAGGACAATAACGGTCCACCATCACAAATGGATAGTGTTTGTCCTGGAGTTTTTGATATAAAGCCGCATTGAGGTGGGTGGAACGTGAGAACAAAATGATCCCATCAATCCCATCCGCCATCAATGCATTGATCTGCTTCGCCTCCTCTGGACCATCCCCAATGACGACAATTTGCAAATGGATCTGATGGCGCATCGCCACACGAGTAGCACCCAAAAGGATGGACAGAATATAGGATTCTGAGGGTGACGGCACACAAAAGGCAATCCGACAATTCTCCATGCCTGTTGCCACGCGCGGGTGTTCCAGCACAAAATTGCCGCGACCATGTTGGCGCTCCACCAGATCGTCGCGAACCAGCAAATCCAACGCTTTGACAATCGTGATCCGACTGACGCCATAATCGAGTACTAGCTGCCTTTCAGAAGGCAAAGCCTCACCGGGCTTGAACTCTCCGGACCGAATACGCTCCTCAAGAGAGACATATACCTGATAGTAGCGTGGCAGCGGATCATCAGCATCGACTCGGTAATTTGACATTTCCCCAACCTTTAAGTGGATAAGTGGATCACTGGACAAATGGACATATCCAGTATAAGAGAAAAACGTGTATTTGTCAATAGGTTCGAGGATAAAATTTTATCATTGAAGTAAAAAGGCGCGGTGCACTTAAAAATGTACCGCGCCGGCGAACGAAGAAATGCCGTATCTATTCAGGCTAGTGAACCTGACGAAGCCACCTATTCCCTATGCCAGGTTTGGCGTAGACTTTGGTATGCCAACTGTTATATACCCTCCCCAACGTCCCGTTCGCCACCTGGCAAGGGTGGCTGAATAGTTACGAAATGCCTATAGCACCAGCCAGTGATAGCCGTAGGGGAACATCGTGAAAGTGTAAGGGAATGTGCCGATGGTGTTCCACGTGCCATCGGTCAGCAGATCACGCGGCACTCTGCCGTGGAAGGCGCTCAGGTCGACGGCCACTGACTGCATTTCAGCGGACAGGTTGTTGAGGACCAGGACCGTCTGTGTCGCATCGCAGCGCAGATAAGCCAGAATGGCCGAGTTGTCGGGCGTCAAGAAGCGCAATGTCCCCCGTCCAAAAACCGGGTGCTGTTGGCGGATGCGCAATACCCGCTGCATCCAATGCCACAGGGAACCATCATCCGCCTGCTGCGCGGCCACATTGACCCGACGATAGCCATAAACCGCATCGTCAATGAGCGGCGTGTAGAGTTGCCCGGCAGGCGCATCCGAGAAACCGGCGTTCGGCCCCGCGTCCCACTGCATCGGCGTGCGCACCCCGTCGCGGTCGTTCAGTCGGATATTGTCGCCCATCCCGATCTCATCTCCGTAGTAGATGAACGGCGAGCCGATCAACGTCAGCAGCATCGAGTTGGCTACCTCGATGCGGCGGCGATCGTTGTCCAGCAACGGTGCAAGACGTCGCCGGATGCCCAGATTTAGCCGCATGCGCGGTTCCGGCGCGTAAAAATCCCACATAAAGGCGCGCTCCTCCGGCGTGACCATCTCCAGCGTTAGCTCGTCGTGGCAGCGCAGAAACGTCCCCCACTGGCACGGATCGGGCAAGTCTGGTGTGCGCGCCATAATCGCCAGAAGCGGCTCGCGGTCGGCACGGGCCAGCGCCATGAAGATGCGCGGCATCAGCGGGAAGTGGTAATTCATGTGCATTTCATCGCCGTCACCAAAGTATTGGATCACCTCCTCCGGCCACATGTTAGCTTCGGAAAGCAAGAATGTGCCCGGCGCGTAGGCGTCCACGAAGGCGCGCAAACGTTTGAGGTAGGCGTGCGTCTCCGGCAGGTTCTCGCAGTTCGTGCCCTCCCGCTCGTAAAGATAGGGGGGCGCGTCGATGCGAAAACCGTCCACGCCCAGGTCAATCCAGTACTGTACCACGCGCAGCATCGCCTGCTGTACGTCGGGATTGTCGTAATTCAAATCCGGCTGGTGGCTGAAAAAGCGATGCCAGAAATACTGCCCGCGCCGGGGATCGAATGTCCAGTTGGACGGCTCAGTATCGAGGAAAATGATGCGTGCATCCAGGTAGCGCCGGTCGGTATCGCTCCACACGTACCAGTCGCGGTAGCGCGCATGGTCGGGATGTTGCGGGTCATGCGAGGCTTGAAACCACGGATGTTGATCCGAAGTGTGATTGACTACCAGCTCGACGATGATCCGCATGTGACGCTCGTGCGCTGCGACAAGGAGCGCCTTGAAATCGTCGAGCGTCCCGAAATCGGGATGGATGCTTGTATAATCGGCCACATCGTAACCGTCATCGCGCAGCGGCGAGGGGAAAATCGGCAGTAGCCAGAGCGCGTCCACGCCCAGATCGTGGAGATAGTCCAGTTTGCCGATCAGCCCGCGTAGATCGCCGCGGCCGTCGCCGTTGCTGTCGGCGAAGGCTTTCACCGCCACTTCGTAGAAAACTGCGTCTTTGTACCAGTCGAGCACACCTGGCCTCCTTGAAATTGCGACCTGCACCATAGGCTTCATACTCTGTCAGCCGATTCAGCAGATTGAGCAGATTTTGAGATTCATCGGCTTCATCGGCTCAATCGGCTGACACAGGCCTGACACGGCTCTAAACCCGCGCGATCGCCCAGTCCAATGCCTCTTGCAGCATCGCCTGGGGCGGCTGTGCGATGAACTCTGCGGCGATCAACTGTTCGACCAGCGCCCGCGCCTGGGTGATGTCGTGGGCAGCCTGCGCAAACACCGCCTCGCGGGTGAGCGTGACCCGCGCCAGTCCTTCCGCCATAGCCTGTATCGCCACGTCCGCAGCTTCGTGGGGGAAGACGTCGGGTTCGTCCATGCGGGCGATGATGTTCTCGGCGTCGATGCCGCGCCGTTCGGCAAAGGCCGCCAGCGAACGGGCGGCCGCAATCGTCATCTCGTCGGAGATACCCCTGGCGCGCGCGAGCAGCGCCCCTTTGAGGATGCCGGGGAATCCCACCGAGTTGTTGACCTGGTTGGGGAAGTCTCCGCGCCCGGTAGCGACGATGGAGGCGCCGGCCTCTTTCGCGGCGTAGGGGTAAATCTCCGGGACGGGGTTGGCGCAGGCAAAGACGATGGATTGGGACGCCATCAAGCGGATAGATTCCGGCTTCACGACCCCCGGGCCGGGCGTAGAGGCAGCAATGAGCACGTCGGCGCCTTTCATCGCCGCGTCGAAATCGTGGATCAAGCGGGGATTGGTCTGCTCGCAAATCTCCCACTTACGGTAGAAGCGCGCGTCGGCCCGGATGTCCTGGCGGTCGCGGTGCAGTCCGCCTTTGGAATCGAACACGACGATGTTGGCGGGATTGCCACCCGCCGCGATGATGATGCGGACAATGGTCGTATTCGACGCGCCCGCACCGAGGAACACCATCTTCGCTTCGCCAATCGGCTTGTCCACGAGCTTGAGCGCGTTGATCAGCCCGGCCAGCGTGACACATGCCGTCCCTTGCGCGTCGTCGTGCCACACCGGGATGTCGCACTCGGCGCGCAGCGTGTCCAACACCTTGAAGCAATTCGGCTGCGAGATGTCCTCCAGGTTGATCGCCCCGAAACTCGGCTGCACCATCTTCACGAAGTCGATGATCTTGTCGGCGGAGTGATGGCCCTGTGCGTCGCGGCTGTCGATGCACAGCGCGGTCGCGTCGATGCCGCCGAGGTACTTCATCAAGAAAGACTTGCCCTCCATGACGCCCAGACCACCGGGGGGCGTGCAATCGCCGTCGCCAAGAACACGAGTGGAATCGCTCACCACGGCAACGTAATTGCCCCGGTTCGACAACTCGTAGGAAGCGTCGTTGTCGTCGCGAATGGTGGTCGAAACCTGCGAGACACCCGGCGTGTACCAGACGTTGAACCAGTTGAAGCCGAAGACGCCGGCCTTGGGCACCGTCTGCATCTTGCCGCGGTAAAAGCGATGCGCCTGTTCCGCCAGACGTTTGAGGAACAGCGTCTTCGCCCGTGCGAGTTTCTCCTCGGTCAATTGCCGGGAGAGAATGTCGTCCAGATTGTCCAATGTCAAGTGCAATTCAGTCATATCAACCTCCAATGAGACATAGAGTTAGGGTATCTTCTTCGCTCAACACTTCGACTAGCAAACGACGACAGAGAGCAGAATTGATCCCAATAGTCATCACGGTTCGCAATGTGCTTCAATGGAAAAATGGCCTCAGTTTTTGCCACGGATGACACGGATTTTTATACTTTTCGTGTCAATCCGCAAAATCCATGGTTCGCGTTTTTATAAGCCCTATCTCCCCCTGCCTTTTTTCCCCAGACGGAGGTTCAAGTATGCCCATTTTCGCAGCGATGGATCCCCACGACCCCGTACCATCGTGATACAGAGTCAGAGCACGCCGTATTCGATACTGGGTTGAGAACAGGTTGACACTGCGCCTAAATATACGCTCCATGCACAAAACGTCAACCAAGACACTTGCCCAAAAACAAAAATGGGTGTATCACAGAATAGATGGTTTCTGTACATTGAAAGGAGAGAACCATGGAAACCAAGACGTTAGTCAATCTCAATACAGCCGCGCAAGACGAACTTATCCGGGTGCCAGGCATCGGTCCCGTGCTGGCAGAACGTATTGTGGCGGCGCGCCCCTTCATGGCCCTCGACGAGGTGCGTCGTGTGTCGGGAATCGGGCCTTCAACACTGGGCAAGATCGCGCCGTACCTCACCGTGGAAGCGTCGCCTCTCGTGGAAGCGAAAACGCCGGCGGTCCTAGAGACGGGACCGGCGACAGGATCCCTTTTCACCGCGGAGACGCCTGACGAAAGCCACGTCACCGAGATCCCGGCGGATTTAATCCCCCTGCCTCCCCTGCCGGTCGCGTCGCCCTGGGACGAGGGAACGACGCCGGTCATCGTCGCAGAGTCGGCGGCGCCTCCCCCCTTGCTCGAAACGGTCATGCCATCTCCGGCGGAAGAAATCGTGTTTTCCCTACCGGAAACGCCGCTGCCTGTGCCAGAAGTTGTATCCGTGGCCTCTCCCCTGCCGGAAGCGCCCGCACCGGCAGGGGTCGCCGCCCCTCAGCCAACTCCACAGCCGGAACGCGCCCCCACCTCGTCCAAGCCGGTGACGCGCGGACAACTTGCCTGGGTCAGCTTCATCGTCTTTGTGGTGACGCTGATCAGCGCGCTCGCGTTGAGCCTGGGCATTCTGGCAGGGATCAACGGCGGGCTGAATTACGCTTCACCGCGCGAGGTAGAGCGGCTCTCACAGGAGATGACAGCGCTCCAAGGGCAGGCCGGCGCATGGGAACAAACGCTGAACAGCGTCCAGACCCGGCTGAACAACCTCGAAGCGTTGGGCGAGCGCGTCGAAACGTTGGAGACGGCCACGGGCGATATACAAGGCGAACTGAACACGTTGACGGCGCAGGCAAAAACCCTCAGCACTCAGGTGCAGGATCTGAACAAGGCCACCGCAACGTTGGGCACGCAGGTGGAAGAAGTCCGGACCACATCCGGCCAACTCCAGAAGGTGCTGGAAGGCCTGCGCGATCTGCTCAACAGCCTCTTCCCCGGCCAATAGGAGGGTCATGATGACAACAGAAATGACTTCTTCACCCTCCGCCGGACAGAAATTTTGGCGCGGCTTGGGCCAACTGGCGAAGGTCTTCCTGCGACTGCTTTTCGTGCTGGTGCTCGGCGTGCTACTCGGAGCAGGCATCTACTGGGGCGCCGCCTATGGCATCGCCGCGCTCAATCGCCAGGTCTTCCAACCCATCCAGGATCACACCCGGCGCCTGGACGATCTGGAAAGCCGCTACGCGCAAGACTACAGCCTGCTGAACGAGCGCACCCAGGCGCTGCAGGAGCAGGTGGACGCCCTCAAAGGCCAGAGAGACACCACACAAGAGACGCTGGAGGCACTCCAGACCCGCTTGACAACGTCCGAGACACAGTTGAAGGCCATGCAGACGACGTTGAAGGCCGCTCAAGAAGACCTCGACGCGCTGGAAACTCAGCAGACTGCCGTCGGCCCCGATATAACGAAATTGCGGACTGCGGTGACAGAGCTGGAAACAGCCGTGGATGCCCTCACAGAAACCACCGCCAAGATGGTTTCCGAGGTGGAGACACTCAGCGCTACCGTCAAGGATGAAGCACCGCTGATTGCCGTGCGCGCCGACGTGCAGTTGCTCAAAGCGATGGAACTGCTGACGCGCGCGCGTCTCCAACTGGCGCAAGACAATTTGGGGGCGGCAACGACGGAGGTAAAAGAAGCGCGCAACGTATTGCTGGCACTGAGCGCGACGACCTCGACGGATCAACAAAATGCACTGGCGACGATCATCCAACGGCTCGACCTGGGGCTGGCGAACCTGCCCAAGGCGCCGCGCCTGGCAGCCGATGATTTTGAGATCGCCTGGCAACTGTTGAAACAAGGACTGCCCGCTCAATCCACCGCCATGCCATTGCTGTCGCCGCTCACCGCGCCGCCGATCACCTCAACGGCCACGCTGACGGCGACGACGCCGGCCACGCCGACCGTCACGCCGACGCCGAAACCGTAGTCGTAGCGACTTTAGTCGCTGATGACTAAAGTCGCCACGACGCCCCTCGTATTCAGGAGGTGCGGGCTATCAAATCCGCCGTATGCGCTATCGCCACATCCACGACGCCGCGCACGGTCGTGGTGAAGACCACCACCTGATCGCCACAACAAAAGCGCGGATGTGGATCGATGTGGTATTTCGCGCCGGTGTAATTCGACATCACCGGGTTATCTACAAGGCGCACGCTCTTGCCCGTTTCGCGGTTCAGAAAGTTCACCGTCGAAGGACAACCCCGGTAGAAGGTAGGGTTGGCATCGCCGATGAGGTATTGCCCTGTAACGTTGCTGTGGGAGTGCCAGCGCCCGCCGGCAAAAGGGATTTCCTCGACGGCCTGCGTGGTAATATTCACCCGCCACACACCTACGTCGCTCTTGATACACCACACGTGCTGCCCGTCGGGGTCCCACCATTCGTGTGTGAGGCGCGTGGGCGTCGGCATGATTGGATGAGGCTTTTCGCCGTGCCGGATGAGCCACAGACGATCTTCGATGCGGAAACTCAAACCCGTGATCGGGTCGGGATGGTTCTCCTGCGCGAAAAGAACCAGGTTGGGATCGGTAGGACTGAACTGGGCATGGTTGTAGTTACGCTGAAACGTATGCCACAGCTCGAAATCGCCGCCGTCCACGGGCAAGGCGCCGAAGACGAACTGCAAGCCGACCGACGCATCGATGAAGAACGCCCGGCCGTCCGCCGATTTCGTGAGATGGGTCGCTATGCGCTCGACGGGGCGATTCATGACCAGTTCCTCCGGCAAACGGTTGACCAGCATGGCGGCATCGTCAGGATGTGGTCCGCGCCGCCAGACCGCGTCGGCCATGCCCCAGTAAACCTCGCCCGTCTCGACATCCACGCAAGGCGAAGCGTGGTTAAACTGCGTATCGGGGAAGTGGCGCACTTCCTGCGTGGCAAAGTCCACCACCCCGAGCGTGCGCCCCTGCGCCGCTGTCCCCGACGGCGGGAACGCGCAGTAAAACCACCAGTAGCGTCCATCGCGCGTGATGCTGTTGTTGACAAAGTAGAACGCCTCCTGCACCGGCGCGACTTTCTGTGTTAAAATGTAGCTCGTCACCCCCGACAGCGGATCTGTCCAGGGAGTAAACAGCTTCGATTGAGCCAATTCGATCATCGTGTCCTCCAATGTCAGAAAGTTTGCCCGTTCGAACATCAAAACGTTCCAATGTTCGAACGTCGTAGTGAGTCTACCGCAAAACTGAATAGAAACAAGCACAAGTTCATCAGACTGTTTTCAAGGAGGAAAACTATGCCCCAGAAATCGCTTCTCTTGGTAGCTTTAGTGTTAATCGCCGTGGTTCTCTGTGTCGGATGGGCCATGAGCAACAGTCCACAACCCGCCGCCGAAGCCGGTTCTATCACGGTGAGCGGCGAGGCGGAAGTGCGCCTTATGCCCGACGAGGTCATCCTGTGTCTGGGCGTTGAAACGTCGGATAAGAACCTCTCGACGGCCAAACAACAAAATGACCAGATCGTCGCCAAAGTGCTGGCGCTGACAAAACAGTACGCCATCCCGCCGGAACATATCCAGACGGATTACATCAATGTCGAGCCACGCTACAGTGACGGCTACACGCAACGCGAGTTTGTGGGATATTTCGTCTACAAGACAATCGTCATCACCCTGCGTGACCTGACGAAGTTCGAGGATCTGCTCAGCGACGTTCTGGAAGCCGGCGTGAATTACGTCCACAGTATCGACTTCCGCACCACCGAGCTGCGAAAATACCGCGACGAGGCGCGAGAACTGGCGCTACAGGCCGCCCGCGAAAAAGCCACCGCTATGGCGGCCGTGTTGGATCAGGAATTGGGCGCACCTCGCAGCATCCAGGAGGAAGCCAACACCTGGTGGTCCGGCTACAGCAGTGGATGGTGGGGCCGGTGGGGCGGAGCAACGCAAAATGTGACTCAGGAAATCAACGGCGACTACGCCAGCATCGACAGCAGCCTGGCGCCAGGGCAGATCAGCGTCACGGCGCGGGTGGCGGTGAGTTTTGCGATGACGGCGAAGTGAACGCAGCGGGCATAAACTCACTGTGGATAAAGATGGGGTTCGTGACAGCGAGCAGTACGCCGTTTTGGTCGCGGATCTCCACCGTCACCCAGTCGGCCTGAGCAGGCGTCAACATCCACGTGTGCACGCCCTCGATACCCGCAGGCAAGGCGCACAACAACCGCCCGTTGACGATCACCCGCACCTCAGCATCGGACGGGCAGTCGCGCCAGTGGACGGCGAACGTTGCCGACTGCGTGACCGTATCGCCGATGCCGCAGGTCACGCCATCAGCACTCTGCGCCTGGAAGGTGATCTGCGGGCCGGAACTCAAGTAGAGGCGCCCTGCCAGCACGCCCTCAAGCAGCGCCGCTTCAGAGAGCGCCCTGGCGTAGATGACGTTGAACCCCGGCGCAGAGGCATAATCACGCGGGCCGTGCGCGTCCGATCCGGCGGTCGCCGCGAGACGCAGGCCCTGGTTGAGCCAGTCATACCAGAGCGCCAGCGCCTTCTCGTTGTTGGAGTCGCCGCTCCACGGCCCGTTCCAGACTTCGACGACCCGCGCGTTGCCCGGCATCATCTCGCCGAAGCGCCAGGAACACCCCGTACAAGCGGGTTCGCCGTCGGCCTGCGGATGCGCGATGACGAAGATCTGCCCCTGCGCGTAGGCCGCCGCCGCGACACGCGCCATGTCGCCACTGCCGGGACGCATTCGCCAGTCCACCCACTCGCGCGCGCCCAGGCAGAGGGCGTGCCCCCAGTAGGTCGTCAACTCAATCCCCCCCGCAGCCAACAGGGTCTCACTGGCCGAAGCGTCCATTTCGGGCAGGCCGCTGATGGTGTTGTGGTCGGTAAGGAAGACGAAATCCAGCTTCGTGTCGCGTGCTAACTGGATCAAATCGGCAATGGCAAAATCATGGGCGTCCGAATGATCGGAGTGCGTGTGCAAATCGCCGCGATACCATCCCGGCTGCCAGCGCGCCACCGCCGGCATGCGCTGGTGTGGTGGGAAAGACTCCGCTGTTGCACCCCTTACCCCCACGGTCAGCCCGACATCGAGCGTATATCGCACCGTCTCCCCCGGCATGACCATGTGCGGATCGACCTCCACGATCCACGTCCCGGCGAGTAACGGACCAGGGACATAACCGGGTGTCACTTCCGTCGCGCTCAATGTGACGTGCTGTTCAGTTCCGCTGCGATGCCGCGCGCCCCGAAAGCCGTGCGGATCGAAGAGAGTCAGCGTGAGCAGATTCTTGATCCCCTGCACCCGCTGCGGCGCATAACGAAAGTCGATGTCGATACGTCCACAGCCCGCCGGGACGATGAACTCGTGCGGGATATAACGTTTGCAATCGTGTGCGGTAAGAGAACCTGCGAAATGACGATTCATAACAGCTTTAGTCATATTCTGGATTTCCCAAATCCAGCCGGAAACCCTTACGCTTCCAATCCGGGCAATCTGTACGTCCAAGCATCGGTTCGCCGGTTCCGCTCTGCACGGCCCAGCCGTCCCGCGTCAACATCACCACCTCTTCGTCTGGATCGTAATACAGGTGATGTTCGACAGTCAATGCCTCATCCGCCACCAGGCAGTGGCCTTTGTCGCACCGCATCCAGTTCGCGCCCCGATCCAGATCGCCGGTCAGGAAGTGATTGCAATGTTGACAATCGCGTTCCACAGCAGGCTCTTGCTCTTTTTTGGCAGATCGAAAAAGTTTCATGTCACCTCCGGCAAAAATTAGTCACTGTTCGGCCACCGACTAAGAAACGGCCTAGATTTCCGCGTCATGGCTGAAGATTAAGCATCAGTAATTATTCAGCCACCTTTGCCAGGTGGCGAACGGGACTTTGGGGAGGGCACATAATAG
>DAOOGN010000077.1:0-21165 GCA_035415725.1 Anaerolineae bacterium | reverse complement strand
AGCAAAGCCTGACGTTCTTCAGGGATAAATTCCCAGGGATGCATATATTTTCCTCTTTGGCTGATTGAGAAGCGCGACGGAAGTCGCTACTACGTCGTTAATATGCACCGATACCCAAAAGCGCATTGGGGACGGTGCGCAGCATAATAGCGACATCTAACCACGGCGACCAGTGTTCAATGTAATACAAATCCAGCAAAACCATCTCATCAAAGGTCAGTTCACTGCGTCCGCTGACTTGCCACAAGCCGGTTAGCCCAGGCGGGACGGTCAGGCGCTTCAGGTGCCAGGGTTGATATTGTTCCACTTCGGCGGGAATCGGCGGGCGCGGGCCGACCATGCTCATATCGCCTTTGAGGACGTTGATGAGTTGGGGCAGTTCGTCCAGGCTGAAGCGGCGCAGGAAGCGTCCCACCCGCGTTACCCGTGGATCGTCGCGCATCTTGAAGGTGATTTCGTCACTCTCCAGGGCTTCTCTCAGGCTCTCCAGTTCGTCTTCGGCGCCCACGCGCATCGAGCGGAATTTGTAAATGGTGAAACGCTGGTGATTTTTCCCCACCCGTTCCTGTTTGAACAATACCGGCCCCGGCGAATCGCGCTTAATGGCTAAGGCAATCAGCATGAGGATCGGCCACCCCAGAAGCAGTCCCAGGCCGGCCACAAAGAGGTCCATGATCCGTTTGGTGACCAGTGCGACCGGACTGAAGGCAATTTCTTGCACTTCAATGAGCGGCACACCGCCCAAGTCGCTCACTTCAACACGACTCAGGCTCATCTGGAACAGATCGGGCACCAGGCGCGCCGTCACCTGCTGTCGCTCGCACTCGCGCAGGATGTTTAGAATGCGCCGTTGATAATTCCAGGGCAAGGTGATGATCACTTCATCCACATTTTCGGATGCAATGATGGCGGGCAGTTTGTCCAGGTCTCCCAGGCCCTTGATGCGTCCTATTCCGCCCTCGCCTTTGTCTGGATTATCATCCACATAGCCGACGATACGATACCCCAGGTCGGGGCGCGCTACGAGGGTGCGCATCACCCGCCGGCCAACTTCGCCGGCGCCGACGATCACAGTACGCCGGACGCCAATGCCCTGGCGTCGCAAGTGCGCCTGAATCATCAGGGCCACTCCCCGCCCTAACGAGATCAAAGCGATCATGAAGAAGCCGGCTTCCAAGAGCAGTAGGCGTGAGTAGATCAGCGGACGAAAGGCAAACGCCGCCGCTAACGCAATAACCAGTGCCGTCGCCACGGCCATGGCGATCTGAAAAACTTGATCCAGCCATGCCCGACCGCGCCAGTGACTATAGGATTTGCCCAGCGACAAGATAAGCGGGGTCACGACCGAAAAGAGAGCACAGAAAGGGAGATAGGCCCTGAACGGAGCATCGAAAATGACGTCCACGAACCACTGTAAGCGATAACGCAGGAGGTAAGCCAGTCCCATGGACAGGTTAATCATGGCGACATCTAACACGATAACCCAAGCCGGCGCGGCGTTGCGGCGTTTAGCGTCCATCTGCCCCTCTTTGGCCGGCGTCCAGGACTTGTCGATAGAGCGCCGCCGTTTGGCGCGCTGTTTCCGGCCAGGAAAAACGTGCCGCGTGCGCCAGTCCGCCCTGGCGCAACTCGGTGCGTAGTGCTGCATCGGTCAGCAGGCGATGCAGACCTTCTGCTATGGCTTCCTCGTCGTCAGGATCCACCCATAAGGCTCCGGCGCCTCCGGCTTCGGGCAGGGATGTCGTCGCCGCCGTTAACGTGGGAACGCCACAGGCTAACGCCTCCACGACCGGAAGACCAAAGCCTTCGTAGCGGGAAATGTAGATGAAAGCCTCCGCAGCATTGTACCACAGCGCCTGTGCCTCAGCCGCCACATAGCCGGGGAAGTGGACGCGCGCGCCCAGCCCCAGCTTCTCAACTTCTGCGAAGACTTCTTCGTACAGCCATCCCCGTCCCCCGGCCAGAACCAGGTGCAGATCGGGGTCACGCAGACGGGCGAAGGCGCGCACCAGGCGGGGCAGATTCTTGCGCGGTTCCAACGTTCCTAGATACAGCAAAAAACGTTCAGGCAACTGCAATGCGTGGCGGAAGGTAGCCACTTCTTTGGGCGGCAAGGGGCGAAAACGCGGATCGACGCCGTAATAGATTGTGTGAACCCGCGCGGCGGGTACGTGCAGCAGGGTCTGCACCTCGCCGGCGGCGAAATTCGACCCGACGATCACGGCGGCGGCGCGCCGACATGTGATGCCGGTAAACGTCTGCAAGTACAGGCGATTGCTACGGCGGAAAAACTCCGGGTAACGCAAAAAACTCAGGTCGTGAACGGTGATAATCTGCGGACAGGGTGACAGCAGCGGGCCGACAAAGGCCGGCGCATGGAGCAGGTCGGCACCTATACGGCGCAATACCCAGGGCAAGACACTCTGCTCCCAGAGGATACGCACAGCCGGCTGCCCGGTAGGAAGGCGGGAAAAGATGACCGGCAGATCGAAATCCTCTGTCGGTACCCGTTTGTCCCCCAGAAGCACTCCGTACTTCAGGCTATCTTCAGCGTGGCGAAGATGCCGCAAAAGATTCGTCACATAGACAGCGATACCGGCGCTGCGATAGGAGTTCCCGGCGGAAAGCAAGTGTGCGTTAAAAGCGACCAGACGGCGGTTGTCTGCATTCATAAGCGGTTTTCATTATAATCCGGTTTGAGGGAATGACAAAACCTCAGATAGCAAAGGGTCAATGGCAAATTGGAAATGAACAGGAATTCATCGCTAACCGATGGGTCAACAGTGTTGGACTAATGTCGAGGAGGGCATTTGCCAGCCGGGGTGACTGGGATAGAATAGGAGACAATAGAATAGGAAACGGTGAAGGAGAACATCATGACCGAGGGTGACAATGCCCAAACCGCCGTCCACATCGTGGTTCACGGTGAGGTGCAAGGGGTGGGTTTTCGCAGTTTCGTGCAAGCGCGGGCGCTGGCCCTGAACATCGGCGGATGGGTGCGCAACTGCGAGGAGGGTACCGTCGAAATCTGGGCCGAAGGCCCGCACGATACGTTGCAGCGTTTGATCCAGGAGGTGCAAAGAGGACCGCGCCACGGCCTGGTCAGCCATCTTGACATTGAGTGGGTCCCACCCCAAAATACGTTGGGGGGGTTCCATATCCGCTGGTAAACGTTTCACAACCATGAACAGGTTCAAAAAACTCGAAAACATTGCCTGGGTTATCCTCCTGACTTCGTTTTTCATCTGTGTAGGACTGGCAATCGGCACCCCCCTCGGCGTGCGCTGGCTACTGCTCAATACCACCCGCTCGTTGCGGATCGTCCTCCAACCGCGCGCCGGCACCGTCGTCCAACAGCCGGCGCAAAGCCGTACCGCGATTCTTGTCAACGAGAACACCGAAATCACCGTCGACAGTACGATCAGGTTGTCCTCCGAGAATGCTGAAGCATGGCTGCTCTTTTACCATCCCGATAGTGAAAAAGGAGGCGCATCCCCGGCCCCCCTCGTCACGGTGCAATTCTATGGCGAAACCGAGGTAACTATCGACAGCGCTCAGACTCCCCGCTTTTCAATCAGTCAGCTTCCCCATCGTGTCACGTTGAACATACGACGGGGGGCCAACACCCAGATATCCGTCGAAGATAACACGCGCCCCACCGTCCTGCACATCCAAACGCCGCACGGTTCGGCCGATATGGAACGGGGCACGTACACGGTGGTCGTCGAGGGTAATCAAACAGAGCTTTCGGTCAGCAGTGGACAGGTGCATATTCCCGACCCGGCAACCGGAGAAAAGTTCATCCTGGCCGAACTACAACGCGCGGAGCTCACTGCCGAGGGATTGAAGGAGATTTATACCGGCGAACGTGATATCCTGCGCAATCGCAACGGCGATTTCGAAGAGCCGCTGGAAGGCACCTGGGAAGTGTACACCCGCACCGCTTTCGCCGGCGACGACGGCGGTACAGTACTGCAAACTACGCTGGGAGACAATCATAAAATCATCCTCTTGTCCCGCGTAGGGCGGGAATTCGCCGAAACCGGCGTCACCCAGGAAATCAACCAGGACATTCGCGGGGTTAAATCGCTGCGGGTGCGCGCGCGCTTGCGCGTCGATACACAAAACCTCGGTGTATGTGGTTCGTTGGGCACCGAATGTCCCGTCATGATCCGCATTAAGTTCACCGATCAGAGCGGCGCGGTCCGCGAATGGCTCCAGGGCTTTTACGCCGTCGAGGGCAGCGACGAACCTTTCTGTCAAAGTTGCGAATGGCAGGCCTTACACATCAAGGTGCCCCAGGCCGGCGTCTGGTACAACTACGAATCTCCCAACCTGCTCCCGCTTTTGCAAGAGAAGAAGATCCAGCCGACCGCCGTTCAGAGAGTCGATATCTACGCCTCCGGGCACATTTACGGTGCCGCTGTGGACGAAATCGCCATTTTGGTGGGCGATTAGATGCACTCATCCTTCCCATCAAGGAACCTACTATGGCATCGCAACGTCAAAAAACTTCGCTTTACCCCATCGGGAAACTACCCCAAACCGATCTCATTGAGTTATTAGGACGCGCGCCAGGGGAACCTGATCGCCGGGTGATCTTCGGTCCCGGCCTGGGACGCGACGCAGCGGTGATTGATTTTGGCGATCGCTACCTCGTCGCCAAAAGCGATCCTATCACCTTTGCCACCGACGAAATTGGCTGGTATGTGATGAACATCAATGCCAACGATGTGGCTTGCCTGGGAGCGCGGCCATGCTGGTTCATCGCTACTTTGTTGCTGCCGGAGGACAAAACCGATTACGCGCTGGTGGAACGCATTTTCACCCAGTTGCATACCGCCGGCCGCGAAATCGGCGTGAGCGTTGTCGGTGGTCACACGGAGATCACCCACGGCCTGGACCGTCCCATCGTCGTGGGCGCGATGTTCGGCGAGGTGGCGCCGGAACGGTTGGTGCGCTCCGATGGAGCACGCCCCGGCGACGCCCTTCTCCTTACCAAAGGCATTTGTGTGGAAGGGACGGCGATCCTGGCGCGTGAAGCCGCCGACCGGTTGGGTGGTAAAGTCGACGCCGCGGTGATCAAGCGCGCCGCCCAGTTCCTCCACAATCCGGGGATCAGCATCGTGCGAGAGGCCGCGATCGTCGCGGCCGGCGGTGAAGTCCACGCCATGCACGATCCCACCGAGGGCGGCGTGGCGACCGGCATCTACGAGATCACCGAGGCGGCCGGGGCAGGCGCAACCCTGGACGCCGCCGCCCTCCCTTTCTATCCGGAGACGCGCACTCTGTGTGCTGCCCTGGGACTCGACCCCCTCGGCCTCATCGCCTCCGGCTCGCTCCTGGCTGCCGTCGCCGCCGACAGTGCACCCCGCCTTGTACAAACCCTCCATGACGCCGGCATCTCTGCCACGCTCATCGGTCAGATACGTGAGGCGCCGGGCGTCGTCGTGCGCGATGGGCGCGACGAATATCCGCTCCGCCGATTCACGCGTGACGAAATCGCGCGTGTGTTCGATGCGCCATGACCCATCCCGCTTCCTCACCCATGCCCGAAATTCCGCCGGACCGTGCAGATGGCCGCAGTTCATGGGTCCATCACGCGCTGATCATCACCGGCACGATAGGGCAAATCGCACCGCTGAAGCTTCTGCCGGCCTGGATCGCGCTGGCAGCGATAGCCGGCTGGCCCTGGCAATCCCGGCGACTGCCGGCGATCCTGTTAAGCGCGCTTTTTTTGGCCGCCGATGGGGCAATGTTGGGTCTGCTGCCGGTCAAAGGTCGCTCGTGGGGGCCGGTCACACCGTCGCTGCTGGCGTTGACGCTGGCCCGCGCGGTTCTCATGGGACTCGGCGCGTGGCTTGCGCCGACAGGCATGGGCCTGGCACTTGTGGCACTCATCCAGGCGCTCGTGAGCGCCGCCGCGATCTATGCCACCTGGGTCGAACCTTTTCGTCTTGGCGTCACCCGACGCGAATACCATCCGCCGCACTGGGAAAACGCCCTTCCCCTCCAGGTGCTGCACATCTCCGACTTGCACTTCGAGGGGCTTTCGCCGCGTGAAAATGCGCTACTGGCGCAAGTCGCCGAACTCCAGCCTGACCTTATTTTGCTCACCGGCGACTATCTTAACCTCTCCTCGGTGTACGATGCGGCGGCTCAAGAGGGAGCGCGGCGGGTGCTGGCGCAGCTTCACGCGCCGTTGGGCGTTTATGCCGTCACCGGCAGTCCCGTCGTCGATATTGTGGGCATTGTGCCGGGGATATTTGCCGGGCTGGATATCCACTGGCTCGACGATGAGGCCATCACCCTCCAACACGGCCACGACAGCATCCGGCTCCTCGGCGTCCGCACCACCTACGACGAGGACCGCGACGCGGCAGTGCTGAAGCGCCTCATTCAACAGTCGCCGGGTGATAGCTTCAAGTTGCTCCTTTATCACACCCCTGACCTGATGCCCGTCGCCTCCCAGGTTGGTGTGGATTTGTATCTGTGCGGGCATACGCATGGCGGGCAAATCCGCCTCCCCTTCTACGGCGCCCTGGCGACCAGTTCTCGTTTTGGGAAGCGTTACGAAATGGGTCTGTACCGGGAGGGATCATGCACGCTTTACGTCAGCCGGGGGTTGGGGATGGAAGGATTAGGCGCGCCCCGTGCGCGGTTCCTCACGCCGCCGGAAATCGTCCTGTGGACATTCACCCCCGATTGACGGAACGCCAAATCGTAGTATATCTGGACTAGAGCTTGAGTGGGTCAGGTAGTCGCGCTCTGGGGCGTTATGCGCCGCCGGGGTGAGGAAAGTCCGGACTCCACAGGGTACAACGCCGGGTAACGCCCGGTCGGGGTGACTCGGGGACAGGGCCACAGAAACAGACCGCCGCGGATCGCAAGATCAGGCAAGGGTGAAAAGGTGGTGTAAGAGACCACCGGCGCGCCGGGCAACCGGCGCGGCCAGGCAACCCCCGTTGGGAGCAAGGCCAAGCAGGAAGGAAGGTCCGTCGGACCGGGGAGTGACCCGCTCCCTTCCTGGTAAAAGGACAACTTCCGGGTAGGCTGCCAGAGGCGAGGGGTAACTCTCGTCCCAGATAGATGACTGCCGATGACAGAATCCGGCTTACAGACCGACTCAAGCTCACCAGCCGGTTCCGCCATGTCTTCCTCGGTCCATAGCCACTGAGAACACAGAGTTCGCAGAGGTAATTATTCAGCCGCCTTTGCCAGGTGGCGAACGGGACTTTGGGTATGGTGCAGAAGGTATTGACACTTCGGCCATAGGTGATGACCCTCTCATCTCCCAACCCCCTTCTCCCCCGCCAGCGGAGGAGAAGGGGGCGAAAAATTTGACCGTTTGCCAAACTGCTGTTTTGTGGTAAGATTCTCCGCGTACCTGGAGACGGGCTTTCTGCTCGTGACCGAAGATCACGAGTAATCCCATAGAAAGGAGGTCAATCCGTCTTGGCTACACAAAGAGGTCAGCAGAATTACGAATTGTTGTTCATTATCAATCCTTCACTCAGCGAGGAGGACAAAGAAAGCCTTCTCACGCGGGTTAAAGGATACCTTGAGCAGGCCAAGGGGCAGATCGTCAACTTCAAAGACTGGGGGTTGCGACGACTCGCCTACACGCTCAAGGGTCAGAAAGAAGGGCAGTACTATCTGGTGAATTTCTCCATGCCCCCGGAGAAAGTGGCCGATTTCCGGCGTAACCTCATCATGGCCGAGGGTATCTTGCGCGAAATGATCATCCGCATTGAAGGCGACTTCCCTCCCGAAAAACCGGTGCACAGCCCGAAACTTGAGGCAATCCCTGCCTTTGATGACGATGCCGGCGATGAAGACATACTAGACGACGAAGAAGATTAAGGACAAATACCTGACGCCAGAGGATCCTGATGGCACGCGGACTCAACAAAGTCATGATTATCGGACGCCTGGGGCGCGACCCGGAAATGCGTTTCACTGCCGGGGGGCGCCCGGTGGCTTCCTTTAGCGTGGCTACAACGCGCGGTTGGACCAACAACGACGGTGAACGGCAGGAAGAAACAGAGTGGTTCTATGTCGTGACGTGGGGGGGGTTGGCGGAACTATGTAAAAAGCGACTCCATAAAGGCTCCCAGATCTACGTGGAAGGTCGGCTGCAAACTCGTTGTTGGGAAGGGCCGGAGGGAGAACGTCATTACCGTACAGAACTGGTCGCCCAGGAGCTTATCTTCCTGGACGGCTACGAGAACTCGTCCGACGAGGAAGCAGAGCTTTTTGCCGACGAGGATATGGATACCCCAACATCATTGTGTTGAAGGAGATAAACTGTGAGCGATTTTAGAGAGCGTCGTGGGCGGCGTTTCGCCGCACCGCGTCGAAAAGTTTGTTATTTTTGCAATGAAAAATCACAGGCCATTGACTATAAAGATGCCGATTTTCTGCGCCGATTTGTCAGCGACCGCGGCAAGATTCGCCCGCGCCGTCAGACGGGTGTGTGCGCGAAACATCAACGGCAACTGGCTGTGGCGATCAAGCGCGCCCGGCACATGGCGTTGCTGCCCTTCGTCGCCGAAATCCAAAAATGAGCGTCCATGATGTCTGCCGGGCATAGAACAACCTATGCCCGGCGCTTGTTGGAGAACCCATCCATGGCTAAACAAGAAAATCCCAAACCAGAACTGAACCGGAGACAACTCGCGCGGCGGGAAAAAGAGAAGAGGCTCAATCGGATATTGATAGGGTCCGCGATTGGGGTGGTTGCGCTTGTCATCCTAATCATTGGCTACGGTGTGATCGCGGAGTTTGTCCTTAAACCGGGCAAGCCTGTCGCCACGGTTGACGGCGTCGCCATTACCACCGCAGCGTATCAGCATCGCCTGTCCTATGAGCGCCTGTTGATGCGCAACCAACTGACGACTTATCAAAACTACCTGGCCCAACTCGATCCCAACGATGAAACGATGGCAAGCTTTTACCAGCAATTGCAAAGCATGACAAGTAACCTGGAGACCCAGCTTTCGGATACGATGGCCTCCTTGCTCGGCAAACAGGTTTTGGATGATATGATCGAGGAACAACTGGTACGGGCAGAAGCCCAGTCCCGCAACCTGACCGTCACCGCCGATGAGGTGAACTTGCGTATTGAGCAGATGGTGGGGTATGACCGCACGATAACGGAGACGGCCACCATCACAGATACGGCGGCCCAGCAAAGCTTCGACTCGCTCTATCAAAGCTTCCGTGAGAACATTCTCGACGTGAGTCAGCTTTCCGCAGACGAGTATCGAACGATAATCGAAACCAGTTTACTCAGAGATCAACTCAAAGCCATCATCGGCGCCGATGTGAACCAGACCGCGGAACAAGTCGAAACGACTTTCTTCACGGCGGCTGACGAAGAGGCGGCGAAGGCATTGCAAGAACGCCTGAACAACGGTGCAGATCCCACGGCCCTGATCGAAGAACTCAATAATGATGCTGACGATCTCACTGCAGGCTATGCGATGTCATGGCTACCCGTCGGCTACTTGAGCGCCCAGTTAGGCACCGTCATTGAGCAAGTGGCTTTTAACACGCCGGTAGGCACGGCAGCGGAGCCAACGCTGGCGGATGATGGACATTACTACGTCATCTACGTCAGTGGCCATGAAGACCATCCCCTCTCTGAGACGTTGCTGGAACAAGGGCGCGAGCAAAAATACACCGAGTGGCTCAATCAACAAATAGAAGCACGGTGCGAGTATTTCAACTGGGAAGACGCCGTCTTGACGTCGCCTTAAACACAACAGGTAAATTTGCTATCCCAAAGCCCCCTTTATCATCCGTAGAAGGGGGCTTTGGCGTTCAAGGGGATTCTTGCAGGGCTATGTCAGGAGTTACGCAGCAGGTTCAGACGAAGTGGCTCAGGACAGAGCGAACAAACGGAGAACCCAGGATAGCATCCGCCCCTTAAAGCCTCCGATATTTGTGGTGGCGGCGATGGCTGACCGGGCTGTCCTTCCAAGCTGGGCCGGGTCAGCTACCAGGGTGTTCAATATGTTCTCCTCTTCGTTCGGCACATAATCCAAGCCGCGGACAATCGCTACCGGAACTCCCTCATCGGTCTGGCCCAAGAGAAGAGCTGCGGCAGCGGTTAGCTCATAAGCGATGATATCCATGCCTCCGAACTTGGGCTTGCCAAACATATCGGGTTCTCCAAACTTCTTGGAGATTGGCTCTATACCTGAGCAACCGGTCGCCAGGTCGATAGACCCAAAGGGCACGATCTCCGTATCGGCAATGAGCACCGCCACCCTCTTGCCGGTGAGCTTCTCTATCGCGTTTCGGATTTCCCGCGCTGAACGATCAGGATCCAGAGGAGGCAGACTCGCCACACCCTCAGGATGATTGGAGCTATCGATGCCGCCGTCATAGGTATGTACCCGCCCTTCTCTATCCCTGGTGACCAGGATACAACGCTCTTTGTCCAGCAGTTGACGAGCCTGGTCGGGTTTTGACGTTGAGTGCATAATATACTTCTCCGCAAGCCCAGGCAGAGGGATCACAGCCAATATGTCCTGCCCATCATCCAGGATGAGTTGAATTCTGGAGGCGGCCTTGCCCGTTTTCGTAGCAAGCCTTAGCGCCTTGGGGTCTGGCTTGACTTCGCGCAAAGCAATAACCCTGTTCTCGGCTTTGGATACTATCTTACTGGTCACAACAATGACGTCCCTCTCCTCTATGCCGCCGGCCTCATCCTCAGCGCAGCCCACGATGATCTCCCCTAGCTTGTCCCCAGCCTCAATCTGGGGCACTGTGGCTAAGCCCAGAATCTCGACTTTTTTCATGTCAACCTCCCATCCCCATAGGACGATCCGACCATGGAACTCATAGATAGATCAGCGGAGCGCAGCTATATCATCCCCCATCATACGTGAAGGTCTAAAGCCCGGATCAAACTCCTGGGGTCATTATACTATTCTCCCGCAATCCAACAAACTTACAGGGATGGAGAGAGGCAAGCGCACGCTAGGCCAACGCGGCGGCACCCTTGCGCACACCGGGCAATTCCCGATGCTCGGCGCTGGGAGAGACGCCGAAAATGTCGCCAGCATGGGGGCCCAGGGTCAACTTTTACCCCCTATTCCCTGCCCCTTCCCCCCGCGCCAACGCGGGGGGAAGGAACTTTTTTGGTGGGTTGTCGCTGTTTCTGGTTTGCACGTTTCCTGGTTGTTGGTAATATAGGCAGATAGGTGGAGCGTTATAGACAATCTGCTACCATGGCGTTGCGGACCAAGAAGGTCGAAGGCCAGAGGCCGATCTTCATGGTCTTGAGTGGACTTGTTCTTGTACTACCGGTATTTGCCCCCCCGCAGTCGGCATGGGGCGAGTCTTAGCACGGCGCGTCAATAATAGGAGTAGGGAATATATGGAACAGCCATACTTTATACTCCGTACTCCCTACGCCATATTTCTCATCACCCTTTGAGGAGACATTATGACAAACATATTCGAAGAATTTCAATGGCGTGGATTGATCCACAGCTTTACGGAGGGGACGCCGGAGGTGTTGGCGACAGAGAAGGTGACAGTCTACATCGGCTTCGATCCCTCGGCGGATAGCCTGCAAATCGGCAATCTGTTGACGTTGATGGGCCTGGCGCGGATGCAGCGCTTCGGCCACTCGCCCATCGCGCTGGCGGGCGGCGGCACAGGGATGATCGGTGATCCGAGTGGCAAGGCCAGCGAGCGCCCTTTGTTGAGCCGCGCGCAGGTGGAGGCCAACGTCGAGGCGATCAAGCCGCAGTTGGAGCGCTTCCTCGACTTTGAAGTCAAGAGCAACCCGGCGCGCATCGTCAACAATGCCGACTGGCTGTGCCAGATTTCGCTGATGGACTTCTTGCGCGATGTGGGCAAGCACTTCAGCGTTAACTTTATGGTAGCGAAGGACGCGGTCAAGACACGGCTGGAGCGTGAAGAGGGCATTTCCTACACCGAGTTCAGCTACATGTTGTTGCAATCCTACGATTTTGTGCAACTCTATGACCGCTATGGCTGTACGATGCAGGCCGGCGGCAGTGACCAGTGGGGCAACATCGTCGCGGGCGTCGAGTTGATGCGCCGGATGCGCAACGCGCGCGGCTACGGTCTGGTCTACCCGCTCTTGACCAATGCCGACGGCTCGAAACTCGGCAAGTCGGTCCATGGGACGATCTTCCTGGATGCCAAGCACACGTCGCCCTATCGCTTCTACCAGTACTGGTTCAACCGCGACGACGCCGACGTGATCGACGATCTCAAGCACTTCACGTGGATGACGCAGGACGAAATCGCGGCCATGGCGCACAAGGTAGCGACGCAGCCGGAGCTACGCGAGGCGCAGCGCACCCTCGCCCGCACGATGACGGCCATGGTGCATGGCGAAACGGCGCTGGCAAGGGCCGAGCAGGCGTCGCAGGCTCTGTTCGGCGGCGAACTCGCCGGCCTGAGCGCCGCCGAGTTGAGCGACATCTTCAGTGAGGCGCCGTCGAGCCAGGTCGCCAGGGCGGCCCTGGAGGGCGCGGGCAAGCCATTGGTTGACATGCTGGTGGATGCCGGACTGACCAAGTCCAAAGGCGAGGCGCGCCGGTTGATCGACAACGGCGGCGTCTATGTCAACAACGTCCAGGCTGCGAGCGTGGATCAGGCCGTTACCCTGGCGGACGCCATCGAAGGGCAGTTTGTGGTGCTGCGCAAAGGCAAGAAGAGCTACCATCTGGTGCAAGTGAGGGGATAGCGCCAGGCCGGCTCTCTGAGGCTTTGTTTTTGCCGTGAATTTTCATTCATTTTTTATACTTTTCGTGTGACTCCCTTGAAAATAGCCCCAGAGCACCCAGAGTTCACCGAGAAAAACACAGATTCTTTGGGGGGTCCTCAACTTGTTGAAGCGTTTTCGAGCCGCTCCATTAAGTGGGGCGCTATCTGTGCTGAAGCGAGTTTTTTCGGCAGAGTTTTCGTGTAGATGTGTGGATGGAGAGATCAAGACGCCGGGTAACGATTCAGCCGCCCTTGCCAGGTGGCGAATGGGACTTTGAGGATGGTGCATCATGGGTTGACACTTCGGCCATAGGCGCTAACTCTCTCATCCCCCACCCCCCTTCTCCCCCGCAAGCGGGGAAGAAGGGGGCAAAAAAGAGGGGGTGTGGCGGGCAGCTTCGCTGCCCGCCACACCCCCTACAAAAATCCCCCTTCCTGGGGGGAAGGGGGACAAGGGGAATGGGCTTATAGGAACACGCCTAGCCCGTCATTCAAGAGTCCCCGGCATACCAAAATCAGCGCCAAACCTGCTATAGGGAATAAGTTGCTGCACCAGGTTTACCGGCCTGAATAGATACGACGCCGGATCGTTCCGTTGACGCGATTTTACATCTGTGGTATACCTGAGATAGAATGTGGGGAGGGAGGCAGGTCACGACGACTGAAATTACCGTGCAGGTGACGCCGCAAGAATTGCGTATTCCATTGGCCGGATTAGAAGCCTGGAAGGATGCAGAATTGGAATTGGAACTGGTGCGGGAGAAACACGCCATCGTCATTCGTCCCAAATCTGTTCTCTTGGCCGAACGCGAAAGAGCGCAGCAAGTGTTGCGAGAAGCCGGATGGTTGTATGAGACACATTTTGTCTGTCGCGTTGATCGTTAATCAACGGCTAATCGCCAACCATTTGTCGCCGTTGGTTTTTCTGTGTGCCAATGACTGTCTGCTTGCCGCCGCAGCCGCCGAGGGATTGACGGTCGACAATCCCACCGATCACCCCTGAGATGGAAATCCTCGGCGGCCCCCTCTTTGCGGTAGCCGGCGCGGGCGAATCCCACGGGCCGGGCTACACCACCATCGTCTTCGGCTGTCCACCGGGCCTGTGGCTGACCCGGGCCGACATTCAACGTCACCTGGATCGCCGCCGGCCAGGGGCGAACGTCCACGGGACGCCGCGCCGTGAAGCGGACAGGGTCGTGTTGCTTTCCGGGTTGTACACGGACGTTCTGGATACGCTGCTTGCCGGGCCGGAAGTGCGCACGATCGCCGGGGGCGTGGAGAGCGTCACGCCGACTTACAGCGCCGGCTACACCACGGGCGAACCTATTGCCGCGCTCGTTCTCTCCGCCGCGAAGCGCACCGAGGACTACGCTCAGTTTGCCGGGCCGACAGGCGAAGTCCGCCCCGGCCACGCCGATCTGGTGAAGTACCACCAGGCGCGCGGCTTCAGCGATCCGCGTGGCGGCGGGCGCGCCAGCTATCGCGCCACTATCTCCGACGTGATCGGCGGTTCGATTGCGCGACTGTACCTCGAACGGCATTTTGGGACGGTGTTCCTCTCGTCGCTAGCGCAGGTGGGGGCACTCAAGGCATCTGTCACCCTGGCGGAGACGGTCGAGCGGCTGGTCTTGCGGCACACGCAGGCGCACCCTGTTCCGGCGGATGATCTGCGCCGGCTCGAAGCGACGCTTGCTGCTGCCGAACTTCCCACGCTCGACGCCGACTTTGCCCGCGAGGCCGCCGCGCTGATCGAATCCATGCGTGCTGCCGGCGACTCCATCGGCGCCGTGGTGGAGGTGATCGCTGTGAACGTGCCCCCCCTGGCCGGCGCGCCGCTCTATAACAGCCTTAAGCTGCGGCTGATGGGCGCACTCGGCGGGCTACACGCCGTGCAAGGCGTCGAGATCGGCTCCGGCTTCGATGTGGTTTCTCGGCGCGGCAGCGAGAACAACGACCCGATCCGCGCAGGGGGCTACCAAAGCAATCACCACGGCGGCTTGCTCGGCGGGATCACCACGGGGATGCCGCTGGTGTGCCGTGTGGCCTTCAAACCGACGGCCTCGATCCAGACGCCGCAGCTTTCCGTCCGTCAGAACCTCGACGAGATTGAGTTCACGCTCAAGAAGGGCCGCCACGATCCCTGCGTCGGCGTCCGCGCGGGCGTAACGCTGGAATCGCGGATGGCGATTGAGTTGCTGAACGCGGTGTTGGTGGGGCAGAGCTGCCAGCCTTCAGTAGTCAGCTTTCAGCTTTTCAACAGGGCTGATGAGGTATAGTGCCCATGAGAGGGAAGTGCTCCGACCGTGCCCGCCCACGCCTGGGTATGTTCAGGACTTACGCCAATTTCCGTTTGTAGTGACGGCTTCAGCCGTTCTTAGCTCCTAAGAGACGCCTGAAGGCGTCACTACAAATCCTCCGCCGCTTGATTCGAGCCAGGCTTGCGTAAGTCCTGTGTTTCAAATGAGTCGGCGGGGGGCATAGTCCAGCCCCTTGTGGGGTGTTTTTGACACAAGAAACGGGCACAAGGCCCTAGGCTACAACTAAAATGGAATACACCCAATTCGTTTCTATCGCTGAGCACGTTGAGGGTGAACGGGGATCTGTCGATCCCCTCAAAGCAAGCATGAGATTGGCGTCAATGAAAGGAGGCCGGGGTCATTATGAATATTGTGCTCACCGGCTTTATGGGAACGGGGAAAACGACTGTGGGGCGCGAAGTGGCACAGCGGCTAAACCGTCCGTTCGTGGATATGGACGACATCATCGTGGCGCGGGCGGGCAAGCCGATTCCGCGCATCTTTGCGGAGGATGGCGAGGCGGAATTCCGCGAGATGGAGGCGGCGGTGTGCGCGGAGTTGAGCGCGCAGGATGGGCTGGTGATGGCGACGGGCGGCGGGGCGCTGGTGGATGCGGCGAATCGCCGGGTGATGCAGCGCAGTGGTGTGGTGATATGCCTGGATGCGAAGCCGGATGAGATTTTACGGCGCGTCGGCGATAATGACGAGCGTCCTTTGCTCAACGTGGCCGATCCGCACGCGGAAATTACACGCTTGTTGGCAGCCCGCTGCGAAGCCTACGCCGCCATCCCCTGGCACATTGAGACGAGCGGGCGCGAGGTAGATGACGTGGTCGCGCGGGTGCTGGCGCTGGCGGAGACGATCACACTGCCTGTCCATCATCCCGGCGGCGAGTATCCCATCCACATCGGGCGCGGATTGCTGATGCACCTGGGCGGGGCGTTGCGGGCAGCGGGTGTGCGGGAGGGGGCGAGGGTTGCCGTCGTCACCAACACCGTTGTCGGGCCGCTGTACGCGGGGCAGGTGGAGACTGTGTTGCAGGACGCAGACTGCCGGCCTTTCGTCTGCACGATCCCTGATGGGGAGCAGCACAAGACATTGGATACGGTGCGCACGCTGTATGACCACTTCCTCGCGGGAGCGCTCGACCGCAGCGGTGTGGTGCTCGCGCTCGGCGGCGGGGTGACGGGCGACATCGCGGGGTTCGCGGCGGCGACGTTTATGCGGGGAACGCGCTTCGTGCAGGTGCCCACCTCGCTGCTGGCGATGACCGATGCCAGCGTCGGCGGCAAGACGGGCGTGGATCTGCCGCAGGGCAAGAATCTCGTCGGCGCGTTCAAGCAGCCGGAGCTGGTGTTGATCGATCTGGATGTGCTTAACACGCTCCCTGAAGCCGAATTCCGCGCCGGGATGGCGGAGTTGTTGAAGCATGGGCTGATTGGGGCGCCGGAGTTGCTGAGGGAATCGGCGAATCAGCGAATCGGCGAATTACGAATCATGAATCATGAATCACGAATTACGAATTGCGAATTACCAATCACCAATTACCAATTACCGGTTGCGGATCTGGCGCGGTCGTTGCAGGTGAAGATCGAGATTGTGGAGGAAGATCCGTTCGAGAGGGGGCGGCGGGCGGTGCTGAATTTGGGGCATACGACGGCGCACGGGCTGGAGCAGGTGAGCGCTTTCACACTGCGGCACGGGGAGGCGGTGAGCATCGGGATGGTGGCGGCCGCGCGGATCGCTGAGGCGTTGGGCCGCGCGGAGCCGGGCCTGGCGGCGCATATCGCGGAGGTTCTCGCGGCATGGGGGCTGCCGGTGACGTGTCCGCCGTATTCCGTGGACGCCATTGGGGCGGCGATGCTGCACGATAAGAAGAAGCAGGGCCAGGGTCTGCGCTGGATTCTCCCCCGCGCCCCCGGCGATGTGGAAATCGTTGACGATGTGCCGGAGAATCTGGTCAGGCGAATTCTGGTGGAGATGGGGGCGAGGGAATGAATCAAGAATCAAGAATCAAGAATCAAGAATCAGCGAATCGGCGAATTAGTGAATCGGAGAATTACGAATCACGAATTACGAATCACGAATCGGACTCCAAAATCCAAAATCCAAAATCGAAAATCCTGGTGTTGCACGGTCCGAATTTAAATTTGTTGGGTCGGCGAGAGCCGGGGGTGTACGGGCAGGTGACGTTGGCGGAGATCGACGCGGCACTGGCAGCGGCGGCGGAGGGACGTGCAGAATTGCGGATTGTACAGTCCAACAGCGAAGGCGCGCTGATCGATGCGTTGCACGCGGCGATGGACTGGGCCGACGGGGTGCTCATCAATCCTGGCGGCTACACGCACACCAGCGTCGCGCTGCGGGATGCGATAGCGGGTGTGGGCCTGCCGACGGTCGAAGTGCACCTCTCCAACATCCACGCACGCGAGGAATTTCGCCACACGTCCTTGCTCGCGCCGGTCTGCGTCGGCCAGATTTGCGGTTTTGGCTGGCGGAGTTATGTGTTGGGGCTGGAGGCGTTGTTGGAAAGGAGGACGGAGGACAGGGGACGCAGTATGCAGCACGCAGCACGTATCACGCAGCACGCATCATCCGCCTTACAACCGGCACGGCGTCTCCAAAACCTGCCGCCGTATCCATTCGCGCGGTGGGAAGGGGTGGTGAATGCGATGCAGCGGCACGGCGTGGAGGTGATTCGGCTGGATATAGGCAACCCGGATATGCCGCCGGACGATGCAGTGATCGAGGCGCTGTATGCGGCGGCGCAACGTCCCGACGTGCACGGCTACTCCGGCTATCGCGGGCTGCCGGAATTCCGCCGGGCGCTCGCCGGATACTACGCACGGCGCTTCGGCGTGACGCTCAATCCCGACAAGCAGGTGTTGCCGCTGATCGGCTCGAAGGAGGGGATCGTCAATATGGCGCTGGCGTGGCTGGACGCGGGTGATTGGGCACTGTTGCCCGATCCGGGCTATGCGCCCTATGCGGCGGGCGCGCGACTGGCGGGCGCGGATTGTGCGACGTTCCCTTTGCTGGCGAAAAATGGTTTTCGGCCCGATTTTAACGCTATCCCTGCCGAGGTCGCCGGTCGGGCGAAGTTGATGTGGCTGAACTACCCCAATAATCCCACGGGGGCCGTTGCCGATCTGGACTTCCTGGCGCGGGCGGTGGACTTCGCCCGGCAGCATGGCATCTTGTTGTGCTACGATAATCCTTACTGTGATTTAACCTACGACGATTACGTCGCGCCGAGTATTTTGCAGGTGGACGGCGCCATAGATGTAGCGGTGGAGTTCAATTCGCTTTCCAAGACGTTCAACATGGCCGGGTGGCGGATGGGGATGGCGGTAGGGAACGAGGCGGCGCTGACGGCGCTGGCGCAGGTGAAGTCGAATATGGATTCGGGGTTGTTCCATCCGTTGCAGGAGGCGGCTATCGTCGCCATCGACAACACGCCGCCGGCGTGGTTGGCGGCGCGCAACGCGCTCTACCGCGAGCGGTTCGACATCCTCGGCGCGGGGCTAAAAGCGCTGGGGATGTCGGCGCCGCGGCCCCAGGCGACGCTTTACCTGTGGGCGGCGATCCCGGCGGGGTGGCCGTCTTCTGAGGCGTTTGCACTGGCGGTGATGGAGCGGACGGGGGTAGTCTTCGCGCCCGGTTCGTTCTTCGGCCCGGCGGGGGAGGGGTATGTGCGTGCGTCGGTGACGGCGTCAACGGAGCAGGTGCGGGAGGCGGCGGAGAGATTAACAGAATTAGAAATGAGAAGTTAGAAGTTTGCGGTTAGGAAGGTGAGAGTAGGGTTGGGGATTTCGATGGCGAGGGAGGCAAGACAGGCCGGGGCCGGGGTGAAGGTGTGTAGCGACCAGGTGGCGACGTGGTGAGGATGGTGGCGGTCGGCGAGGAGACGGGCAGGGGCGTCGGGATTCATGGTGACGTCGAAGTGGTCGAGGGGAAGCGAGACGCCGGTCCCCAACGCTTTGACGTAGGCTTCCTTGCGGGTCCATCCGGCGAAAAACGCGGCGGCGCGCTTGCTTTCGGGCAGGGCGCGGAAGGCCGCGTTTTCGTTCACCGAGAAGAATTGTTCCACGAGCCGGGAGAAATCCTCTGGCGGGATCATCTGTTCGACGTCGATACCGACGGGGTGGTCGCGGGCTACGGCGACGAGGGCGAGGTCGCCGGAGTGGGAGAGGTTGAACTGGAGCCAGGCGTGGTCGGGCGCGGCGAGCGTGGGTTTGCCGTAGGGGTTGGTCGAGAAGATCAGTTGGGTGGCGGGAAGGTCCAGGTAACGGCTGAGGATATCGCGCACTGCGCCGTGGGCGACGATGAAGCGTTCGCGGTGCTCGGGGAAGCGGAAGCGTGCGGCGCGGGCGTGCTCGGCGGGAGAAAGCGTGTCGGCAAGGCGCTGTACATCATCTGGCGAGACGTGCCCGTCGACCCGCCAGACATGGACGGCATCTGCCGGGAGGTCGAAGGGGTGGGACGGGGTGCGCTCCATGGTCACGCCATATCCAGCGGGCTGCGGACGCCGAGAGGCCCGCGATTGAGGACGTGGGTATAGATCATCGTGGTTTTAACATCGGCATGGCCCAAAAGCTCCTGGACGGTACGGATGTCCTGGCCTGATTCCAGAAGATGGGTAGCAAAGCTGTGGCGGAACGTGTGGCAACTCGCGGGTTTAGCGATGCCGGTTTTCTGCACAGCGGCACGCACGGCTTTTTGCAAGACGCTTTCGTCGAGGTGATGGCGACGGGTGACGCCGGAACGGGGATCAACCGAGAGTTGGGTTGCCGGGAAGACGTATTGCCAGCCCCATTCCCTGGCGGCGTTAGGGCATTTGCGCTCCAAGGCGTAGGGCAAGTAGACAGCACCGTAGCCGGCGGCCAAGTCGCGTTGGTGCAAGGCTTGCACCTGTTTGAGGTGTTCTTGCAGCGGGGCGATGAGGCTTTCGGGCAACATGGTCACACGATCTTTTTCGCCCTTGCCGTCGCGGATGAAGATCTCGCGGCGGGCAAAATCCACGTCCTTGACGCGCAGGCGCACACATTCCATCAGCCGTATGCCAGTACCATAGAGGAGTTGCGCCATCAGCAGGTGCAAGCCACTCATCTGGGCAAAGACCTGGCGCACTTCCTCGCGGGTGAGGACGACGGGGAGGCGCTGCGGTTTTTGGGCGCGGACGGGTTCGACGGGGCCGAGGTCCTGGTGGAGGACTTCGCGGTAAAGGAAGAGCAGAGCGGCGAGGGCCTGGTTTTGGGTAGAGGCAGCGACGTTTTGTTCCACGGCCAGGTGGGTAAGAAAGGCGTTGATTTCCGCCGCGCCCATCTCGCGGGGATGGCGTTTATGGTGGAAGAGGATGAAGCGGCGAATCCAAGCGGTGTAGGCTTCTTCGGTACGGATAGAATAATGTTTGAGGCGCAACACATCGCGGACCTGGTCCAGCAGTTTGCGCGGTTTGTCAGTCATCGGCGGCCTCCTGGAGTTGACGTGTAGCTTATGCAAGTATATAATGATTTTGTCGAATGATAAAGAGACACCTCGATCCATGATGCGAACACGCCTGAAATTACAACCGGGGATGCGCGGTACGAAGAAGCTGGTGGAGAAGTATGGCGACCGGCTGGTGTGTGTACGCTACCGGTATGATGCCGCGCTGGGCAAACGTTACAAGACGGTGGAGCTGATTGAGGAAGAGGCAGCGTGGTTGCCGCAAGCGGAGATCGCGCCGGAGACGCTGTTGGCAGTGCGGGTAGAGTATGCGGAAACGGAGTTACGGCAGCAGGTGAAGGCCGCCGGTGGCTGGTGGAACAGCGCGCAGAAGGTGTGGGAGTTGCGTTACGATCAGGTGGTGCGCTTGGGGTTAGCAGAGCGCATAGTGCCCAGGGAAGCGGCGGTGGAAGCAGGGGGGATAAAAAGCATATAGTATTAGATGCTTTGAAAGTATATAACAGTAGATGCAAAAGCATATAATAGTATAAACATTTTGCATATAACAGTAGATGCATTGGTGTTGGAAGTGAAAAAAGCATCTAATAGTAGATGCTCTGTCTAATACATGTTAGGCGGCTGCGGCGCCAAAGAAAGGTGATGGCCCCTGCGAGGGGAAACGCCG
>DAOOGN010000076.1:0-22489 GCA_035415725.1 Anaerolineae bacterium | reverse complement strand
GCGGCTTCGCCGCCCGCCACACCCCCCTTTTGCCCCCTTCTTCCCCGCTGGCGGGAGAGAAGGGGGTTGGGGGATGAGAGGGTCAGCACCTGCCGAAGGGGTAACCTATTATGTGCCCTCCCCAAAGTCCCGTTCGCCACCTGGCAAAGATGGCTGAATAGTTACGCACAATCTTGATTTGTCAAATCAATGTTATTGTCTACGTAAAAGCCAAGGGGTAAATGGTAGAGCGCGACCAGCTCAATCTTAAATCTTTGGCACCTTGACTATAACAGCATTGCCTGTATGCTTGAGTTAAAGTGTAGAAAACCGATATGACTCTCACCCCACGGAGGCAAACATGACGAAGTTACAGACGATCGCAGGGATTGGCGATACTTACGCCGCAAAGTTGGAACAGGCCGGCGTCGCTTCGCTGGAGGCGCTGCTGGAGCAGTGCAAAACGCCCCAGGGACGCGCAGACCTGACTGCGAAAACCGGTATCAGCGAAAAGCTCATACTCAAATGGGCAAACCGCGCCGACCTGTTTCGCATTAACGGGATCGGCGAAGAGTATGCCGATTTGTTGGAAGTTGCCGGCGTCGACACGGTTCCTGAACTGGCACAACGCAACGCTGAAAACCTGTACGAGAAGATGAATGAGGTGAACCAGAAGCGCAACCTGGTGCGCCGTCTGCCTTCTCTGTCCCAAGTCACCGATTGGATCGATCAGGCCAGGCAATTGCCGCGCGTCCTCACGTATTAAGGACTTGCCATGAACACCCCTTCCCCAACAGCGGTGTTGGGGAGGGTGCGTCGCGGGTTCAGGCGAGGGGAAACTGGATATAGAACGTAGAGCCACGCCCCCGTTCGCTTTCGAACCAGATTCGTCCACCTTGCTGTTCGACGAGTCGTTTGGAGAGGTGCAGCGCCAGCCCATTGCCGGGAATTTGACGTGTTTCTTCGTCGGAGGCGCGGAAAAACGCTTCGAAGATGCGATTTTGCTCTTCCGGCAGGATGCCGATGCCGTTGTCGCCCACGGCGATACGCACACTCTCGGCGTCGGCGGTGACGGGTTCGGCGGTAACGGTGATGACACCGCCTTCCGGCGTGTAGAGATGCGCGTTGCTGAGCAAGTTCACCAACACCTGAACGAGACGGACACGGTCGCACCACAGCGTTGGCAGCGTGGCGGGAATATCGCGGACGAAGCTCTGATGCTTCTCCACAATGGCGCTTGCCAGGACGTGCAGCGCTTCGTTGAGGGCGTCATTGAAGATCACCGCGGACGGGGTGAATTGCATAGCCTGTGCCTCCAGCTTGTTGATGTCGGAGAGGTCGGCGACCATCCGCGACATACGTTCCACATTGGAACGCACCGTTTGGAGGAAGTTCGTCTGTGCTTCGTTGAGGGGCCCCATCATGCCCTTAAGCAACAAGTCCGTGTAGCCTTTGATAGAGGTCATCGGCACGCGCAATTCGTGCGTGACCAGAGAGACAAATTGTTGGCGGGCGCGCCGCGCTTCATCAACGGCGGCCTCGGCTTCCTGACGCGCTTGACGTTCGTGTGCCAGCGCCTCTGTCAATGCCTTGATCTCATCTGCTGCCGACATCGTAACCTCCTCGATCCATAAACCTATGACGAACCATCCCCAAAGTCCCCTTCGCCACCTGGCAGGGGTGGCTGAATAGTGACAATTAGCGCAGATTCGCGGTTGAGACTCTCATCCTCGATGCCGTACCGTCATCATACTCCTCGAAAAAACAAACGCAAGTTGTGGCATCATCAACGTGTAGGACAAGTCGGGTGAATCGGCAATTCGCCCACGCTGAACCCGGAAGCGGGTAAGCCGCACTCCACCCCACGGTTTTTGATTTGTCACCTGGTCACGGGCAGCTATAATAAGCCCTATGATCACACGCCACATCGACGGTTCCTACGGCGAGGGCGGGGGACAAATCCTCCGCTCAGCTCTAACCCTGGCAGTGCTCACCGGCGATGCGGTGTGCCTGGAAAACATCCGCGCTCACCGCGCCAGGCCGGGACTGCGCCCGCAGCACCTGACGGCGGTGCGCGCCGCCGCCGCCATCTGCAATGCCCATGTGGAAGGCGCGGAACGCGACAGCCAGACACTCATCTTCGCGCCGCAAACCCCGCCGCAGGCCGGCATGTATGTCTTCGATGTGATCGCTGCCGCCAGCGAGGGTTCCGCCGGGGCGACGACGCTCATTTTGCAGACGGTGCTACTGCCACTGGCGCTCGCCGCCGGTCCATCGCAGTTGATCCTGCGCGGCGGCACAGTTGTCCCGATGAGTCCGCCGGCCCCGTACATCGAGCACGTTTACCTGCCCACGCTGTTCGAGATGGGCGTCCAGGCAAAGATGACACAGCGACTGTGGGGCTTCTATCCCCAGGGCGGCGGCGAGTTGGAGGTGGAGATTGCTGGCCGCGCGACGCTGCGCCCGCTCGATCTCACCGAACGCGGCGCGCCGGAGCGCGTAGACGGGATGGCGTTCGCGGCGAAGCTGCCCTCGCACATCCCCCAACGGATGAGCGACCGGGCGCACACGCTGCTCAACCAGGCCGGATTACCGCACGTGTCCATCGAACCACAGCACGTGACTTCGCCGGGCGTCGGCACGGGTCTCTTTTTGACGGTACAGTATGCACACGCACGGGCCGGGTTCAGCGTGTTGGGCCGCCGCGGCCTGCCTTCCGAGGATGTCGCCACACTGGCCTGCCGTGAGTTATTGGAGCATCACCGCACCGGCGCCGCCGTCGATCCACACCTGGGCGACCAGTTGGTATTGCCGTTTGTACTGGCAGAAGGCATCTCACGGGCGGCGGTTTCGCGCGTCACGCCACATTTGCTGACCAACATCTGGGTCACCGGCCATTTCGCTCTGCCTCCGGCGCGCGTTACCGGAGAAGAAGGCCAGCCGGGTATGCTGGTTGTCGGCGAATAGTATGACCACAATTATGCTTTTCTCGTAACTATTCAGCCACCCCTGCCAGGTTGCGAATGGGATTTTGGGGATGGTGCATAATGGGTTGCCACTTCGGTTATAGGTGCTGACCCGCTCATCCCCCCCAAAATCCGTGCCAAACCTGGTATAGAGAATAAGTGGCTTCGCCAGGTTGGCTGGCCTGAATAGATACCCTTTCTAAAAAATGTCGTAGGGAGATTGCATGTTAGAACTGGTGATGCTGGGTACGGCGGCTTCTGCGCCTTCCATCCAACGAGGACTGCCTTCCCAGGTCGTGCTGTGGCGCGACGAGCGGTTCCTCGTCGATTGCGGCGAAGGGACGCAGCGGCAGATTCTACGTAGCGGGATCGGCTTTCGCCGCTTGCAGCGGGTACTGTTGACCCACGGACATCTCGATCACATTTTGGGCCTGGGCGGGTTGATTTCTACCTTTGCCCGCTGGGAAGCCATAGACAGGCTGGAGATCTATGGCGGACGGTGGACGCTGGATCGCGTGGAGGACCTCATCTTCCGCGTCGTACTGCGTGGCGCGCGTCCGCCGGTGCCGATCGATCTCATCGACGTTCACCCCGGCGTCCTGCTTGGAAACGAGGATTTTGAAGTGATCGCCTTCCCCGTCGTCCATCGTGGACCGGGGTGCTTCGGCTATCTCTTCCGCGAAAAACCCCATCGTCCCTTCCTGCCGGAGAAAGCGGAGGCGCTCGGTGTGCCGGCCGGCCCGCTACGACGGGAGCTGGTCAACGGCAAAACCATCACCCTGGCGGATGGGCGCGTCATCCGACCCGACGATGTGCTGGGAGCAGACCGTCCCGGCGTCTCGCTAGGGCTGGTCGGCGATATTGGACAGATCGACGGCCTGGGCGCGGCGGTGCGCGGCGTCGATGTACTGCTGTGCGAGGCCACATACCTGGAACAGGATGCCGAGTTGGCGCGGCGCTTCGGGCATTTGACGGCGGCACAGGCCGCACGACTGGCGCGGGAAGCCGGCGCGCGGCAACTGGTGCTCAACCATCTATCCCAACGTTATCGCGTCCGCGAAATCCTGGAAGAGGCCAGGCCGATTTTCGCCGATACCGTCGTCGCCCATGATTTCGACCGGTTCAGCATAACCCGTGAAAAAATCACCTGGACCAACGAAGAATGGCAAGAGGATAGAGCATTGAGCGAAACGCCAGACGCCCCGGATATGACGGTGGACTGACAAGCGGGTCAGAGGCCGGCCTGAGCTTATAGCTGGCTTGACAAGCCGTCTTATCCCTTTAATATGGGGAGTAGGGTTCGTTGTCCTGACGAACAGTCTGACAACGATCAGATTGCTTGAGGAGGTGTGCGGAAGAAATCTTGTTTCAAGTCCCAACATTCGGTTTACTTTTCAGTTTTTTCACTAGTTTGAAGGAGGATGTTACAATGAAACGGAAGATTTGGACAGGGGTGGCGCTTTTGCTCGTCGTAGCGATGCTATTGCCGGCTTGCGACGGCGGAGGGGCATCGAAAACCGGTGAACCTTTCAGAGTGGCGTTTGTCTACATCGGGCCTCCCGGCGACCTGGGGTGGACTTACGAGCACGACCGCGGTCGCAAAATGCTCGAAGAACATTTTGGCGACAAGATCGAAACGACCTACATCGAAAACGTCGCGGAAGGGCCAGATGCAGCGCGCGTGATCCGTCAGTATGCCCAGGAAGGTTACGATATGATCTTCGCCACGTCGTTCGGGTATATGGATTATATGTACGAAGTGGCGCAGGAATTCCCGGAGGTCAAATTTGAACATTGCTCCGGGTACAAGACGCTCGACAATATGGCTACCTACTTCGGGCGAATCGAACAGCCCCGCTATCTTTCCGGTATCGTCGCCGGCAAGATGACCCAGAGCAACAACATCGGCTACGTCGCTGCGTTCCCCATCCCCGAAGTGGTGCGCGGCATCAACGCCTTCACACTCGGTGTGCGCTCGGTGAACCCGGACGCGAAGGTCACCGTGGTGTGGACCAACACCTGGTACGATCCGGTGAAGGAACGCGAGGCCGCCGTGGCGCTGCTGGATGCCGGCGCCGACATCATCGCCCAGCACCAAGACACCACTGAGCCGCAGAAGGCTGCCCAGGAACGCGGTGCGTTGGGCATTGGCTATGACTCCGACATGCGCGCGTTCGTCGGCGACACGGTGCTCACCAGCCCAATGTGGAATTGGGGTGTATACTACATTGAAACGGTGCAGAATGCCATCGATGGCAAGTGGAAGACCCACTCATATTGGGAAGGGATGAACGAGGATGTTGTGCGGCTGGCCGAATTCAGTCCCAAGGTGCCGCAGGATGTCCGTGACCTCGTCGAAGAGACACGGCAGGAGTTGCTGAAGAAAGACTTTGTCTTCTGCGGTCCCATCAAGGATCAAGCGGGCAACGAAGTCGTGGCCGCCGGTCAGTGTGTCAGCGACGAAGAGCAGTTGAACATGCAGTTCTTTGTCGAAGGCGTCGTCGGGACGATTCCCACCGACTAAGATACGTGACCAGACCTGACAGATGTTCTGAGACCTGTCAGGTCTGGTTTCAAATTTGAGCGCATAGCGATGAGCACCCCCATCCGTCCTACCCCCATCCTGGAAATGCATGGGATCACCAAACATTTTCCCGGCGTCCTGGCCAATGACCATGCCAATCTGGAGTTATATCCCGGCGAAGTGTTGGCACTGCTCGGCGAGAATGGGGCCGGAAAAAGCACATTGATGAACATCCTCGTGGGATTGTACCGACCCGAGCGGGGTGACATCTTTGTGCGTGGGCAGCGCGTCGAAATCCATTCCCCGCGCGACGCCGCCACGCTCGGCATCGGCATGGTCCACCAGAATTTCATGCTCGTGCCGACGATGACCGTCGCCGAAAATATCATCCTGGGGATGACCGATCTGCCGTTTGTGCCGCACCTCGATGAGATTTCACGGCGTATTCGTGAAATCTCGCAACATTACCACCTCGAAGTCGATCCTCACGCCTACATCTGGCAATTAAGCGTGGGCGAGCAGCAGCGCGTGGAAATCCTCAAACTCCTGCATCGCGGCGCGGAGATCCTGATTCTGGACGAGCCGACCGCCGTCCTGACGCCGCAGGAATCTCACGAGCTGGGCAACATCATCAAGATTATGACAAGCGAAGGCAAATCCGCCATCTTCATCACCCATAAGATGGAAGAGGTGATGGAGTTTTCGCAGCGGGTGAGCGTCATGCAGGCGGGCAGGGTTGTCGCCGTCAAAAAGACGTCAGAGACGAACCCGCAGGAGTTGGCGCGGCTGATGGTTGGGCGTGAGGTACTGTTCCGGCTGGAAAAGAACGCCTGTACACCGGGCGAGGTGGTGCTGGAATTGCGCGATGTTCACGCCGATAGCGACAAAGGACTTCCGGCGCTGTGCGGCGTGTCACTCTCCCTTTGGGGTGGAGAAATTTTGGGCATCGCCGGCGTGGCGGGCAACGGCCAGCGCGAACTGGCCGAAGTCGTCACCGGTTTGCGCAAAGTGACCCAGGGGCAGGTCTTCATCAACGGCCAGGAGCGCACCAACAAGCCTCCCCTGGACATTATCCGCTCCGGCGTCAGTCACATTCCCGCCGACCGCCTCGGCATGGGTGTGGTAGGTGACATGGCCGTCGCCGACAACATCGCGATGAAAGGATACCGCCAGCCGCCGCTGACGCAGCGCGGAATTCTATATCCCCGCCACATCCTGGAACTGGCGCGTCGCATGATCGACGCCTTTCGCATTGCGACGCCGACGCCACAAACGCATATCAAATTCCTCTCCGGCGGGAACATTCAGAAAGTCATCCTGGCGCGCGAAATCGATGCCTGCGCAGGCCTGTTGGTCGCCGTCTACCCCTCGCGCGGGCTGGACGTGGGCGCTACCGAAGCCGTGCGTCATCGTCTGTTGGAACAGCGCGACGCCGGGCGGGCGGTACTGCTGATCTCCGAAGACCTGGAGGAGCTGTTGACGATAGCGGACCGCATTGCCGTGTTGTTCGAGGGGCGCGTGATGGGCATCGTTCCTGCCGCTGCCGCCGACATCGAAATGCTGGGCCTGATGATGGCCGGGGCACATAAAATTGAAGACTGAGGGATTCAGTAGATCACAAAATGCTCCGATAGGATCGCCAGATCTCCGTTCGGGTCTGGATCCGGCGATTCAGACCCAGCAAAATTAGATCTACGAGATTGAAAATTATTTAGGCACGGCAAGTTACTTAAAGATTTTCTGGAGTGGAAGATGGTGCAGGTATTCGAAAAAGATGGTCACAAAATATACTGGGGTGATGCGCTTCAAGTTCTTTCAGAGGTGATCCCTGATGCATCGGTAGACCTTGTTTTTGCAGATCCCCCTTACAACATCGGTAAAAATTTCAATGGCAGAAGGGATAAATGGGCTTCGGACGATGAGTACCTGGACTGGTGCTATCAATGGCTTGATTTGTGTATAAGAAAACTCAAACCTACAGGCAGTCTCTATCTAATGGCCGCAACTCAATATATGCCCTATCTTGACATTTATCTGGGCAAAAAACTACATATCTTGTCGAGAATCGTGTGGTTCTATGATAGTTCGGGTGTCCAAGCCAAGAGATATTTCGGTTCTTTGTATGAGCCGATCTTATTTTGCGTTAAAGATGTAAAACAGTATACATTTAACTCGAATGATATTTTGATTGAAGCCAAGACCGGGGCAAAACGCAAGCTCATCGATTATCGGAAACCGGTTCCTTCCATGTATAACACCCAGAAGGTCCCGGGAAATGTATGGGAAATCCCACGAGTTCGCTATCGGATGGCCGAATACGAAAATCACCCTACGCAAAAGCCTCTAGCACTGCTAGAGCGTATCATTCTTGCCAGTTCCAATCCTGGGGATTTGGTTATCGATCCCTTCGCCGGTACTTTCACAACCTCTGTTGTGGCGAAAAAATGGAAGCGCCGATCTATCGGCATAGAAATAGAAGAAGAGTACATTAAAATCGGCCTCCGCCGTTTGGAGATACTTACCTGTTATCAAGATAAAGAACTTGAGCGCGAATTGTGCTTCTATGAGAAACCTGTTCCGACTCAACCACGTCTATTGGAACGTTCATAAGTATGGAACACGAATTCACGAGTCAAATACAACAGGTTCTGGCCGCGGCATTTGGCAAAGCAGGGGAAGATATATACGAAAAAAGTCCCTTGCTTCAATACTTGAATATTAAAACCAAATCAGCGACTCGTGGAGCAAAAGCACGGGGAAGTTTTGCCAACATTTACGCTGTTTACGTATTGGTTGAAGATTACATAAAGAACGGGTTTGACCAAAGAAATGATTATACCGATTATGCAGGGGCAAGATTCACTGACTTATTCCAACGGCAACGCGAATTACCTTTTGGGAGCAAACTGCAAAACCATGCGCTCAACAGCCGGCTGAATGAAGAATTCAAGAAGTATTTTCCACAAGTTGAATATATTCCAATCCTGCGAGACCCACAAACAAACCGTTATTGGATAAACGAGAATCTTCTCAAGATCAAAGTGGAAGGAAAGACTTATAACATTGCACAGTCTATCATAAAGATCATCAATCTTTATATTGAAGCCAAGCAAAGCGCATTTAAGAAGTTTGTTGAAACTTGCGAGCGCCTGAAAAGTGTTGCTATAGCGAGTAACACAACCGTGGAGAACTTTATCATGGGGTTGCTTGCCCCCAATGTTGATGCACGTGTGTTCGAGATAGTAAGTTACGCCATCTTGAAATTCTATTATCACGATCAAACAGTTTACTTCGGTTATAGCCCAGAAAGTGTTCAAGAAGAAAGCCTGAAGCTCTATAAAACTGGACGCACAAATGCTAACGACGGAGGCATAGATTTTGTTATGCGCCCTTTGGGCAGATTCTTCCAAGTCACGGAGACACTGGACACAAGGAAATACTTCCTCGACATAGATAAAATCGAACGTTACCCCATTTCCTTTGTCATAAAATCAGAAGAAGCCATAGACGAGCTAGAGCAAAAACTACGGGCAGGAGCAGAAAGACAGTATTCTATCAAGACAATTGTTGAAAAGTATATGAACTGCATAGAAGAGATAATCAATCTAGTTGTTTTGCGGCAGCGCTTTCTGGAGGCGACTGCTCAGGGGTATCTGCGAGATATTCTTGATGAAATCATCCACCAAAGCAGAGTCGAGTTTAATTACGACGGAGAGCTAGAATAAAGGTCTCACCCGGTCTTAAAATAACCTGCAAAAACATGAAACGGCCCGACATTGTATGCCAAGAAACAGCATAGATATTCAACCCTCTGAAGTACATCTGAGGTGAAGGTTGGCTGATGGTGGAGGATTGGTAGTGATGCATTCAGGTGTCTCTTAGAAGCTAAGAGCGGCTGAAGCTGCCACTACAAACGAAAATTTGCGTAAGTCCTATGATATAATTGAGGTTCTATGCGTATTGTCTTTGAAAAACGCGAGTCCATTTCCCGCTTGGCGCTGGTGCTCGTGCCGGTTGTCTCGTTCATCGTCTCGCTGATTTTCGGCGCGATATTACTGGCCGTTTCGGGCGCGAACCCCTTCACCACTTATGCCGCCATGGCCAAGGGTGCGTTCGGCTCGTGGTATGGCCTCACCGAAACGCTGGTCAAGGCCATCCCCCTGATGTTGACGGGGCTGGGAGTCTCCATCGCCTTTCGTATGCGCTATTGGAACATCGGCGCGGAGGGGCAGTTGACGCTCGGCGGAGTAGCGGCGGCGGGCGTGGCGCTGTATGTATCGCCGGGGCTGCCCGATTGGACGGTACTGCCGCTGGCGATCCTCGCCGGAATGGTGGCAGGGGCGCTGTGGTCCGGCATCCCGGCATTGCTCAAAGCCTATCTCAAGGTCGATGAAACGTTGACGACGCTGATGCTCAACTATGTCGCCATCCTCTATTCCGAGCACCTGTTCTACATCGCGTGGCGCGCGCCGGGCTACAACTCTGGCACGGTCAAATTCCCTGAAACAGCCTGGTTGCCACAAATCGCCGGGCGGGCGAACATCGGACTTATCTTTGCCCTTATTTTGGCTTTCGTGCTATGGTTCATCTTCACTTACACCCGTTGGGGTTTTGAGCTAAAAATCATCGGCGAAAATCAGACGGCAGCGCGCTACCTGGGCATCAACATCGCCCAGAACATCGTGCTGGCGCTGCTCCTCTCCGGCGCGTTGAGCGGCCTGGCGGGCGCGTGCGAGGTGCTCGGCCTTTCGCGTCGCCTGCAACAAGGGCTTTCCGTCGGCTATGGCTACACCGCCATCATCGTCGCGTGGATGGCGCAGCTCAACCCCATTGTGATCTTGTTGGTGGCGATGCTGATGGGGGCGCTGTTGGTGGGCGGCGATCAGATTCAGATGAAGATGCGCCTGCCGGCCTCGGTGGGATTGGTATTGCAAGGGATGATCCTCATTCCAATGCTGGCGGGGACGATCTTCACCGAATATCGCATCCACCTCGTGCGCCGTGAAACGCCCTCGCAGACGGAGGCGGCCTCATGATCGAATGGCTCGCGTTGCTAACCCAAGTCCTCACCATTACCTTACGCGCCGGTACATCGCTGATTTATGCGACGGTGGGTGAAATCTACACCGAGCGCTCCGGCATCCTCAACCTGGGTTTGGAAGGGATGATGTTGAGCGGCGCCGTGACGGCGTTCGCCACAGCCTACTACACCGGCAGTCCGTGGCTCGGCGTGCTCGTCGCCATGCTGGTCGGGATGACGCTGGCGGCCATTCACGCTTTCCTCACCATCACCATGCGCGCCAATCAGGTAGTCAGCGGATTGAGCATCACGTTATTTGGCAGCGGCCTGGCGAGCTTCCTGGGTGAACGCCTGGGACCGGCCTCCAACAACCGCAGCCTCGTCGGGATGGTCGGACCACGCTTCAGCCCCATCGAGATTCCAGGGTTGAGTCAAGCGCCTTTAGTGGGGGCGCTGTTCAAACAGGATATTCTCACCTATCTGCTATACTTCCTTGTTCCTATGGCGACGTATTACCTGTACAAGACACGCAACGGCCTTAACCTGCGAGCAGTCGGCGAAAGCCCACAAACGGCGGAGGCGATGGGCATCAATGTGACCAAAATCCGCTATGAGTACACGATTCTCGGCGGGATGTTGGTAGGCTTTGGTGGGGCGCATCTTTCATTGGCTTATGCGCCCGGCTGGACGGAGAACATCACCGGTGGGCGCGGTTGGATCGCCATCGCGCTGGTCATCTTCGCCATGTGGAACCCGGCGCGCGCCGTCTTGGGAGCCGTGCTCTTCGGCGGCATCAACGCCGTACAGTTCCGTCTGCAGGCCAGCGGGACGACCATCCCTGCCGCCTACCTGAACATGTTGCCCTACCTGGTGACGATCCTGGTATTGGTCATCATGACGTGGTGGGAGAACCTCAAACACCGCATCGGCGCGCCGGCAGCACTGGGAAAAGCCTATATGCGGGAAGAGAAGTAAGAGATGGAGGAAGAGAAATGGTTGAGATTGGAGCAGCGTGGAAACTACAAAGAACGTCACGGATGTGTTTTGCATGTGGACGCGAGAATCCGGTAGGACTGCATTTGTGCTTCTACGAGGATCCGGAAACGCACCACATCGTGGCGCCGTTGAACATCCCCGATTCATATCAGGGGTATCCGGGCGTCGTCCACGGGGGCGTCCTGGCCACCATTCTTGACGAGACGACGGGCCGCGCCATCAACATCGGGCGGGATGAGGAACAGTTCTGGGTCACGGCCAGGCTGGAAATGCGCTATCGCCGGCCTACCCCCACGGAAACGCCGCTGACAGCCGTTGGATGGGTCGTGTCGCTGCGCTCACGGACGGCGGAAGTCGCCGGTGAGATCCGCCTTCCTGACGGCACCGTCACCGCCGAAGCCATGGCCGTTGTCGTCTATCCGTCCGCCGACATGCTCAAAGCGTGGGAAGAAGAACGCAAGTATTGGGGATAAGAGTTATGAGTTAAGAGTTGTGAGTTTGGAGTTGAGGGGCGGTTCATCTGCCCTTACTCCTTACTTCCTACTCCCTACTCCTTGGAGGTGTGTATGCTGCGAAATGTAAAGAGTTATAAACGCGCTAAGAACATCGAGGATGCCGTCGCGCTGGTACAGTCGAACCCCAACGCGATCTACATCGGCGGCGGCGCATGGACGGTGGCGCAGGGAGACCCGCACCTGGAAATGGTCGTGGATCTGCAGGCGGCCGGCCTCAACATCCTCGACAGCAACATCGCCGGTGTACAGATAGGAGCCACGGTCACCCTCCAGGCCATCATCGATCATCCCGACGCCGGTACGCTGGCAAATGGAATTCTTGCCCGGGCGGCGGGATATACCCAATCGCGCCATCTGCGCGAACAGGGCACACTCGGCGGGACGCTCATCGTCGCCGGACCCGCCGATCCACTGACCACGGCATTGCTGGTGCTGGATACCGACATCCTCTACGCCGATCCAACGGTGCATACCGCGCCGTTCACCAGCTTCGTGGCCTACCGCGACCGGCTGATCAAGACGCGCGTGCTCATCACCGAAGTGCGCATCAAACGTCCCCCCGCGCGCAGTGCTGCCGCCTTTGAAGTGGTCGGACGCTCACCGCAGGACAAACCCATCGTATGCGCAGCCGCTTACGTGGCCGTGGACGAGGGGCTTCCCGCAGAAATTCGCCTGGCCGTCGGCGGCGCGGAGGCGAAACCCGCCCGGCTCTACAAGACCGAGCACCTGCTCAAGGGTCAACTGCTCACGCGCGAGAAAGTCGCCAGCGCGCTGCCCGTGTCGCTGGCCGAGTTGAAACCTCGCGGCGATTTTCGCGGCAGTGCCGAATACCGGCTAGAAATGGCGCAAGTGCTCTTGCATCGCGCCATCATGGGAGCGTGGGAGAAGGCGCGCCGGAACGTTTGAATGTTCCAACGTTTCAACGTTGGAACGTCTACAAGGAGAATAATGTCAGAAGATACGTCAGAAGATACTGTGGAAGCGACCCAACATAAGACACTCGGCTGGTCCTATGGCGGCCAGGCGGTGATCGAAGGCGTAATGATGCGCGGCCAATACAACGCCGCGATTGCGGTGCGCCGTCCGGACGGTGAAGTGGTGGTCAAGCAGGAACCGTTGGGCAATCTTTACCGCGGGGCCTGCAGCAAAATCCCCTTCCTGCGCGGCGTGCCGATGTTGTGGGATTCCCTCGGTCTGGGGATGAAGGCGTTATTTTTCTCCGCCGAAGTCGTCGGCCAGGCCGAGGACCCGGAGTTCACGCTGAGCGGCGGCATGGGCATTGCCAGCGGCGCGCTGGGGTTGTTGGGCGGTATGGCGCTTTTTATGGTGCTGCCGTCGTTTGTAGCGGGACTGCTCGTGCAGGAGCACGCGCTGCTCTTCAACCTCGTCGAGGGCCTCATCCGGCTCGCCTTGCTCATCGGCTACATTGCCGCCGTCGGGCAGATGGAAGACATCCGCCGCGTTTTCGCCTATCACGGGGCGGAGCACAAGACCGTCAACGCGCACGAAACCGGCGCTCCCTTGACCGTGGAAAGCGTGCGCACCTTTTCGACTGCCCACGCGCGCTGCGGGACGGCGTTTCTGCTCATCGTCGTCTTCATCTCGATCCTGGTGTTTGTGCCGTTGGGCCAGCCGGCGTTCCCGATCCGCATCGCCTCGCGGCTGCTGTTGCTGCCGGTCATCGCCGGCATCGCCTACGAAGTCTTGCGTTTCACCGGCAAGCACGCACACAACCCCATCATCCGCGCCATCATCACCCCCAACCTGGCATTGCAGCGGCTCACCACCCGCGAACCGGACGACGGGATGCTCGAAGTCGCCATCACCGCGTTGGAGACGGTGCTGGCAGGAGAATTTCCCGCGACATAGCGCTACTCACGTCGCACGGGAACGTCATTTAGATAGCGTTTGTGGAACGCTAAACGGCCCCCGCCGTCGAGCGAAAACCTTCCCCTAATACCTCATGCGCCTCGGAGACCACAACAAAAGCGTTCGGGTCTATCTCCGCAATGATGTTTTTGAGCTGGGTGATTTGGGTGCGGTAGACCACCACGTACAGCGCCGGTCGTGGCGTTTCCGTATAGCCGCCACGCGCTTCCAGCACCGTCACCCCGCGCTCCAATTGCTCAAAAATCGCCTGACGTACCCTCGCATGCGCGTCAGAGACGATCAACACCGAACGCGCATAGCCGACGCCTTCCTGGACAAAATCCACCACGCGCCCCGAGACGAAGTTGACGACCAGCGCGTACAATACCGGCGTGACGCCGACCACGACTGCCGCGCCCAGGAGAATGACCCCGTTGACCGCCATGAGCACCTGTCCGAAGGAGATGCTGTGATAGCGTGCCAGCAATTGCACCACGATGTCCGTCCCGCCCGTCGTCCCGCGCCCACGCAAGACCAGGCCGATGCCGACGCCGTCCAGCAACCCTCCGAAGAGCGTGTAGAGCAGCGGGTCGGCGGCAACCGGCGTCAGATACTGGCTCAGCACGTCGATGGATACCGTGAGCACGATCACGGCAAAGATGGTGCGGGCAAAAAAGCGCAGGCCGCCGCCCCATTTGATCCCCGCCAGCAGCAGCGGGATGTTGATCAGCAGCGTCACCAGGCCGATGGGCCATCCCCACACATAGTACGCCAGCATGCCGATGCCGGTCACGCCGGTAGAAACGACGTGGTTCGGCTCCAGGAACAGCGGCACGTTGGCCGCGATGATCACCGAGCCGACGAAGATGAGCCCATAATCATAGATGCTGCGCATGATGACATTGAATTTGGGGTGTTGCTTGAGTTTTTTCATCCCTGCCTCCGATCACCGACATAAACAGGCGCCACGCACTTTGTTGCAGTACGTGGCGTCCCCAGATCGTGTTACCGACGACGCAAAAATGCGGCTATCCCTAAGAGAAGAGCAACGCCCTGGAGCAGAAATCCGACCAGGAGAGGCCAGGTCGCCGGTTTGGATTCCGTATCCTGGAGTTCCAGGTCTACAAGGGGGGTCCAGGTAGGAAGAGGGGTCACTTCTGTCGAGGACAGGGGTGGCGTCGCTGTGGCATGAGCACCCGTTTCCACGGTGGGTTGTACCGCGGCCGGCGTTTCCGGTCCCGTGGGGAGCTGCGCCGGCGTTGGCAGAACGATGCCTGACCATGGCGTGGACGTGGGCGGAACTTCGCCGGGCGCGACGAGGCGGATGGTAGCTTCGGCCACGGTCGTGCGACCGGCACCATCGCGGAACTGCACGTACACCGAATAATCGCCGGGTTCTGTCCCGGCTAACGACCAGGGCAGCAGTTCTTCCCAGGGCTGCCAGGGGACGTCGCTGAAGTCGGGCGTGTTGCTCAACTGCACTTCGATAGCTTTGCCGATCCAGGAACCTTCGCCTAGCGGCTCGGCGTTCTCGTTCGTCAGACGCACGGCGACCAGCGGGGAATCGGTCACAGCAGCGCCATCATTGATGAAGATAGGCAGCACGCCGGGACGCGCGCCAAAGGTGATCACGAAGTAGTGGACACCCTGTCCATCCTCGGCATAGCCTACGCCGATCTCCCGATACCGCGTGTCGGTAAAGCGCGTCCATTCTTCGGCCTGCTCATAGAACCAGTTGAGGGCATCGGTAGGCTTGCCCAGGCCCAGCCACACCGCTTCATCGACCAGCAGGCCATCGTTCCACGCGCGGTAGCCGGCCTCACGAATGCGCTTCCGGTAGTCGGAACCGTCTGCGCCGGCGTGGGTAGCGACGCCGCGGTTGACGATGTCGTCCGCGTGACGTTGTGCCGCCTGCGTCAACAGCGTCGACGAGCCAAAGGGTGCCAGCCCCAGGTTCAGGCGGGTACGGTTGACCAGTTGGTAGAATTCGACGGCCGGGCTATCTTGTAACGCTGCCGCCCGCGGCAATCCGCCGAGCAGAAGCAGGGCCAGCAGTATCGCCGGTGCGAAATGCCGGAGGCGGCGACGGAGCGGCACGCAATGGTTTTGCCGTCCGGCGGCGGGATTCATGGCTTCACTCCCGTATTGCACGCGGTGACGGCGATATCGATGTACGCGCCGGGCGTCGTTGTGCTTTCGCTGAGCGACAGCAAACCCCGCAGAAGCGAGGCGCGGCAGGCTATGGTATCCGTGTGACGCGGCCAGGCCACCCAGGTCCCATTTTCCGCCGCCGCGAGCGTGATCTGCAACAAGCCGCTTTCGACTTCCGACAGGTTCTCGGCGGCAAGTTGCGCTTCGATGAGCGAGCGGCGCACCGGTAAATAGTGCGTTGCCGCGCTCCACATGGACTGCGCCTCGGAGGACAAGAACCATCCCAAAACGTTAAGCGCCGCATCGCGCCGCGCTCCCTCCGGTGCGATCACCACCATGCCCGGTCCATGCCACAGAGTCGGACCGGCGCCGGCAGGACCCGGCAGTGCCGTCAGCCCCACTTTGAAGTTGCGCCCCTTGCTGACAGCTTGCTCGATCTCTTTAAGGCGCAGGCTCGATTCTACTAACATCGCCATAGAACTGTGGCTGAGTCGCGTGATCCCTGTGTCGGCCTCGTGGTGGACAATGCCACATGATCCACCCAAGACGGCGTTGAGCACGGTGGCGGTTTGCAGACCGGCCTGGTCGGCAAAATTGTAATAGCCATCGGCATCGACGATCTCTGCGCCACCGGAGGTCAGGAACGCCAAAAGACTGCTGGGATGGGCAGGAAGGCCCACTCCCACCTGCCCGCCGAGAGGATTGGTCGCTGCACAGGCCGTTCGCTGCCAGTCTTCCCACGTTGCCGTGGCGGGCGTGTAACCCAGATCGCCCAACCAATCCACGTTGTAGTACATCAGGTAGGTGATCAGCCCCAGCGGCAGGGCTTGCAATGTGCCGTTGACCGTGTAGAGGGCAGACGCCATCGGTAGTAAGTCGGCGCGCTCACGGCGTACCACCGACGAGAGATCGGGCGCTGCGCCGATTAAACCGGACGTGATGTAGCTCTGCATATCCTTCGGCCAGATAATCACCAGGTCAGGGCGGTGTTCGACGGAGGCGGTTTCAATTTTGGCGCTGATATCCTCCTGGTATTCGGCGATCAAAACAATATCCCGGGAATTTTCCGCGTTGAACTGATCGGTCAAGGCTTGCAAGGCTTGCGATTCCGTACCGGTGAAAGTATGCCACAGAACAATGATTTGTTTTTCGGGCAGAGGCATCGGCTCGTTCTGGAGTGACGTACACCCCGTCATCACGATAACGAGCAGGGCGAGCATCCCGCGGAGTGCCAGAGGTGTTTTTGGCTGCATGTTCTATCCTTCATCAAGCGGCAGTCGCCGGAACACCTGTCGCAAAAGCGCCAGCTCTTCCACATCCATCACCCGCAAGAGGATAAGATAGGTGCTTGCGCCGACTACGGCTCCGGCAAGGGTGCGTATCAAGTATCCCCACGACCCGGCAGGGACATAATTTCTGAGGAGGGACATGAGTCCCATCACCGGCAGCGCCATCACGATGGCCGCGCCAAGTGCGACCAACGTTGTCCGCCCCATGCCATACGGCGCCAAACTGCCCACTTTGTGGGTAAAGAGGTAGAGCATCACCAGCGCGTGAGCCATAAGTTTGAGCGAATTCGCCAGGATCAACGCCCACAACTGGGGTGGGCCAAAGAGGGTGGGAACGACCGCCAACACCACATAAAGCACCGTCGTCCCCACACCGACAAGCGCCGGGGTCCACGTATCCTGGCGGGCGTAAAAGGCGAATACCAACGGTTGATCGAGCGCGGCAAAGACCAGTCCCAGGATGGAAAACCGCAGGGCGCTCACCGTAGCCACCGTATCGCTGGGCAAAAACTCGCCGCGTTGGAAGAGGAGGGCGACGACCGGCTCTCCCATCACTATCAAAGCCATCGCCGCCGGCACCACGAGAATCAACACCAGCCTGAGTCCGCGCGCCAGGGTGGCGCGAAAGGCATCTTCATCGGCGTCGGCAGCATAGCGTGAGAGAACCGGCAAAATCGCCAGGGAGATGGCCGAAACGATCAGCCCTAGCGGAAACTGGATTAAGGTGGAAGCATACTTCATCCAGGCGATGCCGCTTGGCCCGGTCTGTGAAGCGATGTTGAAGCTCAAAGCTACGGCGGCTTGATCGACCAGCAGGCCCAGTCCGATAGGCAGGTAGAGTTGTCCCATTTTGATCACGGCCGGGTGCAGGGGGAAAGGGGATTGTAGCCGCACGCGCGCCCCGCGCAGGCCGGGCCACTGGAAGAGCGCCTGCGCCATACTGGCACAGAGCCATCCCACCGCCAACGCACGGGTGTCGAGCACCTTATGGCCGATGAAAATGACCAACACGACCGTCGCGTTAAATACGGCGGCGGTGAACGCCGGCAGAGTGAAACGTTGCAGCGCGTACAGCACGCTGGAGATCAACCCGGCTATGTTGAGGAAGAAAACAGCCGGCGCCGTAATGCGGATCATGGTTGTAGCCAGGCTCAGGTAGTGGGGATCAAGGCCCTTGCCCAGGAGGTGGGCGATCCCTGGCGCGGCCAATTCCACGATGAGCACCGCCACCCCAAGCACGATCGTGATGAGCGAGAGGACAAAGCTGAACACCCGCCAGAGTTCCGCGTGGTCCTCATCAGCGGCGTAATCGGAGAAAACCGGCACCAGCGCCGAGTTGAGCAAACCGCCGACGAATTGATCGTAGAACATCGTAGGAACCTGCGCGGCAACATCAAAGGCGCTGACGGCCCCGCCAGCGCCAAAGAAATACGATTTCGCCATATCCCGGAGCAGCCCCAGAGCGCGGCTGATAATGTTTCCTATAGAAATCAGCGCCGCCGCGCGCGTGACTTTTCGGGACTCCGCGGAAAACTGTTCACTTTTATCTGTCACAATGACCTTCGATACGCAATGGCAGAATGTGGAGTGCGGTTATGGATCCGGCATTCTGCGGGCATTTACCGCCCCGGTCTGTGCGCTGCGTCATTCTACCACCAAGACCGCTCTTTGCAACAGATTGTTCCGTCGGACGAAAGGGGGCAATGCCCTAACCCGGAACGAGCCGCCGCCGGCCCGGGCGTGGGCGGGAGCGGGCGGAGGCCAGCCCAAGCAGTGTCCCTGGTGTTTTTTCGGCGCGGTCTTGCCTAAGGCCGGGTTTTATGAGATAATCACCGCTAATCATGGCGCCGACAGGGTTGTCTCACCGATCACCCTGTTTGATTCGTAACCGTTTAGTTCTGTGAGTACAGTGTGCTGTGAGGAGATTTCCCCTCCCCCTGTCCCCACCCCAGCAGACTGGGGAGAGGACAGAAGAGATAAGGGTTTTTGCAAGCGGGCTGCGCCCGCTTGCAAAAACCCTCCCCAAAAAATTCTCCCCTTTCCCCCGCTTACGGAGGAAGGGGGAGAGGGGGTAAGCCATTGAAAAAGTTGCTACGTTCACAAGACTAAAAGTTTACTTTGATTCTAAGGATGGAACAAAGGGATGAATGATAAAGTCGAACGGGTGAAACAAATTTTACTGGATATGGAAAGCGTGCTGGTGGCCTATTCCGGCGGCGTCGATAGCACACTGCTGCTGAAACTTGCTCACACGGTCTTGGGCGAACGCGCTCTGGCGGTAACGGCGGTCTCACCGACGCTGCCGGATGACGAGCTGGCCGAGGCTAAAGCCATCGCCCGGCAGATCGGCGCGCGTCATGCAGTCCTTGCCAAGCACGAGATGGAAGATGAACGCTTTCTGGCGAACACGCCCGATCGCTGCTACTTCTGCAAGGCTGCGGTAGGCAGGCAATGGGTCGAATACGCCCGGCAGGAAGGCTATCGCTATGTCATCGACGGCGCCAACGCCGACGACGCCGGCGACTACCGCCCCGGGGCGCGCGCGGCCCGCGAGTACGGGATACGCAGTCCGCTGCAAGAAGCCGGCTTTACCAAAGCTGACATCCGCGCTGTGGCCCGTGAACTGGGCCTGCCCAACTGGGATAAACCCTCCGCGGCGTGTCTGGCATCGCGCATCCCCTACGGCGATCCCATCACAGCGGCGAAACTCACCCAAATCGGCCGGGCGGAAGAAGTGCTGCGCAACCTGGGATTGCGCCAATATCGCGTGCGCCATCACGGCAACGTGGCGCGCCTCGAAGTGGCGCCGGCGGATTTCGCGGCGATTCTGACCCACCGTGAGTGCATCGTCGCGGCACTCCAGGCGCTTGGCTATGCCTACGTCGCGTTGGACCTGGTGGGATTCCGCTCGGGGAGTATGAACGAGGTGATCGGCAAAGATGGACGAGAATAAGCTACGAGAACTCTTGTTGGATGTGCAGGCCGGACGGATGGACATCGCGGGAGCTGTGGAGCGCCTGCGGGCACTGCCCTACGACGATGTGGGGCATTTCGCGCGGCTGGACGTCCATCGTGAGCTGCGCCAGGGCGTGCCGGAGACGGTCTTCTGCCAGAGCAAGACCCCGGAGCAAGCGGCAGCCATCCTGGCGCGGTTGTGGCAGCATCACGACCGCGCGTTGGGCACGCGCGTTCCGCCGGACATGGCGGCCTTTATCCAGGCGCAACTACCGGAGGCACATTACGATGCGACCTCGCGGCTGATCACGCTGGAGCGGACGGCGCGGCCTTCTCTGCCGGCGGACGCCCCTTACGTGATGGTCGTCTGCGGCGGAACGTCGGACCTGCCGGTGGCGGAGGAGGCTGCGCAAACATTGGAATTCCTCGGTCAGCGGGTGGAACGCGCCTACGACGTGGGGGTCGCGGGATTGCACCGGCTATTGAGTGAAGTGGAGCGGCTGCAAGCGGCAGAAGTTGTGATCGCCGTGGCAGGGATGGAAGGGGCACTGGCCAGCGTCGTCGCCGGACTGGTTGCCAGCCCGGTCGTCGCCGTGCCGACCAGTGTAGGATATGGGGCCAGCTTCAACGGTCTTGCACCGTTGCTCACGATGCTCAACTCGTGCGCCGCGGGCATTGCCGTCGTCAACATCGACAACGGCTACGGCGCCGCCATCTTCGCGCATTTTATCTTGCGGCGCCGCTGAAGTGTCAACGGACGGCGGTAGAGAACGGCACGGGATGGATCATCGGCCCACCGGCGGCCTAATCCTCATCCCGCCACTCGAACTCGAAGTCGCCGATGCGCACCGTGTCGCCTTCCTTGACGCCGGCCTCGCGCAGCGCATCCAGCACACCCTCGTGCTCCAGGTAACGATGCAATCGCAGCAGCGCCTCGTCCCACTTGGTCTGCGTGCGATAGACGGCGCGCTCGATTCTGCCGCCATGCACACGCCAGACGCCGGGGGATTCGCGCTCCACGCTGAAGCTGTCATCCACCTCCGGTTCAAACCGGATTACGGCCGGGAGCGGCACGTGCAGTGCGGGCGACGGCGCTTCCTGCACCATCTGGTAAGCGCGCCCCATCAACTGCCGCGTGTTCAGCTTCGTCAACGCCGAAATGCCCATCACGTCGCGATAGCCACGGGCGGCGAAAGCGGCCTGCATCTCCGGGAATAACTCCTGCACGCCAGGGATGTCCAGCTTGTTGATGGTGACGATCTGCGGCTTGTCCATCAAACCGTGGCCGAATGTCGCCAGTTCGGCGTTGATCGTCTCGAAATCGGCCACGGGATCAAGCGCCGAACCGTCCAGCAAGTGAATAAGCACGCGCGTGCGTTCGATGTGACGCAGGAATTCGTGCCCCAGGCCCTTGCCCTCACTCGCGCCCTCGATCAGGCCCGGCAGATCCGCCAACACAAAAGTCTCGTCCACGCTCATGGCGACAACACCCAGGTTGGGCTGCAGCGTCGTGAAGGGATAAGCGGCGATTTCCGGCCTGGCGGCGGTGGTGACGGAGAGCAGTGTGGACTTGCCGGCGTTGGGCATGCCCACCAGACCGACGTCGGCGAGCAACTTCAACTCCAGGCGCAAGGTATGCTCTTCGCCGGGAGCGCCATTTTCGGCGATGCGGGGCGCTTGATTCGTCGGTGAGGCAAACTTGATGTTGCCCCGCCCGCCGCGCCCGCCTGTCGCGATGACCGCACGCTGCCCCTCTGCGACGAGATCCGCCAGCAATTCGCCCGTCTGCGCATCATAGACCAACGTGCCGGGCGGGACTTTAAGCACCAGATCCTCACCGTTCGCCCCATAGCGATCTTTGGTGCCCCCCGCTTCGCCGTCGGCAGCGACAAACTCTTTCTTATGCGCAAAATGGTAGAGCGTATTCAGATGACTGCTCACGACGAAGACCACGTCCCCCCCCTTGCCACCATCCCCGCCTGAGGGACCACCAAAAGGAACGTATTTTTCACGGCGAAAGGCCACCATACCTTTGCCACCGTGGCCGCCTACCACGTGAATTTTGACTTGATCGTAGAACATAACTTTTCGCTTTCTAAAAGACCCTAAGGGTTAGCCAACCCTCAGGGTCTTCATCTATACTTCCCACGGCTACAATCTTTCATTGCAAGTATCTATTCAGGCCAGTCAACCTGACGAAGCCACTTATTCCCTATGCCAGGTTT
>DAOOGN010000075.1:0-22969 GCA_035415725.1 Anaerolineae bacterium | reverse complement strand
CGTTTTTTGTCAATACCGGACCCTGTTTATCGAGGCATTTGTCAAAAGTCCAATACCAAAGTCTGCGCCACACCTGGCATAGGGAATAAATGGCTTTGTCAGGTTTACGAGCCTGAATAGATACATTTTTCAAGAAAGATTCGCGTAGATTAGCAAGATTAGCGGTGTATTTTCAAGGGAGTTGCTTATGCATCTGTCTGTGGCTGCCGGCAAAATCAACAAGTGGGCCGTGCGCGAGAGCGGGGACACGTTGGAGATGATCGAACGTCCACACGGCGGCATCTCTTTCGTCCTGGCCGACGGGCAAAGCTCTGGCGAAGCAGCCAAAGCCATCAGTATTCGCGTGGTGCGCAAAGTGATTTCCGAACTGGCCGAAGGGGTACGCGACGGTGCGGCGGCGCGCGCAGCCAACGATATGCTCTATGAACTGCGGCGGGGGAAGGTGTCGGCGACTCTGATCATCCTCTCCGTGGACCTTGACAGCGGCTCATTGGTCATCACGCAATGCGGCGATTCGGGTGTCTACGTGCGCCCACCGGCAGGCGACCTTATGCTGATCGAGAGCGAGTCTCCCGCCCTCGGCTTCTACCAACACACACGCCCGACCATAGATCAGGTTTATCTGGAACCGGGGTTGATCGCATTGGCCTTCACGGATGGCTTTAGCCATGCCGGCGAACATGGCGGAGAACCGTTGGACATTCCGACGGCATTCGAGAAAATCTGGCAGGCGACCCCCTCGGTGCAAGCGGTGGCCGATGGCCTGTTGGAGCGCGCCATCGAAGCTGACAACGGCCATCCCCGCGATGACACCAGTATTCTCGTGTTGCATGTCCAATCCGGCGATCCTGAAGGTCCACGCTCCATGCGCGTCGAGATGCCCATTCCTGATAACCGATGAGGGGCACCTGCCCCGGACACCCCATGATGGATGAACGTCGCATCGGCATCGTCGGTCCCTGTTCCTCCGGGAAGTCCGAATTAACCCGCGCCCTGAGAGGACGAGGGTATCGTGTCAAAGAAATCAGACAAGAACACTGCGCCGCCCCGGCGATGTGGCAGCGCCTGACAAATCCCGATGTTCTTATTTACCTGGATGTGAGTATGGAAGTCGCCGCGCAGCGTGAAGGTTTGTCCACGCCTTCCTCCTGGTGGGAGGACGAACGCACGGTCCGGCTGGCGCACGCCCGCGCCCATTGCGATCTCTACATCGACACGTCAACGCTGACCGTAGAAGCTGTTCTGGCGCACGTCCTGCAGTTCCTTTCCGCACCACAACAGAACGCTGTCACCAGCGAAAGCGGAGGATTTGTAGTGACGCCTTCAGACGTCTCTTAGGAGCTAAGAACGGCTAAAGCCGTCACTACAAACGGAAATTTGCGTCAGTCCTATAGATACTGAAAAAGAACGCTCGAACTGGAGACTACAGGACCCATGACGACCGGACGACAAGACTATAGATTGCCCATCGTTTCCTTCGTCGGGCGTTCCCACAGCGGCAAGACCACCCTGATCGAGCGCCTGATCCCGCTGTTACAACAGCGCGGCTACCGCGTGGGCGTGATCAAGCACACGCTCCGCCAGAACATCGCGACCGATATAGCGGGGACGGATACCCGCCGCATGTGGGACGCCGGCGCCGACCATGTCACGTTCGTCACCGTCGATCGCATCGTCCACACCCAGCGTTACGCCGCAGCGCCGACGCTCGAGATGGCGCTGGCGGACGTTCATGACGTGGACCTCGTGATCGCCGAAGGTTTCAAGCATGGCCCCTTCCCCAAAATTGAGGTAACGCGGGCAGCCTGTGATCCCCAGTTGATTCCCGACGTGGAAGGGCGTATCGCTTGCGTGACCGACATTCCCGGTTTAGCGTGCGACCTGCCCCATTTTGGGCCGGACGACGTTGCGGCACTGGCGGATTTTATCGTGAACACGATTATCCGCGGCGTGTAACCGAACCTGAATGAAAACGATCACAGGACTCCTGAACTCACGACTATCAGACTATTTGATCCGCGGAGCATAAGTTATGGGGCACTGGCAAGAAATCGAACATACAGCCGACCTCGCCCTGCACCTGTGGGCCGACGATCTGCCCGATCTTTTCACCACGGCGGCGCAAGGCATGTTCGCTTTCATCGTCACAGACAGCGCCGCCGCGCCCACCCGTGCCGTACCGGTGACACTGGAAGCTCAGGATGTGGAGACATTGTTAATCGATTGGCTTAACGAACTGCTCTACTGGGCCGACGTGGCGGGACTGGCCTTCACGACCTTCGATTTTACGGGTCTGACGCCAACCCGGTTGTCCGCGACGGCGCACGGCAGACCCATTACGGCGTATGCGAAATACATCAAAGCGGCAACATTTCACAACCTGGCCGTTATCAAAACGTCGTCAGGCTACGAAACGGAAATTGTATTCGATATCTGAGTGGAAAGGGAATAAGTTGCTGCGCCCGGGCTAGCCTGAATAGATACCAACATTTGGAAATGAGGTGTGGAATGGTACAAAAAAACGATTTTACCCGTATCAACGACTATGTCTGGGAACTACCCCCGACTTACGACGGGCGGATGCGTGTGCCGGCGCGCATCTACGGCAACGAGGATGTCTTCGAAATGGCGTTCCGTGACCAGTCCGTCGAGCAACTGATGAACGTCGCCATGCTGCCGGGAATCGTCAAATACGCCATGGCGATGCCCGACATGCACCAGGGCTACGGCTTCCCCATCGGTGGAGTGGCCGCGTTCCGCTACAATGAGGGGATCATTTCGCCGGGCGGCGTCGGCTACGACATCAACTGCGGGGTGCGCATGCTGGCCTCGTCGCTGGATTACGCGAGCATCGCGCCATACCTCAAAGACCTCACGGCGACGATTTTCCGGAATTGCCCCAGCGGCGTGGGCGGCAAGGGTGCAGTCCAGCTTTCCGCCCAAGACCTGAACGCCGTGCTAGAACAGGGGGCCGAGTGGGCGCTGGCTAAAGGCTACGCCAGCCGCGATGACCTCGAGCGCACCGAGAGTTACGGACAGATCGCGGGCGCGCGCGCCGACGCCGTTGATGCGCGCGCCAAAGAGCGCGGTCTCCCGCAAATGGGATCGCTGGGGGCGGGCAATCACTTCCTCGAAATCGATGTTGTGGACGAAATCTACGCTGCCGACATCGCCGCAGCGTTCGGACTGGTGCGCGACGACATCGTCGTGCAAATTCACTGCGGCTCGCGCGGCCTGGGACACGAAGTATGCGGACAATACATCCGCGTGCTGCAAGATGCCCCGCGGCGTTACGGCATCGACATTCCCGACCGCGAGCTGGTCGCCGCGCCGGTGGACTCACGCGAGGGGCGCGACTATCTGGCGGCCATGGCCGCGGCGGCCAATTACGCCTTCGCCAACCGGCAAATCCTCGCCCATTTCGTGCGCCGCTCGTTCGAGCAGGTTTTGGCCGGCAAGGTACGCGACTGGAATCTGCACCAGGTCTACGATGTCACGCACAACGTCGCCAAAATCGAGGAACATTCCGTAGGCGGACAGCGGATGAAGCTTGTGGTGCATCGTAAAGGGGCGACGCGCGCCTTTCCACCGCGACACCCCGATCTACCTGCCGTCTACCGGGAAACGGGACAACCCGTCCTCGTTCCCGGTTCCATGGGAACGGCATCCTATGTCCTGGTGGGAACGGAGACCGCGTTGAAAGACACGTTTGGGTCCACGTGTCACGGGGCAGGCCGTATGATGAGCCGCAACGCCGCTCTCAAACAGATGCGCGGCGAGCAAGTACGCTCTGCCCTGAATCAACAGGGGATCGTGGTGCGCACCGATAGCCTCAAGGGGCTGGCCGAAGAGGCGCCGTATGCCTACAAGGACGTGAGCCTCGTCGTGGATTCGGTCGTCGGTGCCGGAATCGCGCGGCTGGTAGCGCGCGTGCGCCCGGTCGCCGTCATCAAAGGTTGAGCGGCACACCCATCAACATCCCTGGTCATCCGGGACGCGCCATGCGTCCCGGATGCGTATCACAAGGCTGACGGCCGACGGCTGAATTATCGGCGCGCTAATTCCTCTTTGAATGCCTCTCCCAAACGGCGGATGCCCTCGACGATCATCTCCGGCTGCGCGTTGGAGAAATTCAAACGCATGGCGTCATGTCCGCCATCCTCATAGGGGAAGAAATTCACTCCCGGCACATAAGCCACTTTCTTTTCCAGCGCCTGCGGCATAAAGGCCAACGTATCGATAGCGGCAGGGACCCGCGCCCACAGGAACAACCCTCCCTGCGGCCTGGTCCAACTCGAGCCAGCCGGCCAAAACTCGGTGAGCGCCTCGACCATCACATCACGCCGCTCACCGTAGACCTGGCGCAGTTTGCGCACATGCGCTTTGAGGATGCCGCGTTGCGCAATATCGTTGGCTACCATCTGGTCAAAGGTGCTGGTATGTAAATCGGCGCCTTGTTTGGCTTGTACCAGCCGGTGGATGATCTCCATAGGTGCAACGATCCAACCGATGCGTAGCCCCGGCGCCAGCGTTTTGGAGAAAGTTCCCAGGTAGATGGTCCGTTCCGGCGCCAGCGCCGCGATGGGAATGATGTCTTCGCCCGTGTAACGCAGGGCGCCATAAGGATCGTCTTCCACAATGAGAAGATCGTACCGGCGGGCAATCTCCACCAGCCGATGGCGGCGTTCCTCAGACAGCGTGGTACCGGCCGGGTTATGGAAATTAGGGAGAACGTAGATGTAGCGAATGGGTGTTGTTTTAAGAACATCCTCCAACCGTTCAACCTGCATCCCATTGTCATCCAACGGGACGGTCACAAATTCGGCCTCGTAAGCGCACCAGGCCTGAATGGCGCCCAGGTAAGTAGGACGCTCCGTCAACACATAGGCGCCGGCGTCGAGGAAAATTTTTCCCACCAGGTCCAGGGCCTGCTGCGAACCGGTGGTAATCAGGATATTGTCCGGGCTGTGATGAATGCCATATTTTGCCATCGCATCGGCCAGGAACTCACGTAAAGGACGATAACCCTCGGTCGTACTGTACTGCAGCGCCAACTTGGGCATTTCACGCAGTAGATAATTGCACGCTTCCTCGATCTCGCGCACCGGAAAAAGCTCAGGCGCCGGCATGCCGCCACCAAAAGAGATGACGTCGGGTTGCTGCGTCAGTTTAAGTAATTCACGGATGGCGGAACTTTTCATTTTTCGGGTGCGCTGCGCTAAAAAGCGCTCCCAGTTCACCTGCCCCTGTGTCGAAACTACATCAACGGTCATAGTTGCCTCCTGAGATAAGGATAATTTTTTGGTATCTATTCAAACGCTCGGGCCGGTCTCTGACCGTGCCCGCCCCTGCCTGGGCCGGCGGTGGCGTCCATTCCTCCAGCCGCCTTCCCCACGGAAGGGAGATTTTTGTAAGGGGTGTGAGGGACGGCGAAGTCGCCCCCCACACCCCTCTTTGTCGCCCCTTCTCCGCCGCTTGCAAGGGAGAAGGGGGCCAAATGAATGCCTCCCCTCTCATGGTATGCCGGGAGAGATCCGCCGTCAAACGCTATCTGTGCTCGAAAAGGATGACTTTCTTCTCCAACCGGCACTTGGGTATAAGACAGATTATTGGAAAAAGGAAGACGTTCATCTGATCATTATGTCTGATCTCTCCATAATTTGCACTATCCCCCCCGCACTTGCCCTGCTTCTTCCCTATGCTAAAATGATCGTATCGCCGATAAGTTTGGTGAGCGACACCAGACACCGGCGGCAGTCTGGAAACGCAAAGAGTGAGAAAGGTAAAGTGATGAAAGCAGAACGCGCCAATCGTATTTTTGTTTTTTATCTCATACTCACCGATATGGCGATGGCAACCCTGGCCTTTGTGTTGGCTTACTTTCTGCGTATAGCCGTCCCGTTTCCCGACCCGGCAGAAGGAATGCCTCCCTTCGCCGGCTATATCCCTATGTTGCTCATCCACGTGGTCTCCATCCTGGGAGTCGGGTTCTTCGCCAGGCTCTACAACCTGCAACGGGCTTCGCGGGTCGATGAGTTCTACGCCCTGGTGAGTGTGGGAATTGTAGGAACGTTGATGGGGGTGGCATTGGCTTCATTAACCCTGCGCGGTTTCGTGGTGGGACAGGATTATTCACGTGTTATGGTCGCCTATACCTGGCTGCTCACGACGCTGTTTTTGCTGGTAGGGCGGCTGTTCAACAGTTGGCTGCGCCAACATCTGATTCAACGCGGGTGGGGAAGACGACGGGTGCTGATCGTGGGGACCGGGGATATTGCCCGTATGATCTTGCAAAAGATTATGTGGACACCCACCTTGGGCTATGATGTGGTGGGCGTCGTGAGTTTTCACGACACAGACCAGACGACCTTGCTACAAACCCCGATTGTGGGCGCGGCAGTTCATCTGGGACAGATCATCGCTGCGCACGCCGCCGACGAAGTCATCATTGCGCTACCCGAAGAAACATCGCACGACGATATTCTGTGGCTGATCTCCGAATGTGAGCGTGGACGGGTTACCATCCGTGTCTATCCCGACCTCTTCCAGATCATGGCCGGGCCGGTCAGCATCGGCGAAATGGGTGGCATCCCCATCCTCACCGTCCGCGATATCGCCCTCACCGGCTGGCGGCGCAGTGCCAAGCGCTGGATGGACATTGTAGGATCGGCCGCCGCCCTCATTCTCCTCTCACCTTTGATGATCGTGACGGCTATCCTGATCAAGCTCGAATCCCCCGGTCCGGTTTTCTTCGTGCAAGAACGCATGGGATTGGACGCTAAACCCTTCCCCATCCTGAAGTTTCGCTCCATGCGCGCCGACGCCGAAAAATACGGCACCTGGACTGCTGAAAACGATCCACGCCGCACCAAAATAGGGGCCCTGTTGCGTCAATTGAACATCGACGAACTCCCGCAGTTCATCAACATCCTCCTGGGAGATATGAGCCTGGTCGGCCCGCGCCCGGAGCAACCATTTTACGTGGAACAGTTCCGCCGCAGTATTCCCCGCTATATGGATCGCCACCGCGAAAAAGCAGGTCTGACCGGCTGGGCGCAGGTCAACGGCTACCGACAGGACACGTCCATCATCGAGCGCACCAAGTACGATCTGTGGTACATCGAGAATTGGTCCCTGCTCCTGGATATTAAAATCATTATCCGCACCGTATTACAATTTTTCCGCTCGCCCAATGCCTATTAGAGGAGCCTTAACGTGGACAAACTATCTTCCGGCGCCGTACCCTCGACGTTCTACACCGAGCAATACTTTCTTCACGTCTGCGAAGGATATGGGGAATTTTTATCCAGCGAGGGGGCATACCTGTCGCAACGCTTGACAGAAGCCTTAGCCGTAGCCGGAATTGCGCCGGGAATGGCGGTGTTGGATGTGGGCTGTGGCCGCGGCGAGATGCTGCGCCACACCATCCGTCTGGGGGGACGCGCTTTTGGCATCGACTATGCCGCGGCTGCCGTGCAGCTCTCCCAAACGATAGCCGCCGCCGAGGCCAAAGAAGGCCATGCCGTGGGCGTTTATCAAGCGTCCGCCCTGTACCTGCCGTTCGAGGCCAACACCTTTGATCGTGTGCTGATGTTTGACATCGTCGAGCATCTTTACCCGGCCGAACTCGCCATGGCGCTGACCGAAGCCCGCCGTGTGCTGAAAACAGGAGGGCGGATCATCGTCCACACCGCGCCGAACGTCTGGTATGACCGATTTGCCTATCCCCTGGTACGCCTGGTGCGCATGATGATGGGCCAGGGGCAGCGTTACCCCCAAAACCCGCGCGCGATCATCCCCGAAAATGTCCACGTCCACGTCAACGAGCAGTCTATGTTTAGCCTGGCGCGGAATCTGCGTCGCAGCGGCTTCCGCGACGTTCAAGCGTGGTTGAGCACGCCGCCACAACATCGCCGCGAGAACGCTCTCTTCCGGCTGGCGCGCTGGGTGCTGTTTACCCTCCCGCCTTTCCGTTGGTTCTTCGAGCGCGAGGTTTTCGCCGTGGGGGAAAAGTGAAAGACCATCGCTATGTCGATGAGTTGAGCCTGGAGGAACTGGAAGAGGTCCTGCAGGTGCGGCGGCGGGACGAACGCCTCAAGCGCATGCAAAGCAAATCGGCCTCCTTGGACCCCCTGCGCGACCAACCCCCGCCCCCGGTGCAAGACCTCTTGCCGGCAAGGCAGGCGACAACCGGGGCTAGCGCCGGCACACGGTACAGCGCTGTCATCGAACTTGGCAAACCCAAGCGCGCCCGGCGTCCCATCAAGTGGCGCTGGGTAGGGGATCAATTCTTGCTGATCATTGAAATTGTAGCCCTGCTTGGATTGCTGTTCGTTGTGGCGCGCATGTTCACCACCGTGCAAGGGATAAACGAGGAAAGCCGCGCCACCCAAATGCCCCCCACCCCCACATCCGCGCCGTTCATCGGCGTGGTCGTGCTGCCCGGCGGGCACACACCACCGGATGCGCAACGCCAGTCGGAACCGGCGCCCATCCCGGCGCACTTGCAGGGATTGGTGGCCGCAATCACACCCTTGCCGGTGCCCACGGCCGGCCCCGAACATCCACAGCGCATCGTCATCCCCGCCATCAACGTCGACGCGCCGGTCGTCGAAGGTGATGATTGGGAAGCGCTCAAAAAGGGCGCCGGGCATCACATCGGCAGCGCCAACCCCGGCGAACGGGGCAACAGCGTCATTTCAGCACACAACGACATCTACGGCGAGATTTTCCGCGACCTGCCGGAACTCAACGTTGGCGACGAAATCCTGGTACAGACGCAGACCCAGGTGTATCGTTATAGGGTCGAACAGACGCGCATCATCGAGCCGACGGACGTAAGCGTGATGGCTTCCACCACCACGCCGGTGCTGACGTTGATCACGTGTTATCCTTACGGCATCGACAGTCACCGTATCGTCGTCATCGCCGGATTGCAGCCTTAAAAGTCGGGCATAGAGCGATGACCCTCTCAGCGACGCAAAACCGCCTTAACAAGTTGGGACTCCCGCCGGCCCGGAGTTTTCCGCCAGACGGCTCGCATAGGGAATAAGTTGCTTCGCAGGGTTGACCGGCTTGAATAGAGACAAAAATCCTGCGCCAGGATTCATTCTATCGTAGGAGACATGTATGACGAATGAAGGACTCGACCGGTATTTCTTCCATCCGCACGGCGTGGCCGTGATCGGCGCGAGCGCCGACCCCACCAAATTGAGTTACGGCGTAGTGCATAATCTCATTGCGCACGGCTACCGCGGGCCGATTTACCCCATCAACCCCAAGGGCGGTGAAATTCAAGGCTTGACGGTCTATCCGCGCATCCTCGATGTTCCCGATCCTGTCGAACTGGCGGTGATTATGATCCGCGCCGAGGCCGTGCCCGAAGCGTTGATCGCCTGTGGTGAGCGCGGCCTGAAGGCCGTGATCATCATCACCAGTGGGTTCCGCGAGGCGGGGCCAGAAGGCGCAGCGCTGGAAGCCAGGCTCAAAGACATCGCCGGGCAGTATGGGATACGCCTCATCGGGCCGAACTGCGTCGGCGTGATGGATGCCCATCTGCCGCTCGATACGACGTTCATCACGATGATGCCTGAAGCGGGGGCCATCGCCTTCGTCTCGCACTCCGGCGCGATCTGCGGCGGCTCCATCGACTGGGCGCGCAGCGTCGGCGTCGGGTACAGTCGCATCGCCAGCCTCGGCAACCAGTTGGACGTGGACATCGCCGACGGCATCCGCATGATGAAAGACGATCCCCATACGCGCGTCATCAGCGTCTACGCCGAAGGTCTGCCCGACGGACGACGTTTTGTGGAGGCAGCCGCAAGCGTCTACCGCCACAAGCCCATCGTCATGCTCAAGGCCGGATTGACGGCCGCCGGCACACAGGCCGTGGCGTCGCATACCGGCGCGCTGGCGGGCAACAACGACGCCTACGTCGCCGCATGTCACCGCGCAGGGGTCGTGATGGTTCACTCACTTCAGGAACAGAACGACGTGGCCATGGCGCTGGCGACGCAGCCGCTCCCCCATGGCAATCGCGTAGCGCTCCTCACCAACGCCGGCGGGCCGGCGGCGCTCGCCGCCGACACGCTCGACCAACAGGGCCTCGTGATGGCGTCCATCAGCACGGCAACGCAGGAACGCCTCAAGGCCGTGACCCCGCCCGGAACGCAGTTGGGCAATCCCATTGACATGCTCGGCGGGCCGCATCCAGAGATGTACAGCGCGGCGGGCAAAATCCTGCTGGAAGACCCCCATGTGGATATGCTCCTCATGATGTTCGTGCCCCAGGTAGTAACGTCGGTAGACGACGTGGCGCGCCACATCGTCGCTGCACGGGCGGACGCCGACAAGCCCGTCGTCGCCTGTCTCGTGGGCGGTGAGAGCCTTACCGCAGCGATTTACACCCTGAACCGCGGCGGTGTCCCCTTCTACCGCGACCCCCACCGCGCCGGGCGTGCGCTCGGCGGATTGTGGGAATACTGCCGGCTCCGCGCGCGCCCCGATCTCACCCCTGCTCCCGTCACGGATGTGCACCACGAGGCCGCCCAGGCGCTCCTGGAGGCCGCCTGGGAACAAAACGGCGCCGGCTTCCTCGACGCAGCAACTGCTGCGCAGGTAGCGGAGGCTTACGGCATCGCTATCCCCTTCTCCGCTCTGACCGCCCACGTCGATGAAGCCGTCGCGTTGGCCGAGCAGATCGGCTACCCCGTCGCGCTCAAGCGCATCGCGGCGGACGTCATCCACAAAGCGGACGTGGGCGGGGTGGCACTCGATCTCCCCGACGCGGAGGCGGTACGCGCGGCCTTCGCCCGGGTGACCGACGGCGGGCGTACACGGGCGATGGTGCAGCCAATGATCCCGCCGGGCCAAGAGGTCATCCTGGGGGCCAAGCGCGACGCGCAATTCGGTCCGCAGTTGATGTTCGGGATGGGCGGTCGGTATGTCGAAATCCTGCATGATGTGGCTTTCCGTCTCGCGCCCATCGGCGCGGAGGATGCGCGGGGAATGATCGCGGAGACGGCTGCCGGGCGCATCATGCAGGGCGTGCGCGGTGAAACGCCGCGCGACATGGCCGCCGTCGTCGAGACGCTACAGCGCGTCGGGCAACTCGTGACCGATTTTCCCTGTATCGCCGAGATGGACATTAACCCGTTGATCGTCGGAGCGGCGGGTAGGGGCGCGTGGGCCGTGGATGTGCGGATGCGCATTGATCGTTAAAAGCGGCTGAAGCCGCTACTACAGGCCGCTACTACAGGCCGCTACTACAAGCGCTACTACAAACGGGAATTGTGGATTTTTACTCGAAGGGGATACTGTCCATGCGTCGTTTTTTGTCGCAGCTTTTTGCTAAAGTCAACAGACCAGTCCAAACCAGGCACATCCGGCTGCGTGGGCCAAAGCGGCAAGGTGAGACCGAGCATAACATCTGGTATCTGTATGTCGAGGTCTTTTGGGCGGCGATACTCAGTGCGGCGGCGTCTTTCAATGCGACCTACGCGGTGCGACTGGGCGCATCCAACGCTATGATCGGCTGGCTTTCTTCGGTGCCGGCCCTGCTCGCGGTTTTTTTGCTGGTGCCATCGGCGCGGTTTTTGGAACGCAAAACCCAGCGCGCGCCCTGGATTTGGGGCAGTCTATTGATCGCCCGGCTTGGTTATGGTCTGATTGCCGTACTGCCCTGGCTCACCACCGCCCATCGCGCGGAAGCCGTGGTCGGTTTGTTGATCGCCATCAGCATTCCGAATACCTTTTTCAGCGCAGGTTTCAATCCGCTTTTGGCCGATGTGGTGCCCGAACGCGACCGGGCGCGCGTCTTTGGCAATCGCAACATCATCGCCGGCCTCACCGTCGCCGTGCTGACGTTTCTCGCCGGGCAATGGCTCGAAGCCGCCAAAGGCATCCACTGGGCAACTTTTCCCACCAATTACCAGGTGATGTACATCATCGGCTTCCTGGCTTCACTGGTGAGTACGGTCTATCTGCTCAAGATCAAGGTGCCGGAAAGCCAAATCGTGGAGCGCCCGCCGCGCCAGAGAATGTCCCTGACCCAAATCAAGGCGATGTTCGGACAAAACCGCAACTTCGCGCGCATCACTCTCAATACGCTAATCTTCGGCTTCGGCGACTGGCTGGTCGCGCCGCTGTACATCATTTTCTTTCTGCGCTACCTCCACGCGACGGATGGCTGGGTGGGATTAAACAGCACGCTGGCGAACATCGGCGTCATCATCGGCTATGCGTTCTGGCAAAGGCTCATCTACAAGTGGGGTGATGCGCGCACCCTGCTGGTTGCCGTCCCCCTTTCCGCCAGTTATGCCTTTCTGGTAAGTCTGTTCCCCAACCTGACGGCGATTCTGGTGTGGGGGGTGCTCATTAACATCATCAATCCCGGCGTGAACCTCAGCCACTTCAACATCCTGCTCAAGTTGTGTCCGGAGGAACGTCGGGCGAGTTATATCGCTTTCTATTCCACGATCATCAACATGGGCGCGTTTGTCGGGCCGCTGATCGGCGTGGCGCTATCCAGGATACTCGACATTCGCCTGCTGCTGCTCATCGGGGGGAGCATTCGTCTGACAGGCGCGCTGATGTTCCATGTGTTCCCCATTCGGCTAGAGACGAGAGAAGATCTCTGCCAGACAGAAGAACTGCGTCCCAGTTGACCTTGAGGCAGTTTTGTTCTATGATGGAAGGGTATGGCGGGCGGCTTCGCCGCCCGCCATACCCTCTATCTCCTTCCTCAGGGAAGGGAGGCAGAGGGGATAAGCGCATAGAAACACGCCTATCTTGTCATACAGAAGCACCTGGCCTACCAAAGTCTACGCCAAACCTGACATAGGGAATAAGTGGCTTCGTCAGGTTTACGAGCCTGAATAGATACATTACAAGGAGAAGCGCGACACCCGTGGAGATTGCAAGACTCAAACAACAAGCGGCCACATACGCCGTGAAATTCATTCAATCCGGCATGATCGTAGGATTGGGGCATGGCAGCACGGCCATTTTCGCCATCCGCGCCATCGCCGAGCGGATCCAAACCGGCCAACTCAAGGAGGTGCTAGGTATCCCGTGCTCGCGTCAGGTGGAAGAAACTGCCCGCGAGCTGGGTGTGCCCCTCACCACCCTGGAAGACATCCCTTTCATTGATGTGACGATTGATGGGGCCGACGAAGTCGACCCGGCGCTGAATCTCATCAAAGGTGGCGGCGGCGCGCTCTTACGGGAGAAAATTGTCGCCCAGGCCACCCGCCGCGAGATCATCGTGGTGGACGAGAGCAAGCTCGTTCCGGCGCTGGGGACCCACTGGGCCGTGCCGGTTGAAGTTGTCCCCTTCGGATGGCGCTCACAAGCACACTACCTGACCGGGTTAGGCGCCGAGGTGACCCCACGGCAGGACGGCAGCGGCGTGCTCTTGCAAACCGATCAAGGGAATCTGATTCTGGATTGTCGTTTCGGTCCCCTTGCGCAGCCGGAACTGTTGGCCGCGCAGATCAAAGAACGCGCCGGCATCGTGGAACATGGGTTATTTCTGGGATTGACAACGGATGTCATCGTCGCCGGCGCAGACGGCATTCGCCATCTCAAACGTGAAACGTAAGGCGTAAAGGAGAGGCAGCTATGTCAGAATCCAGAGCACAACAGGAATCACCCGCCTCCAGATTGCGGGTCATCATCGTCGATGACGCCGAGGAAACCCGACGCAGTTTGCAAATGATGATGTCACTTGTGCCGAACAGCGAAGTCGTGGCGTTGGGCAGCAATGGACGAGAGGCGATTGCGTTGGCGCAGCAATATCATCCCCAAATCGCCCTTGTCGACATCAACATGCCCGAAGTCGATGGATTGACCGCCATCCAGACGATGCGCCAGAATCAGCCCGATCTCATCTGCATCGTCATTTCGGCGGAAAAAGACCCGCCCACGTTGCGACGCGCCATCGCCGTCGGCGCGCATGGCTATCTCATCAAACCGGTCACGGCGGAGCAATTGCTCAGTGTGATGGAACGAGCCGGCAAGGCTGTGCTGGCAGCGCAGGAGAAAGCTGCACCAGCGCCATCGACCCAGCCCACCCTGGAGGAACTCGCTGCCGCCTATGCTAAATCCAGACGCGCGGACGATGAAGCGCTGGCCGTCTTTGAAGCCCTCGCCCGGCAACCCGACTGCAAACTGCGGTGGTTGATGACCCTGGCGATGTTGTACGTCGTGCGCAAGCAATGGACAAAGCTCAAGATGCTGGCCGAACGTCTGGAACGTCAGTATCAGTAGGTCTTCTACTATTCAGTCGCCCTTGCCGGGTGGCGAACGGGACTTGGCATACCAAAATCAGCGCCAACCTTGGTATAAGGAATAAGTTGTTTCATCCAGACCGGAACGGGGATATGACAATCCCCGCGAAGCCATGGGGTTTTCTCGGTGAACTCTGGGGGCTCTGGAACTATTTTCAAGGGAGGAGTAAACTGTGACTCAACGTGTACATTTCGTCGATTTGACATTGCGCGACGGGCAACAGAGCCTCGCCGCCACGCGGATGACCACCGAACAGGCGTTGCGCGTTCTGCCGTTGCTCAACGACGCCGGCTATGAAGCCTTCGAATTATGGGGCGGGGCTACCCTCGATAGCAGTATTCGTTTCCTTGCCGAAGATCCGTGGGAACGCCTGGATCGCTTCCATGCCACCCTCGGAACTTCACAGAGGACCCGCATCCTGCTGCGCGGCCAGAACCTGTTCGCCTACCAGCCTTTCCCCGATGATCTGGTGATCGCCGTCATCAAAGAGGCCATCCGCTCCGGCGTGGGCATCGTGCGTATCTTCGATGCCCTCAATGATTGGCGCAACCTGCAACTGGCGCTCCTGGCGACAAAAGCCTACGGTGGTAAAGCCGAAGCGGCGCTCTCCTACACCACCAGCCCGGTTCACACGACCGATTATTTCGTCGAACTGGCACGCACCTTCGAGGAAGAAGGCGCGGATCAAATCGCCATCAAGGACATGGCCGGACTGCTTTATCCTACCGAGGCATTCAACTTCTTCGACGCCCTCAAGCGCCATCTGCATGTGCCCCTCGTCTTCCACAGCCACACCACCACGGGCGTCGCCACACTCAACGCTGTTATTGCCATGAACGCCGGCATCGACGCCATTGACACCGCCATCACCCCCTTTGCCGGCGGGTCCTCACATCCACCCGTCGAAATCCTCATCGTTTTTGCCGAAGAAATGGGTCTCGATCACGGGCTGGACAAAGACCTCATCCTGCGCATCCAGCACACACTCTTCGAGATGTTCAAGGAACTGCACAGCACTATCCCTCTCTACGGGAAGTATTATCAACCCGTCACTTACGATGATGTGGACCGCCATATCGTCCAGCAAATTTTGACGCGCCTCCAACGCCACAGCGAGACGGACATCCACGAGGCCATCACGATGATGCGCGAGCTGATGTGCCACCTGCACTATCCCCCTTACGACGACGCCATCTTCGAAGCGCAGATTCCCGGCGGAATGCTCTCCAATCTCCAAAATCAGTTGAAGCAAATGCAGAAACTTGACCTGTTGGATGCCATCACCCAAGAGATTCCACGGGTGCGCGCCGATGTAGGCTACGTTCCCCTCGTGACGCCCACCAGCCAGATCGTCGGGGCGCAGGCCACATTCAATGTGATGATGGGCCGCTACCAGATGGTGTCCAACGAATTCAAGATGCTACTCAGAGGGGAATTTGGACGTTTGCCCGCCCCGCCCAACCCGGAGGTCGTCAAGCAGGTGCTCGGCTCGGAGGAAAGCCTCTTGCGTTACCGCCCGGCGTCGTATCTCATGCCCGTCTTAGAAGACAGCTACGACCTGCCGTACATCAAAACGCACCGTGATTTGCTGCTGCATCTGATGCTCAAGCAACCAGCGGATGATTTTCTCAAGAAAAAATACGGCATCTGCAACGACCATTGACAAGCGTAGGGGCGAACTTCAGTCGCTCTCCTGGTCAAGGCAATGACTCAAGTTGCCCCTACACAACCGTTAGCGCGGTGTGCCGAAATCCGCGATGAAGTAATACCCTCGCTCGTTACCGGGGACAACTCCTACCCCAACTTCCGTCAGCCATGTGCTGAGGATTGTACGCCGATGAGGATCGTTCGGGGGGGTCTCGTCCATCCACATCGCCACCGCCATCGTCGGCGTGTCGTACCACGCCCAACACTCAGACCAACGCACCGGGTCATAACCCTGGCGGATGATGCGCTCCTTCATCGTCGAGCTATCGGAGCCGGTGTGGCCGCACCAACCACGCGCGTAGCAATCGTCGGCGTGGAGCTGGGCCGCGCGCGCCAACGTCGCATTCCATGCCAGTGGCGCGAGGCCGTAGGCAGTGCGCTGTTCGTTGATGAGGCGGAAAATGTCGGCAGGGAATCCGGCGACATCAGCAGGTAGAGCCGGCACTGTAACCGGTGCGGTGTCCGGAATCTCGGTCGGAGCAGGGGAAGTGTCTTCTGGAACTAGCGGCGCGTTAGCCGCCACCACCGGGGGGATGGATGTTGCCGCAGGCAGTGGAACAGCCGTAGGAGGGTCCGGGCGGTTTTCGGCCAGGACAAAATCCGCGGGCGCGGTCAGCGGCAGAATTAACGCCTGACCTACGCTTAACAAATCCGCGTCCGCCAGCCCGTTGACATCTTGCAGCGTCGCCACATCGAACCCATAATCGGTGGCAATAGCACTCAACACATCACCCTCCTGAACTTCGTACACAGCCCAGAACGGCGACGCCCCCTCCCATCCCACTGCCGGTGGAATCACCAGTTCCTGTCCCGCTTTCAGCAGTGTTGAGTTACCCAGGTCGTTCTGCAACTGAATCACGGCCATAGGAAGGCCGTATTTCAGCGCCAGACCCAACAGGGTATCGCCCGGCACGACGGTGTAGTGGGTGAAAGGCAACACGCTAGCCGCTACACCGGTTGGAACCACTTCCGGGGTTGCCAACGAGTCCGCCGGGGTCAAGGTTGATTCCTCCGCCACACGCTCAGCCATGGCCACGGGCGTAAACGTCGCCACCACCAGATGCGGCATGGCCGATGTCGGAGTTGTCGTCAGTGGCAACGGCGCATCCACCGTGCCCGGTGTACATGCATTCAACACCAGACCACACAATATGATCCAAACCCACCTATAGCCAGATCGCATCCTCAATAACCTCCACCCGCCACTATAACCAAACTACAACAGGCGTCAAGCGCCGGTTTGATCATCCCCACCCCGGGCAAACGACTTGCGACTTCAGACTTTGAACTTTCGACTCTATTCGACTATAATAGAGCTATGGCTACCCCCAAACACGTCACCATCTATACCGACGGCAGTGCCATCGGCAATCCAGGGCCGGGAGGCTATGGCATTGTCTTACATTACGGGGAACATACCCGTGAGCTTGCGGGTGGATTCCGTTGGACAACCAACAATCGCATGGAAATTCTGGCGGCGATCGAAGCGCTGCGCGCGTTGAAGGAACCCTGTCAAGTGACACTGTACACCGACTCGCAATACCTGTGCCAGGCGATCACGCAAGGCTGGGTGAAGCGCTGGCAAGCCCACGGGTGGATGCGCACGAAAAACGAACCGGCGCTCAACGTCGATCTGTGGCTCGAACTGCTGCCACTGCTCGAAAAGCACACCGTCACCTTTGTGTGGGTGCGCAGTCACGAGGGCAATCCCGACAATGAACGCTGCGACGCTCTCGCCAAGCAGGCCGCGGCGCAGTCGCATCTCCCGGCGGATGAGGTTTACGAGATAGAACACAAGATCAAACAGAAGTGATGCCGTGGCCTGTTTCTCACCGCGGAGGTCGCTGGGAACGCAGAGAAAACAGGTTCTTCAGGATTTCGCGGGGTCGAATGGAGGAAACTGGCTATGCTTATCATTGACGCAGACACCCACATTGCCCCTACCGGCGGTGCGTTCGCGCTGGAGGAACACCTCCGGCGGATGGAACGCGCCGGCATCGACAAGACGCTAACCTGGCTCAAGCCCGACTATCAGGGGGAGGAAATCGAAGGTCATAATCGCTACGTGTACGACGCGATGCGCCGCTATCCCGACAAAATCCTCGGCTTTGGCTGGGCCGATCCCACCGTCAGCGTGGAGCACGCCAAAAAGATGGTGAAGGTCTGCGTCGAAGAGTACGGCCTGTACGGGGTTAAACTCAACGGGGCACAGAACCATTATCGCATCGACGATCCGCTATTGGCGCTGCCCGTCATCGAAGAAATCGCCACGGCAGGCGTGATGCTGGCGTTCCACATCGGCGCGGACTTCTACGAGAACACTCACCCCTTCCGGGCAGAGCGCGTAGCGCGGATGTACCCCGAAATGCCCGTGCTGATGGTCCACATGGGGATGGCAAACTGGGATATGAACCAGGCCGTTGTCGAAATCGCCCACCGCTGTCCGAATATGTTTCTGGTCGGCAGCGCGACCACCGAGCGCGCCGTAATGTACGCCATCAAGACGCTCGGCGCCACGCGCGTTCTCTTCGGCACCGACGCGCCCTTCCAGCGGCCCCACGTCGTCCGTGCGACTTACGAGGCCGCGCTGGCAGACGATGTCACATCCGCCGAGCGCGACCTGGTCATGGGCGGTAATGCCGCCAGGCTGTTCAATCTCCGGTGAGGAGTTCGGCGCTCCGGGCGAAAAACTCGCGGGATAGCGCCGGCACAACCTGATCTGCCTTGACTGCCACGATGTACTCGGCCAGGTTGTCGATCTCCAGTTGGCGCAGTGCGAGGCCTTTTTCGCGCGTCGCGGGGCGGGCGTCGCCGGCGTAGTGATCAGGGTGATTCGCGTACCACGCGATGCCGGTGTGCGTCGCTGGCAGATGCGCCAGCCGGTTGAGCGGCAATGCCGGTTCCGCCGGGACGAGTTCCATGTGCACCAGCTCAGGATAATTTGCCAGGGTGATGGATGTTTCGCACTCGCAGGCGTGGCCGTGGAACTCGGTCTCGACGATGGCCTTCCATTGCGCTTCGCGCTCCGGGGTGAGGCCCAGCGGTAAGTACAACTGATACGGCTTTTCCTCCCACAAGGCGCACTGCGCCAGGAAGTGCAGCAAGTGCGTGTTGCCGCCATGCCCGTTGAAGACGATGATCTTTTTGAAACCGTTGCGTCCGATTTCGTCGCAGACGCCCTGGATCACATCCAGCAGTAACGTAGGTTTGAGCGTCAGGGCGCCGGGAAAACAGCGCGCTTCGTAAATCTGGCCGAAGTAGAACGGCGGGAAGACTACCGCCGGTGACTGCTCCGCCGCCAGACACGCGATTTTGTGCGCGTTGAGGAAGTCCGTGCCCAGAGGCAGGTGCTCGCTGTGCTTCTCCAGCACGCCCATCGCCAGCACGCAGACGCCGGTCTCACGCACGGCCTGCGCAAACGCCGTTACGGTCAAGTTTTCCCATTGCATAGTTATTTTCCCTCTCTGCATACTATGTCAACGGATTTTTAAATCCGTTGACCATTCTTTTGGTTCCAGCCAGGCTTCGAAGACGGCAGCGATGTTATCCATCGGCACATCGTTGCCCCACTCGCATTGCGCGATGACGCCGCCGGCGCCGTCGTCGAGGGCGCGGCGCACGTGACGCACGCCCGCTTTCACCTCGTCCGGCGTGCCGAAGGGCAGCAAGCGCTGGCGGTCGATTTCGCCCCAGAAAGTGATTTTGCCCCGGTATGCCTGTCCAAGCGCCTCGATGTCCATACAGAACAGTTGAGAGTTAAGCGCGTCCACGCCAATCTCGATCAGATCGGGATAGATGGCCGCAATGTGTCCATCCGAATGCATGAAGGCGAACTTCCCGGCGCTGTGGATAAGCGTCACGTAATCGGCATAGAGTGGCTTGAACAGCTCACGCCACATCTGCGGGGAGATGAGCAAGCGGTGTTGCGCGCCCCAGTCGTCCATGAAGCTGACCCCATCCACGTCAGTCCGCATCCACAATGCCAATTCGCGGAGAAAGAACTCGTGGACCATATCGCGCAAGGTAAGCAGCTCCGCCGTCCCATAGGCCAGATCGACGTAGAGTTTTTCCGTACCGCGGACGAACTGCATCCGCTCGAAGGGCCGCACGGTGGTGCCAGCGAGGATGAACCTGTCGCTCTGCGCACAGCTTGCGTTCACCTGGCCGAAGTCGGCGTTCGCCAGGATTTCGTCAGGCGGGCGATAGTGCGCCAGCGCGGCCCAGTCGTCCAGCGGCGCACGCTTGACCTCACCGATAACGCCGGGTTGGAGCACTTCCCACGTACAGCCCCATTCGTCGGTATACACGCCCACCTGATTGGGGATGCCGTGTGCGCGTTCCGCGCGTCCATACTGCACGTCCGGCCCGGCGATGTCCTCGGGGAAGCGGGCGCGTAGTGCCGCCAACTCAGCGGCGTGAAACAGCGGCACGCCCGGCAACGTCCACAGGTGACGGGGTGCACGGTCGGGATGCTCAAAGCGCAAAGCGCGCCTCACACGTTCGCGGCTGGTCATCATTTTAGAAATTAGAGATCAGAAATTAGAAAGTAGAAACGCCAGGTCACATGAGCGCAAAATTTGACTTCGGACTATCAACTGCGGACTTTGGACTAATGCAAAATTTGGCTGAGAAAGCGCTTCGTCCGCTCGTGCTGAGGGGCCGTGTACAACAGTTCCGGCGTGGTCATCTCGATGATCTGCCCTTGGTCCATAAAGACGATGCGTTTGGCGGCGGCGCGGGCAAAACCCATCTCGTGCGAGACCACGAGCATCGTCATGCCGTCGCGTGCCAGGTCGAGCATCACATCGAGCACTTCCTTGATCATCTCCGGGTCGAGGGCGGACGTCGGCTCGTCGAAAAGCATAATTTTCGGCTCCATGGCCAGAGAGCGCGCAATGGCAACGCGCTGTTGCTGCCCGCCGGACAGTTGCTCCGGGTAAACATCGGCTTTTTCGGGGATGCCGACCTTCGCCAGCAGGTCATGAGCCAGGGCCACGGCGCGGTCGCGTTCCCATTTATGAACGGTCATTGGTCCCAAAATGATGTTTTCAAGCGCCGTCATGTGAGGAAAGAGGTTGAACTGCTGGAATACCATGCCCACTTCAGCGCGCATCTGGTTGATCTGGTGATCATCACCGCGAATCTCTACGCCATCGATGTAGACGGCACCGCTGGTGGGCGCTTCCAGGCAATTGACGCAGCGCAGCAGGGTGGACTTACCCGATCCACTTGGCCCGATGATGACGACGACTTCCCCACGTTCCACGTCCAGGCTAATGCCGTTGAGCGCCTGGACACGGCCAAAGCGTTTATGCAAATTCACAATTTGAACCATCGGCGTTGTGCTCATCTCTACTCCCTTGAAAATAGCCACAGAGCACCCCGAGTTCACAGAGAAAAAACACAGCTTCTTTGTGCCCTCGTGGTGAAAAGTTTTCATTCCACCGCTGGTGAACCGCCCCCTTCATGATGAATGCCTCTAATCTCTGGCGACGTAGGTATGCGCAAAGCGGTCGTGCAGCGGCTCCCCCGTGGGCGACCACAACATCCACAACAGGCTTAACCCGGGTAGCGGCAGGATCAGGAACAGCAGCCGCTTCAGCGCCTGCACCAGCGTGGGATGCACGCCTGTCGTATCAGAGAGGCGCAAGCCCACGGCCATCATGCCCGGCGTCTGGCCAGCGCGCGTCCAGAAAAACAAAACATAACCCAGACCCATCACCAGCATCACGATCAACAGCACTGACGCCACCGGCAGTCCCGTGAAAATCGACGCCGCCGCTTGAATCAAGCCATACACGATCAACCCGAGAAAATCCAACACCACCAGATCGACCACGCCGCCGGCAAGACGGTGCATCAACGATACCGGCTTTTCTTTGTCCTGGCGCGACATCCCCTGTTCGATATAGAAGACGACACGCGAGAAGATCAACGTGACCAGCAGATAAACCAACGCCACCAGGGTGTATGTCTCGAAGTAGGCGAAGGTCCGCGACGCATACTCGCGCCCCCGGCGCAGCATGTCGGAGATCGCCAGCACGGAGACCAGCGACGAATCCTTGAGCATAGCGATAAACTCGTTGCCCACCGGCGGCAGGATGACGCGCACAGCCTGCGGGATGATGACATAGCGCATTGCCTGTCCGCGGGTGAGGCCCAAAGCGCGCGCCGCTTCCATCTGCCCCTTGGGGATCGACTGAATTCCTCCTCGGAATGTCTCGCCGATGTACGCGCCGTAACAGATCGTCAAGCCCAACACCGCCGACACGGTCGGTCCCAGTTTGATAAAGCGAGACAGAGCATAATAGATCCAAAACAACTGCGCCAACAGCGGGATGCCACGGATGACTTCGACATAGAGCGAGGCCAACGTATTGAAAACCGGATTGGTCGAAGTACGGCCCAAACCCGCAACCAAACCCAGGATAAGCGCCAGGGTCATCGAAACGATGGTGATTTGGAACGTGGTGACCAGGCCGTCGCCGATAAACTGCACGATTTCCCAATAAGGTTCGGGCTTGAACACCGTCGCCCCGACGATGAAGGCTAGCGCCAGAACAACGGCAATCCACCAGGCAATCAGCAGACTGCGCTCGCGTGGAATCGCGGCGCTGTCATCTTGCCAAACATGATGAGGCGGTGCAGGTTTGGCGACATGATGTAATTCAGCAGTTTTCATGATTATTCTCCCCCCTCGGCCAATAAACCACTCATCCACACGAATCGCAAGCGTATCACAAACTCGCCAGAGCACAAGGGGATAGGGTCAATGATGGGGAAGTGCTCAAGCCGGTCTCCGACCGTGCCCACCCACGCCCGGGCCTGCGGTGGCTCAGTCGGGAGGCCGGCCACGGTCATTCAAGCGCCATTCCTATTTAATTTTTGTCCCAGATAACACGGATTGCACTGATTTTTGTATCTATTCAGGCTCGTAAACCTGACGAAGCCACTTATTCCCTATGCCAGGTTT
>DAOOGN010000074.1:0-23157 GCA_035415725.1 Anaerolineae bacterium | reverse complement strand
TGCCCCCTTCTTCCCCGCTGGCGGGGGAGAAGGGGGTTGGGGGATGAGAGGGCCATCACCTGCCGAAGGGGTCACCTATTATGTGCTCTCCCCAAAGTCCCGTTCGCCACCTGGCAAGGGTGGCTGAATAGTTACATTCCAAACTCATTTCCTGTGCTTTTTCCCACCTTTCTCTTCCACTTGCTTTTGCAGCTCGTATAGCTTCGTGAGTGCCTCCAGCGGGGTGAGACTGTTGACGTCGAGCTGCCGCAATGCCTCCACCACGGGTGGTGTTTGTGCGATGAGCAGTGGCTGGAACAGTTCCGGCTCCGGGGACTGCGTTCCGGGGCGGAATTCGCCGCTCTCCAGTTCTTCCAATAGCCCTTCGGCGCGATGGATGACCGGCGCGGGGATGCCCGCCAGTCGTGCGACGTGGATGCCGTAGGAGCGATCCGCACCGCCGGGCACGACCTTGTGCAGGAAGACCACATCATGCCCCTCCTCGGCGACGGTCAGGTTGAAGTTGCGCACGTGCGGGAGATGTTCCTCCATCTCGATCAGCTCGTGGTAGTGGGTGGCGAAGAGCGTCCGCGCACGGCGCTCTGGGTGGTTGTGCAGGTATTCGACCACGGCCCAGGCAATCGCCATGCCGTCGTAGGTGCTCGTGCCGCGTCCGACCTCATCCAGGATGAGCAGGCTCTGCGGCGTGGCGTGATTGAGGATGTTGGCGGTTTCCACCATCTCCACCATAAACGTCGATTGCCCTGCCGCCAGTTCGTCGGACGCGCCGATGCGCGTGAAAATGCGGTCTACGATGCCGATGTGCGCCCGCTCTGCCGGGACGAAGCTCCCGCTTTGCGCCATGAGCACAATGAGGGCGTTCTGTCTGAGGAACACCGATTTCCCGGCCATGTTCGGTCCGGTGATGATGTGGATACGGCTGGCTTCGTCCATCACCAGGTCGTTGGGGACGAACGGTTCGCGCTGCGCCCGCTCTACCACGGGATGCCGCCCGCCTTCGATGATCAGCACCGGCGCGACCTCGAAGGTGGGGCGGACGTAGTGTTGCCGCGCGGCGACCTCCGCCAGCGCTGCCGCCACATCGATCCGCGCCAACGCCTGCGCCGTCGCCAGCAATGCCTTCGAATGGGCTACAACCTGCTCGCACACCTCACGGAAGAGGCGCGTTTCCAGTTCCGCGATGCGTTCCTCGGCATTGAGCACCAGATTTTCGTATTCCTTCAACTCCGGCGTGATGTAGCGCTCGGAATTGACCAGCGTTTGTTTGCGGATGTAGTGGGCCGGCACGAGAGAGGTATTGGCCTGGGTGACCTCGATGTAGTAGCCGAAGACTTTGTTGTAGCCGACTTTGAGGCTCTTGATGCCGGTGCGCTCGCGCTCCTTGCTTTCCAGTCCGGCGATCCAATCGCGGGCGTCCTGCGTCGCCAGCAGGATGCCGTCCAATTCGGCGGAAAAACCCGGCGGATCACCCCCCCCCGCGCTGACTTGGGCCGGCGGCTCGTCCACAATCGCCTCCGCAATGAGGCTCGCCATCTCCGGCAGCGATTCCAGTCCGGCCAACAACTCCCCGAACCCCCCTGGAGATTGGGTGGTGGGGAGATTTTCAGATGGGGAGATTTCCGGACTTGCTGAGGCGCTGATTTGCCGATGCGCTGCGGCCAGTTTCTCCCGCAGCCCCGGCACGATTTCCAACGTCGCACGGATGCCGGTGAGGTCGCGCGGCGTTGCGCGCCCGGACAGGACGCGGCTCGTCATCCGCTCCAGGTCGGGGACGGATTTGAGTGCCTGGCGGACCTGCGCCCGCAGGATGCCGTCGTCCACGAAACCCTGCACCTGATCCAGGCGCGTTTCCAATTCGGGGATGTCGAGCAGTGGTTGCGCCAACTGCGCGCGGAGCCGTCGCCCGCCCATCGGCGTGCGGGTGGCGTCAAGGACACCGAGCAGCGACCCCTCTTTTTCCCCGCGCAGCGTCTCCGTGATCTCCAGATTGCGCCATGTTGAGGCGTCGATGCCCATAAAGTGGTCCGTGGCGTAGGTGCGCAGCCCGGTGATCTGCGGCAGTAGCCCTTGCTGGGTTTCTTGCAGGTAGGCAAGCGCCGCGCCTGCCGCGCGCACCGCCAGTGGTTTCCCCTCGCAGCCGAAGCCCTGCAGCGTTCGCACGCCGAAGTGTTCCAGCAGCGTCTGGCGTGCTGCCGTCTCTTCGAAGCGATAGCCGGGCCAGGGGGTGAAAGTGCCCGCCACCAGTCTCACCAAATGTTCTTCGAGGCGCGTCGGGGAGGGGTCGGCGGGGCGCTCTTTCCACGAGCCGACTTTGGGGATGAGGACTTCGCGGGCGTGCAGACGGGACAATTCCTGCCGCACGGCGTTGAGGATGTCGTCGTCTTCCTCAAGCTGGGTGGTAGCGAACTCGCCCGTCGAAATGTCGGCGTAAGCTACACCCGCACGCTTGCCGTCGATGACCACGGCGGCGAGGTAGTTGGGACGTTTTTCGTCCAGCATGGCCGGCTCGGTGACGGTGCCGGCAGTGACGACACGCTCAATGCGTCGTTCCATCGGCCCGCGGCTGGTGGGTTCACCCACTTGCTCGGCGATGGCGACGCGGTAGCCCTTCTCGATGAGACGGGCGATGTAGCCCTCGACGGCGTGATAGGGCACACCCGCCATCGGCACACGCTCGCCCTTGGCCACAGGCCGTGAGGTGAGGACAAGGTCCAGCTCGCGCGCGGCGACCTCGGCGTCATCGTCGAAGGTCTCGTAAAAGTCGCCCAACCGGAAAAAGAGAATTGTGTCCGGGTAGCGAGCTTTCAGGTCAAGGTATTGCTTGCGTATGGGAGTGGTATCTTTGTCATCCATACTACTCTCCGGTGAAAATCTCCGCCCGCCCTGTCAACCCCGGCAGGAGCAAGAGGTCGGTGGGGGCGAGGCGCACGTGGACGGTAAAGCGGGCGTCGGTGGTTTCCGTCGCGCCGACCTGGGGGATGATGGCGACGACGACACCGTCCAGCGGGGTCTCCGGGTAGGTGCGCAGGGTGATCGTGGCCTTCTGCCCCGGGCGCAGGGCGGCGACGTGCTGCTCGCTGAGGTCTTCTGAGACGAAGCGCAGGCCGTCGGCGATGTTGAGCAGCGTCAGCACCGGCGTCCCCGCGGCGACCGTCGCCTGGGGTGCAACGTCGACCGAAAGGACGATGGCGTCCCACGGCGCGCTGAGCGTCGCGTTGTCGAGGGCGTCCTGGGCCTGCGCCAGCTCGCGCCTGGCGTCTTCGATAGCGCGGTCGTAGCTGGGGGCGAGGCCTGCCTGGAGCGCGTCCAGTTTGCGCTGCGCCTGGGCCACGTCCTGCTCGCGGGCTTTGATGTCGAGCGCCTGCGCGCTGCGGGAGTTGAGCGCGTCCTCCAGCCGCATCTCGGCGAACTCGCGCTCGCGGATGGCGTTCTGCCAGGCTTTGTAGTCGCGCTCGCGCTCGTCATCGGGCGTGAAGTTGCCGAAGAGGGGAGTATCGTAGGCTTTCTTGGCGTCCGCCTCGGCCTGACGGGCGTGATCCAGGGACGTTCGCGCTTCTTCGACGGAAGTGCTCGAATACTGCAAGCGCGCTGTTTCCAGCGCCCGCTGCGCCGTCGCCAGGGATTCTGCGGCGTCGGCGACATCCTGTTCCCATTGCGTCTGCGCTCGCTCCCGGTCGACGACGGCACGGTCGAGGGTCAGTTGTGCGTCATCCACGGCGCGGTGCAGGTCGACGTCGTCCAATCGCGCCAGGACAGTGCCGGCCGGCACCTGATCGCCGGCCTGCACGGTGATCGTGAGGACTTCGCCGCTTACACCGCCGCTGAAGCCCACCGCCAGGCTCGGAAACGGCGACGCCAAGCGCCCATCGGCGGCTACCGTCTTGCCGACGGCAACTTCGGGCGTCACCGGCGTCGGCACTGGGCTGGTTTCTGTCGGCGTTATGATCGCCTCCGTTGGCACCTCCACCCCGCGCGCGCATCCCCCGACTACCACAACTGTAATCACCACAAGCACTTTCAAAAGCACCTTCATACCTACCCCCAAGATTGAAAATGGGGAAATCGGAAATTTACTAAGGTGGCAGAACCGCATTTCCAATTTCCCGGTAACAAATTTACAATCTTTACCAGCCTTCGCGCAGAATTTGCGTGACTTTCCGGCGCACGGTGTTGCGCGTCGCTAACATCGTGCTGATGACGCTCGCCAGGATGACCATGACGAGGATTGCCGTGGTTGTGAGCCAGTCAAACGTAGGCTGGGTGGGCGTGTTGCTCATGGTGTTGTTCGTGACGTAGAAAACGTAGCCCAACAGCGTCCCGGCAACGACACCCGCCAACGATGCGCTGACCGTCATCAGCACGGCTTCCAACGCGAAAGCGCCCACCAGCTTCCGCCTGGGCATACCGATGGCCTTGAGCATCCCGATCTCCAAACGCCGCACGTACACCGCTACGTAGACGACTGCAAAGACGCCAAAGACGCTGGTGATGAACGAGAGCACGGTCATAATCAACATCAACACGCGCGTGGTGCGCATGGATTGCTCCGTCGTGCGGATGGCCTCGGCGGTGGAGCGTACCCAGATGGACGGGTTGTCGGCGAAGAACTCGCGCAAGGCGGTGATCACTTCCGTCTCAGCCGCCCCCGGCTCCGTCGTCGCCATGATTTGCGCGATAACCGGCTGCTCCCGCTCTGAAACCGCGCACACGCCGCTGACGCACAGGCTGTCAACCGTCGGATCGTGCGTCAGACGCAGGTAAGTGTCCAGCGAGACAAACGCGGGGGCCTGGCCGTAACGCACGTCGTTCTCATTGCGAGAGAAGGTGCGGAAACCCGGCAGACGCTCGATCAGCCCGACGATGCGCATCGCCACGCTATGGTCTTTGCCTTTCCCCTGGACTTTGATCACATCACCGATGCCCACATCCATATATTCCGCGTACCCCGCGCCGAGGATGATCGTGTCCGGCTCGCTCAGGAGTACGTCGAACATGCCCGGACCGCCGGCGTTGTATTCGGCGAGATCGTCGTACACGATGCCGTCCAGCGAACCGGTCAGCCCTTGCACCTGGATGGTGGTGTCACGCAATGTCACCTTGTTGGTGGCATTGGCGGCATACGCCGTCGTCAGCCCTTCCGCCTCGGCGATGCCCGGCACTTCCCGGAAATCCTTCAGGATGCCCGGCAGTAGATTGTCTTCTTCGGCGGCGAAAAAGGACCAGGCCCAGCGCGAGACGTTCACGGTGATCGGCGCACCGTAGCTGGAACGGGCCTGGATGTCGAAGTTCTCCTGTTCGAGCGCGGTCATCGTCCCCAAAAAGGTGGGCAAGGTGGCGCTGAAGACGACCATCAGCGAGATGATGGTGTTGCGCTGTTTGGCGCGGAGCAGGTTCGGCCCGGCAAAGAAGGTCAGGCGCGGTGCGACCCCATCGCTCACGAGCAGCAGCAGGCGCTCAAAGGGGATGGTCAAGGCGTAGAAGAGCAGGCTGACGCCGATGATGAGCAGCGCCAGGCCGGTGAACATGAAGACGCCGATCACGGACTCGTTCCCCTGCACATAGAGCCAGTTGGTGACGATGAAAATCAGGCCCCACATGATGGTGAGGACGACACCGGCGATGACGATACGCATATCGAATTTGCGCGTACGCAATTTCGCCAGGTCTTCGATCTGGAGATTGTCGGCGGAACCGGGGTTGATGGCGTAGCGGATCTTGGTGCTCGCTGCTTTGCGGGCCGGCGCAATCGCCGACAGCGCCAGCACAATGGCGGCGGTGATGCCGGCGCGCAGCATTGCTCCCACGGTGATCGTCATGCGGAAATCGATGCCCAGTTCGTTGCCCACCATCCCACTGCTGGTGATGAGGTAATTCGCCACCGGCGCGATGACGGCGATGCTGAAGATCTGCCCGGCGATGATGCCCAGTCCCACCCCAAACAGGCCGATAAACGCCACTTCGATGAAGACCAGTGCGAAGAGATGACGGCGTTTCGCCCCCAGGATGCGCAGGAAGGCCAGATCGCGTCGCCGTTCTTCGACGTTGGTGTTGATGATCGAGTAGAGCAGCAGGCCGACGACACCCATCACCAGAAAGCCGTAGACCGTGCTGACCGAGCGCATGACCGTGAAGGCGACGTCGCTCATATCGAGCGATTCGGCCTTGGCGATGGAGAAAGCGTAAGTATCTGCCTCGTCGCCCAGCGCGTCGACCATGCGCTCGGCGATGCGCCGCACGCGAAAGATTGCCGTCTGCGTGTTGACGGAGCCGTAGACGGCATCGTCCAACACCACGATCAGACTTTGAGCGCGGCCCGGCACGCCCAGCCAGTCCTGGACGGTCGCCACACTCGCCAGGATGCCGTTTTGCCCACCGCTGCCCAGTCCCGTCGCCAGCGCAATCCCGCTGATGGTGAAACGGCGCGTCACGCGGGTCACGCTGACCTCGGCGGGCAGATCGTAGCCGGGGACGCGGGACACCGGCAGGATGTAGCTTACATCCACGCTATCGCCGACCTTGAGGCTGTAAGTGTCCGCCGTTACCCGCAGGAGCACGATCTTGTCGCCTTCCAGGTCATAGACGCCTTCCTGCATCGTGACCTGGCCCAGGTCATCTTCAGGGACGCGCGCCACCAGCGAGGCGTTGCCCACCTGCCCGCCGCTGCGCACTTCCACCGTAGCGTGAAAACGCGGGTAGACTGCCGCCACCCGTGGATCGGCGGCCCGCAACACCGGCGTCGTTTGGGCAATGTCGATGTATTGGTTCGGGCTGGTCTCGGCGCGGGTCAGCGTGATGTCGTGCTCGCCGGCCTCGCGCTCGACGAGCTCGACGACCTGACGCTGCAACGAATCGACGCTGTTGTTGAGCGTAACCAGCATCGCCGTCACAACCAGCAGTGCCAGCACCATGATGATGGTACGTGCTTTATGACGAGAGAAACTCTTCAGAACGTAGCGTTGAATCATGTCTTGAGGGTAAATTGGGAAATGGAAAATTTGGCAATGGGTTCAAACAAATTTTCAATCAACAAATTTTAAATTTCAACGATTTGCCCATCTCTGAGCTGGATCAAGCGCGTGGCAAACTTCGCCATACGCGGGTCGTGTGTCACGTAGATGACGGTGGTGCCTTGCTCACGGTTGAGACGCGCGACGATTTCCATCACCTCGAAGCCGGTCACGGAGTCCAGGTCGCCGGTGATTTCGTCGCCGATGAGGATCGGCGGGTCGTTGGCGAGGGCGCGGGCGATAGCGACGCGCTGCTGCTGGCCGCCGGAGAGTTCGCTGGGGTAATGCTGCGCGCGTTCCGCGAGGCCGACGCTCTCCAGCAACGCGGCGGCTTTGCGTCGTCGCGCCCGTCGGGGCAATCCGGCTAAAGCCATCGGCACTTCGACGTTCTCCTGCGCCGTGAAGTTCGCCAGCAGGTTGTAGTTCTGGAAGACGAAACCCATCTTGACGAGCCGTAGCTCTGAGAGGCGATCCTCCGACAGCGCGACGACGTTCTCACCGTCGACGATCACATGGCCGCGACTTGGTTCTTCCAGGCCGCCGAGGATGTTGAGCAGGGTCGTCTTGCCGGAACCGCTCGGCCCCATCAAGCAAACGATCTCACCGCGTTCGACGTCCAATGAAACGCCGCGCAGCGCCTGGACGGCTTCTTTTCCCATCAGGAAGGATTTGTGGATATTTTCACAATGGACAACACAATCGGCCATAACTACGTTCCCTTCAAGCAGTTGTTAGTCGTAGAGTCGAGTAGTCATTGTACCATTAATCCCCATGCTGTCAAGTGACAGACCCACAGCCACCGAGGCTCTCCGATCAAGAGAAGAAGCAGTGTACTGAGAATAGGTAGCGCTGGTGGCAAGCACAAGAGCCACAACGAACTTTGGCCTGAAATGAGATCTCCCACAAATGCCATGAAAGACACTAGGCACGCGCAATAACCATTACCCAGCCAGACAAGAGGAGAAGTGCAGGTCTCCTCTGTCGCGGGGTGGCTGTCGGCAAACCAAGGCCCCATCGTTGCCACCAGCAAAAACACCATAGATGCCACTCGACCAACGGCCTTCAGTGTGCTGACCCGTAACATAATCTCTCTCACCTCCGGGGACTATCATTCACATAATGCCGCCCAACTCTTGCATATACGCTCCACGTCAACAAGAGGTTTCACAGGCAAAACGAAAGGACCGTCGCAGCACGGCCCTTTCGTGATCGTGATGCTTCAGTCGTCGGTCTCCGGCGACGTCACCGAAATTTCTACCGTCACATAACCCTCATTATCGGTGAGAATGTCGTCATTGATACGCAGATAGAGCAGGCCGGAGCGCTCGGCGTAGAATGTCCCGCCGCGCCCGACGATGAAAAGATGGCCGTCTGCGCCGATTCGTCCCAACAGCACGCCCCCGGCAATAGCATTGATGGGGTAGGTGTCCGGGGCGCGATATTTGTGATGTCCCTCCGGGCCGTGATATTCGCCCGGCGTGTACAGCCACGTCCCCTGAGCGCGAATACGGATGAGGTCGCCCTGATTCACCTGCACACCCACGCTTTGCCAATCGCGGTAGGCGTAGATGCGCGGCTGTGACAGGTCGGTTTGGCTGACGGGACCGACGCCACGGCGGACAAGCCACCCGCCGGCGCTGCCCAATAGGATCAGCGTCAAGAGTACAATGATCCCTGCACGTTTCATAGCCAGCTCCTTTGGAGAGAAGTAAGCAGCAAGAAGTAAGGAGTAAGGAGGAAGAAGTTGTATAGCACTGATAACTCATTTCCCATTACTCTTTACTCATTTCCCCCCTCACGGCGTCGTCCGCAGTTCAACGACGGGAACAGTCTCGCCGGAGCCGCCGCTGATAATCCACTTGCTGTTGTCCTTCAATTGCTCCGCGATGAGCAACTGGATGTACTGCGCGCCTAAATCACCTTTGCCCTGTAAGGCGGCGAGGGTCGCCTGCATCGCCTCGCGCTCGGCGGCAGAGGTGAGAGCGATGCGCTGCGCGTCGGCTGCGGCCAGGGCGGTGATCTCGTAGGCGCTGCCATCGGCCTTTTTTTGCGCGGCGTAGTATTCGGCATCCGCCAGGGTGCGACGCTGTGCGGCTTCGGCCTGCGCCTGTTCTTGACGCTGGACCGCGACCATGCGATCTTTGATCGCCGTCACCACTTCCTCCGGCGGCGACGCGGACTGAATCTGCACGGTGACGAACTGCACGCCGTACTGCTCTTCTTTTTCACGCAGCGCCGCCATCACCTCGGTGTTCATCTCTGCGCGGCTGTGCATCACCTCGGTCATCTCCTTCGTGTTGACCACGTCGCGCAGCTTGCCCTGAACGAACTCGAAGATGATACGTTCGGGGTCATCGACTTCCAGAGCGAAGCGCTGCGGATCGCTCACCCGATAAGTGTACTGCAACGAAACATCCATCGTCACATCATCCGACGTCATCGCCGGAACCTGTTCCACGTACCCCAGGCGCTCGTTCACCTTGACGATGATCACCGTATCCACCAGCGGAATCTGCACGTGCCAGCCGGGATCGTCGACGGCGATGAAGCGTCCGCCCCGCAGGTGCAAGCCACGTTCGTAGGCGTGGATTTTGTAGACGGCTGAGCGGCCGATCAGCACGACCAGCATCAGCACCACTACGACTGCCAGTACCACCGTCGCCAGTCTGAAGAGCCGGTTCAACAGGCCAAACGCCGGCTCCGTGGATTGCGGTCGGTTTACCTCTGGCGCCAATGTTGTTTGAGTCATCTGACACCTCCACTTCTTCAAGATATAGGTTACGTCTTCAGTATAACCGCAGTGAAGGGTCAACGTCTACTGTAGAAATCTACAGGTTTACGAAGCAACCAAACGGTGGATGGCGAATCGGCGCATGGCAAATCAACCGGCCTCTTGTTTTCTGCCTCATTCTAAATGTGCCTGTGCCCATACAGCCGCTTCAACGGACGCAACCCCATTACACGCGGCTATACATTGACCTCGACCTCGACTGCTATTCTACACGCGACAGCTCAACGAGCAAGTAGTATAAACCCGCGATAGCATCGGCTTAGCAGGCTTCTCTCTACAGTTGGAATTCTGCACAGAAGTGGCTAATGCAGGTGGAGGTATATCCAATGCGAACAATGAGGAGTTCACGGATGACAAAATTGGCAGAGTTTGCAGCCCAACAGCGTGCGGCGCTAGAAGGGAATGATGTCCCCGCCGTCCTGCGACTCTTGGACGACCTGGACGCATACCTGGCGAAGGCCAATAGTTGGCGTGAGGTGCGCAGCAATCCACCGCAGAACTACGACCAACTCATTGCCAGGCTAGAGGACGTGCAGACCGTCCGCGCCGCAAGTGGGCGCACGGAGATAAACCAGCTAATCCAGGTGTTGCGGTGGTGCGAGGCTCACGACATCGCTCTGGCGGAACTTGGGGTATCCGTCCACCTGCCGAAGTATGTAGAAGCCGCATCCTACCTGAAGAACCTTATCGCCACCAAGAGCGATGCGGCAGACATACGCGCAGCGATTGAGCGTATCAAAGCCGACCGGAAGAAAGCCGACACCCGCGCCTGGGCGCGAGTATGCCGTAGCGCCTGACAGCAGCACAAACAACCAAAAGCCTCTATCACAAACCAATACCTTCGCCAATTTTCGGTAAAGCGTATTTAAGCCCTATATCTAGTGGTCAACGAGGGGCAAAAACCACTAGATATTGTGTGCAAAATCGCCATTTAGGATTTTGGCGAAGGTATTGACAAACGATAGGGGCTTTTGGTTTGACTGAAGCACCTGGCTTTCCAGCCAGTCGAGATAGCCTTTGCTTTTACCCCCCGACTCACTGGCATTCCACTCACGATATTCTGTATCCGACACAAGCCCTTCGTGATGTGCTATTTCGATAAGCTCCCTAGCCTCATCTGCCATGCCATACTGCACAAACTCGTGAGCCAGCACGCCTGGTCACACGCCGTCTACGACCGCGATGGCCGTTACCTGGGCGAGCACGACGGCAACCACGGGGCCACGTGCAGCGCGCCGGGCTGTCAGGTCAAGCACGGGCAGATCGTCAGGGTGTGTCCCAAGTGCGGGGCGAAAGGCGATGACTTCCGCAGCACCCGTGGCTCGAATGACGGCGGCCCACGTGTCTGCCGCGCCTGTGGCTACATCGCCTGGACTGGCGGGACGTTCACCCCCGCCACCGACGAAAGCGATGGCATCCAGGGACGGCGGATGACACCGCTTGGCCCGTGCATCAAGCGCCTGTTCTCCTGCGTCATCCTCGACGAGGTGCAGGACGCCAAGAGCAAGGGCAGTCTCAAAGGTGAGACGACGCGAGCATTCAAGGCCAGGGGTAAAGCCGTCTTGAGCGGCACGTGGCTCAAGGGCTACGTCACCGACCTGTTCTGGTCGGCGGGCTGGCTGCTGGACTGCTGTCTTGCCCAAGAACGTGGGCTTCAACAAGGTGGACACGGCGATGCAGTTGATCCGCGATTAGCAAAGGATGAGTTTGTAGCACGCGCAACTGTTCAAAAAGCTCGTGAACTATTAGGGACTATTGAACTTATGGAGGCGCGAGAAGCAAAACAGCGAGAGCTTGCCAGAAAACAGGAAATCGCTAGAATGGAGCAGGAGTGAGCAAGAATGTTCAAACGGCAACTAGAGCTTTTGCTTATGATGTTTGACGATTTATCCAAATTGGACGATCCACAAAGGCGTGGGTTCTTATTGGAAGACTTGCTTCCCCGTATTTTTGATCTTTTTTCGATCCCTGTAATTGGGAGCTTTCGACGCAATAGCGGAGCTGAGCAAATTGATGGATCATTTCGACTAGAGGGTTGGCATTACTTAGTTGAGTGCAAATGGCAAGAAAAGCTGTCTGATATTCGGCAACTCGACTCATTGTATGGTAAGATTGCCAGATCGGGTAAACAAGCGATGGGTATGTTTCTCTCTATAAATGGTTGGTCTAGTTCGGTCCCTAGCCTTCTAAAGCAAAACCCTGATAAATGTATTATCCTAATGGATGGGTATGATCTTCGCTGTGTGTTAAGTGGACAGATTGATTTGCAAGATTTTCTGTTAGCGAAAGTTGGAAAGCTCAACGATGAAGGCGAACCTTTTCTTAGTGCGCAACAATACTTACAAGAATAATCTGTCTTTGCCAATCGTATCATTCACTCGCTGCGTCACTTCTCTTTGATCTGTGGTAGACATAAATTTTCAGCCAGGAGATTCTGATGTCACAAGATAATCGAAAGAATCTTATTCGCAATATTGAACAAAAGCGCGGTTCAAAGGTTATCACTTACGTCACTAGTGATAGAGATGGCCTGTCTGTTAACATCGCCGGAGATGTCGTATCTATATTGCATGAACATATATTGGCAATCGAACCAAGAGAAAGAGAAAAGCTAGACTTGTTTATCTACAGTCGTGGTGGCGATAGTGATGTCCCATGGTCTATTGTTTCAATGTTCAGAGAGTACTGCAAAGAAGGTTCGTTCAGTGTCTTGATACCCTATAGAGCGCATAGTGCCGCTACTGTTATTTCGTTGGGTGCTGACGAGATTGTTATGACAAGAAAGGCAGAACTCGGCCCGATTGATATTACCATCCAAAGCGGCCCATATAATCCCACAGAAAAAGACTCAATACAACGGTTGCCGGTCTCTGTCGAAGATGTGAATGGTTACTTCTCGTTGTTGGAAAAGATCGGTTGCACAAGGCCGGAAGAAACCATGAAGGGATTTGAGCAACTCACTCAGCAAGTCCACCCACTTGTACTAGGCACGGTAAGTCGTTTGTTCCAACAGACTGAGTTAGTCGCCCTTCGACTACTTGGAACACGTGCTAATCCATTCCCGGAAGAGAAAAATAGAGAAATTCTTAGGCGTCTTTCCTCAGAGATTTTCTCTCATCGACATACAATAAGTAGAACAGAAGCAACTCGCCAACTCGGTTTGACTCAAGTAGTCAACTCTGAGGATGCGGGAATTGACACAGAGCTATGGGAGTTGTATAAGGAATACAGAGAGCTGTTTCTGCTTGAAGAACCATTTAGACCCGAAGAGTATTTAGTATCCAACAATCTGGATGAATACACTTACAATGCTTTGAACTTGGCTTGCATAGAAAGCGCAACACGTTTTGATATATGTCAAAAAGATGTAAAAGCTAGACGAATTCGACAGGTTCCTCCTCAACTGACATTGAATCTAGGCAATCTACATCTTCCGACAGTCAATATACCCACTTTACCCCCTGGTATTGCGCCACAAGATATTGCTCGCATTGTTGAGCAACTTGTGCCACCAGTGGTTAAATCTATATTGACCCAAGCGTCTGAAGAAGCGGCAAGGCAATTCTTATCATCGCTGCCTACAGCCGGTTTTGAGTTGGTCGACTTCAATGCACGCTGGAAAACGGAGTAGCAATTATGGAAGAATCCATATCCTTTAGTGCAACTTATAAGCCAGAACAGGAAAGCAATGATTTGACTTCATTAGCTGGCCGGTGGAATCTTGGACTGAATGTCAAGAGGGCAAACTTCACACGCTTTATCAAGGGAACAACTAGAACAATACCAACGGAGTGGAAGTGTGTTGAACCACCAAAAGATGTTCATTTCATCGTTCCTTCAAACAACAACACCTGATTTATTTGGACCGTAACCCAACTCGGCCTTAGGCGCTGATGTTTCGCGTCCCTAAATGCTGTTGTCAGTCGCCTGCCAATTTACAACCATTCCACACATTACCTTTATCCTCATAAATGACACCAGCAGTTCCCATTGCACTCCATGCCGCAGCACCAATCACTTGCCCCCCGCCCACAATCACGCTATACTTGACGACGACTGCAAAACACCGAATATCCTGTGACCCAAGCGACCCTAGCCTGCGCAAGGAGTCTCTCTCTATGCCCAAATCTGCTTCCAATAACAACGGAGCAACCCTCGCCTTCGAGGACACGCTCTGGACTGCCGCCGACAAGTTGCGCGGCCATCTCGACGCCGCCGACTACAAGCACGTCGTCCTCGGCTTGATCTTCCTCAAGTACATCTCCGACGCCTTCACCGAACACTACGAGCAACTCAAGCTGTGGACGGCTGACGCCAAGAGCGAATACTACGTCAAAGAACCCAAAGCGCGCTACGAAGTGCTGGAAGACCGCGACGAGTACACGGCGCAGAACGTCTTTTGGGTGCCCAAGCAAGCGCGTTGGACGTACTTGCAGGCCAACGCCAAGCAGCCTACCATCGGCCAACTGGTGGATGACGCGATGGTCGCCATCGAGGACGCTAACCCGCAACACCTCAAGGGCGTGCTGCCCAAAGACTACGCCCGCCCCACGCTGGATAAACGCCTGCTCGGTGAACTCATCGACCTCATCGGCGCGATTGGCCTGGGCGACAAGGAGAGCCGCTCGAAGGACATCCTGGGCCGCGTCTACGAATACTTCCTGGGCCGCTTTGCCGAGGCCGAGGGCAAGCGCGGCGGACAGTTCTACACCCCACGCGGCATCGTCCAACTGCTGGTGGCGATGTTGGAACCGTACCAGGGTCGCATCTACGACCCGTGTTGCGGTAGCGGCGGGATGTTCGTGCAATCCGAAGAATTCGTGGCAGCGCACGGCGGGGGCCGTTTCGCGCTCTCCATCTTCGGGCAGGAATCGAACCCGACGACGTGGCGGCTGTGCAAGATGAACCTCGCCATCCGGGGCATCGAAGGCGACCTCGGCCCGCACAACGCCGACAGCTTCCTCAACGACCTGCACCCCGATCTCAAAGCCGACTATATCCTCGCCAACCCGCCCTTCAATATGAAGGAATGGGGCGCGGCGCAGGTGCAGCAGGACGTGCGCTGGAAGTTCGGCACCCCGCCACAGCGCAACGCCAACTACGCCTGGGTGCAGCACATGATCCACCACCTCGCGCCCAACGGGATGGCGGGCTTCGTGCTGGCGAATGGCTCGATGTCGTCACAGAGCAGCGGCGAAGGCGACATTCGCCAGGCCATCGTCGAAGCCGACCTGGTGGATTGTATGGTCGCGCTGCCGGGGCAGTTGTTCTACACCACGCAGATTCCCGTGTGCCTGTGGTTCCTGGCGCGGGACAAGACCGGGACAGACCCCCGCCGCCCACTGCGAGACAGGCGCGGCGAGACGCTGTTCATCGACGCCCGGCAGATGGGGCAATTGACAGACCGCGTCCACCGCGAACTGACGCCGAAGGATGTGCGCAGGATTGTGGACGCCTACCACGCCTGGCGCGGCGAGACCGGCGCGGGCGACTACGCAGACGAATCGGGCTTCTGCTACAGCGCGACGCGGGACGAAATTCGCGGGCACGATTACGTCCTCACGCCGGGGCGGTACGTGGGGATTGAGGAAGCCGAGGATGACGATGAGCCGTTCGAGGAAAAGCTGGAACGGTTGACGGCGGTTTTGGAGGCGCAGTTTGCCGAGAGCGCGAAACTGGAAGCGGCGATTCGGGAGAATTTGCGGGGATTGGGACAGAATTGACAGGATTTATGGGATTGGAAGCGGGTGGGCGCGTTTAGAGTAATTTGAGGAGATTCAGGATGACGAGTGAGTGGAGAACCTGGAAAATCGGCGATATTGGGAAAGTGGTAACGGGGAAAACTCCTTCCACCAGGCAGCCAGAGTACTTCGGTGGAGAGTACCCATTCATTACCATACCAGACCTTGATGGACGCCGAGACATCTCAACGAGTACTCGAACGTTGTCACAGCTCGGCGCAGAATCGATACGAGGTTGTTTTCTGCCTACAGGCGCAATAATGATGTCCTGCATCGCTACGATTGGGAAGTGCGGTATCACCACACGACCTAGTTTTACAAATCAACAAATCAATAGCGTGGTCTGTAGAAACGATGTTTACCCAAAGTTTCTCTACTACTGTTTCACACAACTTGGCCCTGCGCTAGAAGCTGCTGGCGGCGGTGGCTCCGTTTACACAAATGTCTCCAAGTCTCGCTTCTCAGCAATTGAGGTTACACTTCCTCCCCTCCCCGAACAACGCGCCATCGCCCACATCCTCGGCAGCCTCGACGACAAAATCGAACTCAACCGCCAGATGAACGCCACGCTCGAAAGCCTCGCCCGCGCCATCTTCAAATCCTGGTTCGTGGACTTCGATCCGGTGTACGCGAAGGCCAATGGCGATCAACCCGTGGGAATGGATGCTGCGACCGCCGCGCTGTTCCCGGATGACTTCAAAGAGTCGGAATTGGGGGCGATACCGAGGGGATGGCGGGTGGGAAGTATTCTGGAATTTGCTGATCTGCTCAGTGGAGGAACCCCTAAAACATCGGAACCCGACTATTGGAATGGTAATATAGCCTGGGTTTCTGCAAAGGACGTGAGTAATGTTTCTGGCGTCTTCCTACTAGATACTGAAAGGAAGATTTCACAAGCAGGTGTTGATAATAGTAGTACAAAACTGTTGCCAGCAAAGACCACGATCATTACGGCAAGAGGGACAGTTGGAGCGCATTGTCTGCTTGGAGACCCTATGACAATGAATCAAACTAACTACGGGTTAAAAGCCAAAAAAGGTGTGGGCGATTACTTTGTCTACTTCTCATTAAAGAATCTGGTTGAGCGTTTGCGTCAGCAATCGTATGGTACGATTTTTGACACTATCACGACTAAAACTTTCCGAGACACTATTTGCATACAGCCACCACACAACCTGATTAGTGCATTTGAGAATCAGATTTACCCAATAATGGATGCGACTCTAAACAATCAACATCAATCCCGCACCCTCGCCGAACTGCGCGACACCCTGCTGCCCAAACTCATCTCCGGGGAAGTGCGCGTGCCGGAGGGATTTTTACAGGATGTGCAGGATTAACAAGATACAAAGCAAAAATCCTGTCAATCATGTTGATCTTGAACCCGTTGAGGTAATGCTATGAACTTGACTGAATTGCTGGCCCAACCCGAAAGTAAAACCCTCGAATTCAAGCGCGACCTCTCCTCCCTTAACCCGGTTCTCAAAAGCCTGGTCGCTTTTGCCAATACCGCTGGCGGCGTATTGGTCATTGGCCGCGCGGACGATGGCGCGTTGGTCAGCATCCCCAACGTACTGGCCGCCGAAGAACGTCTGTCCAACGCCATTGCCGATGGGATTGCGCCGGCAATAACGCCGGAGATCAACATCGTCTCCCATGCCGGCGCTACTTTGCTGCTCGTGCGCGTACCCCACTGGCGCGGCCCCTTTTACCTGCGCGCCGAAGGGCCAGAGGCCGGCGTCTACGTGCGCCTGGGTTCCACCAACCGCCAGGCCGGGCCTGAGATTCTGGCCGAATTGCAACGCGCATTGGCCGGTCTGTCGTTCGATCAACTGCCCTGCGCTGACCTGACGCCCGACGCGCTCGACCCGGTCAGATTGCAACGCTTCTTTGACCAATCGGGGCGCAAGCCCGGCCCAGAACATCTGGAAACCCTGGGGCTTCTCATCCCCCACGCCGGTCGCCTGGTACCGTCTCACGGCGGTGTGATTCTCTTTGGACGCGATGCCGTGCGCCAACAGATGTTCCCAGAAGGGGCGGTAAACTGCGCCCGTTTCCGAGGAACGGATAAGGTGGTTTTCATTGACCGTCTCAGCTTGGATGCGTATACGGTGTTGGAAGCTCTGGATGAAGTGGGCAAGTTCATCCAACGCAATACCCGGTTGGCGGCGAAAATTACCGGGATGCGCCGCCAGGATATCCCGGAGTACCCGGAAGTGGCCTTGCGCGAGGTGTTGGTGAACGCCGTCGCCCACACCGACTATGCTTTGACCGGGATGCGGATCCGCGTTGCCATCTATGCCGACCGGATGGAAATTGAAAATCCGGGGATGCTGCCATTCGGGATGACGTTGGATGACTTCAAGGCCGGCGTCAGTCGCATCCGCAACCGGGTCATTGCCCGCGTGTTGCGCGAACTCGGCCTGCTCGAAGAGTGGGGCACGGGATACCGTCGCGTGCAAGCAGATTGTGAAGCTGGCGGCTACCCGCCGCCAGAATGGGAGGAGTTAGGGGCCGTACTGCGGGTCGTGTTCCGCCCACATCCGGCAGCTTTCTCCGATACGGCGGCTGTCCCTGTAAATGTCCCTGTAAATGTCCCTGTAAACGAGCGCCAACAATGGTTCCTGGAACAACTCGGCAGTGGACGCGCGGTGAACGCGCGCGAGATGGCCGCGCACTTTCAGGTGACGGAAAGGACCGCCAAGCGCGATATTGCCGACCTGCAAACTAAGCAGCTTGTTGAATTTGTCGGCGCGCGGAAGACAGGCATTTACCGGCTGAGGGTGGGATCATGAGCGCCTTCGCCGAATCCGATATCGAAGCCGCCGCGCTGGAATGGCTGCAAGCGGTAGGGTACGCCTACGTTCCCGGCCCGGAGATCGCACCTGGCGAACCCACCGCCGAGCGTGCCACTTACCGCGATGTCATCCTCACCGGTCGCCTGCGCGCAGCCCTGGCAAAACTCAATCCCGCCTTGCCCCGCGAGAGCCTGGATGACGCCGTCCGCCAACTCACCCGCGCCGAAAGCCCCAATCTCGTCGTCAACAACCACCGTTTGCATCGCCTGCTCGTGGACGGCGTCCCGGTCAGCTTCCAGCAGGATGGGCGTACCGTTTACGTCAACGCCCGCGTGCTGGACTTCGACCAGCCTCGCGCCAACGACTGGCTGGCCGTCAACCAGTTCAGCATCCAGAAGCAAGGTTCACTGCCCAATGCCGACCGGCCCCTGGAAGAAACCCGCCGCCCGGATGTGCTGCTGTTCGTCAACGGCCTGCCGCTCGCCGTCATCGAACTCAAGAACGCCGCCGACGAGAAAGCCACCGTCGAGACGGCCTACACCCAACTCCAAACCTACAAGCAGGAAATCCCCGACCTGTTCATCCCCAACGCCGTACTCGTCGCCAGCGACGGGACGGACGCCCGCCTGGGCAGCCTCACCGCTTCCTGGGACTGGTTCAAACGCTGGCGTTCGGTGGATGGCGAGACGCTGGAAGAAGGGCGCGCGCAATTGGAAGTGCTCATTCGCGGCGCGCTGGCCCCGGAGCGTCTGCTCGACCTGCTGCGCTACTTCACCGTCTTTGAGGACGATGGCCGCGCCATCAGGAAGAAACTCGCGGGTTATCACCAGTATTTCGCCGTCAACAAGGCCGTCGCCGAGACAGTGCGGGCGACAGGCGAACGCGGGAACAAGCGCGTCGGCGTCGTCTGGCACACACAGGGCTCTGGCAAAAGCCTCTCGATGCTGTTCTACGCGGGCAAAGTCATCCAACAGCCAGCGATGGCGAATCCCACCCTCGTTGTCCTCACCGACCGCAACGACCTGGATGACCAATTATTCGACACCTTCGCCCTGGGCTATGAACTGCTCCATCAAGCGCCGCAGCAGGCCGAAAGCCGCACCGACCTGCGCGAGCGGCTCCGTGTGGCCTCCGGGGGCGTCGTCTTCACCACCATCCAGAAATTCCTGCCGGAAATGGTGGAAGGCAAGCCCCAGGGCAGCGCCCCGCTGCTGTCCGAGCGGCGCAATATCGTCTTCATCGTGGACGAGGCGCACCGCACGCAGTACGGCTTCGAGGCCCGCTACGTCGAGCGTGAGGACGGCCTGCACCAGGTCTACGGCCTGGCGAAGTATCTGCGCGACGCCCTGCCCAACGCCGCCTTCATCGGCTTTACCGGCACGCCCGTCTCCGCCGCCGACCGCAACACCCGCAACGTCTTCGGCGACTACATCGACGTGTACGACATCCAGCGCGCTGTGGAGGATCAGGCCACCGTCCCCATCTACTACGACGCCCGGCACGCCAAGCTCAAGCTCTCCGAAGCGATGCTGCCGCGCATCGACCCCGACTTCGAGGAAGTGACCGAGGGCGAAGAAGTGACGCAGAAGGAGCGCCTCAAGAGCAAGTGGGCGCAGATGGCGGCCATCGTCGGCGCGGATGACCGCGTCGCCCTGATTGCCCAGGACATCGTGGCGCACTTCGAGGCGCGAGATGCGGCGCTCCCCGGCAAGGGGATGATCGTCTGTATGACCCGCGAAATCTGCGTCAAAATGTACGACGCTCTCATCAAGCTGCGCCCGGAGTGGGTCCATCCCGACGATGATAAGGGCCTGCTTAAAGTGGTGATGAGCGGCAGCGCATCCGATCCCCCCGCGTGGCAAGTCCACATCCGCAGTAAACAGCGCAGCAAAGAAATGGCAAATCGCTTCCGGGACAGCGAAACCGGCTTCAAGCTGGTCATCGTGCGCGATATGTGGCTCACCGGCTTCGACGCGCCAAGCCTGCATACTATGTACGTGGACAAACCAATGCAAGGATTGAGCCTGATGCAGGCCATTGCCCGCGTCAATCGCGTCTATCCCGGCAAGGATGGCGGCCTGGTGGTCGCCTACCTGCCGTTGCAGATGCAGCTTCAGGAAGCCCTCAAGGACTTCACCGAGGGCGACCGCGAACTGACCGGCAAGCACCAAGACCTGGCCGCCGACCTGACGTTGGAGAAGTACGAGGTGGTCAAAGCGATGTTCCACGGCTTCGACTACCAACCCTTCTTTAGCGGCAGTCCGGCCTCGCGTCTCACGCTCCTGGCGAACGCCATTGACCACATCCTCAAGGGCCGGGAGGCTGGCCGCGACCGCTACATTGACGCCGTCACCGCCCTGAGTCGCGCCTTCGCCCTGGCGAATCCGCACGAAAAAGTCCTTCCCATCCGCGACGAAGTGGCCTTCTTCCAGATCGTCAAAGCGCCGCTGGTCAAAGACATAGCCGTTGGCCCAACGCGCACCGGCAAGACCCCGCAAAGCCTGGATCGCGCCGTCGCGCAAATCGTCGCCAATGCCGTCGCCCCGGAAGGTGTGGTGGACCTGTTCGCCATCGTGGGCTTGCCGCAGCCGGACATCAGCATCCTTTCCGACGCCTTTCTACTGGAAGTCGCCGCCCTTCCGCAGCGCGACCTGGTGGTAGAACTCCTGCGCCGTCTCATCGAGGACGAAATCCGCGCCAACCGGCGCACGAATCTCATCCAATCGCGCTCCTTCGCCGGAATGCTGCTCAACACGATGGAACGCTACAACCAGCAGCAGATTGCGGCAACCGAAATCATCCGCGAACTCGTCAAACTGGCGCAAGAGATGCGCGCCGCCCGTGATCGCGGCAGCGACCTGGGCTTGACCGAGGAAGAACTGGCCTTCTACGACGCCCTGGAAACCAACGACAGCGCCGTGAAAATCCTGGGTGATGAAGTGCTCAAGAAAATCGCCCAAGAACTGGTCCAGAAAATGCGCGCCACCATCTCCATCGATTGGGAATTCAGAGAAAGCGCCCGCGCCCGGATGCGCGTCGAAGTCAAGAAAATCTTACGACGCCACGGCTACCCACCCGACAAACGCCCCCAGGCGACCGAGACCGTGCTAGAGCAAGCGAAGTTGTTAAGCCGTGAGTGGGCAACGTGGTGAGAAGAAGAGGTGTACGATGAAACTCTCAATGTCTTGGATATGGGTCGCGCTGTTGAGCCTGGTGGGAAGCCTTCACCTCCCGTCCTTTCAAACCAATGTCACCCTCACCAGTTTCACCGCTGATGCCGGAACGAATTCTATCACGGTACAGTGGGAGACCGCCAGTGAGACGGACAACCTGGGGTTCCGCCTATGGCGTAGTCAGGAGTTGAATGACAACTATGTGGACATCTCAGGCTTTATCCCGTCATCGGATGAAGGTGCGGGTGCTCTCTACAAATACACAGACAGCGATGTAACGGCAGGTGTCACCTATTACTATAAGCTGCAAGACATACCAGGTGATGGATCACCCGGTTCATTCACTGATCCAGTTAGCGCGACGATCTCTCTGAACGCAACTGCAACACCTACCCCGACGTCAACCCGGACTGTCACGCCGACGCCTACTCAAACGCCGCTGACGACGCCGATGCCCACACCGGCAAACATCCCAGGTGAGAGCGAACCTAACGATACGGTCGCTACCGCCGACCCCCTTGCCGTGCCCGGAAAAATCTTCGGCGCGATCCCCAACATTTACGACACAGACTGTTTCTCCATCAACACCATTCTCGGCTTGCGATACCGTCTCGTTCTGACCGACTATATGTTCACCCGCTGGCTCAAAGTCTACGATCATAACGGTTATTACACAATGGGTAATACTACCGCTGCCAATCACATGCTCGCAATGACCTTACAGGCGACCGACACACGCTATTATCTGTGCGTTTCAGCAGTGAATAACGCCTCCCCCTCATACGAACTTGTGGATTACCTGCTCGAAGTCGCTATACTTCAACCTACGCCCACACCAACACCGACGCCACCGCCTACCCGTAACACTTGTGCGGCAGCCGCGAGATTGCGCAGCACATCATTCACGGCTCCAATTGTGATAAACCGGCCACAGTCTCCAAATGCCGCAGAGATTGAACCAAACGACAGTTTTGCAGCGGCAAACACATTCGTCATTCCTGGTTTTATGACCGGCGCGATCAATCCCTTTGGTGACGAAGATTACTTCAGAATGAACACCACTTCGGCACAGATTTACACCATCGACTTCATCCGCACAGATACGCAAGAACGCCGTATCGATGTTTACACAAATGCCTACATCTGGGTAGCGAGCGCGCAGACAGATCCAATCAATGATATGGTCAGCCTGTCCTTTACGTCGTCTACCACACTCTACTACATTCGCGTAAGCGCGCCGAACAACGACTCCACTGCTGGACCTACAGATTACAGAATCGATGTGACACCGCCAACCCCACCACCGACCAACACCCCCACGCCCACTGTGCCACCCCAACACCTACCGTGACACCGTTCCCCCTGCCGCCTGGCGTTCTCCTCGAAAGTGAACCTAACGACACCCCAGGAACCGCTGACCCTTTCCCCGTACCCGGCAAGACCGGCTGGCCATGGATGGCGGAAAGCGCACCATTGCCGGATACCATGCCCGATGGCTCCCCCCTGGCCGCGGGTGAGCATCATCACGCCGTCGTATAACCAGGCACAATTCATCGAGGAGACCATCCGCACTACGGAGGGAGCAGCCCTGGATTCGTAGTAGGAATCGCTCAGGTTCCTAGTAGGAATGAGATACATTCCTAGTAG
>DAOOGN010000073.1:0-23233 GCA_035415725.1 Anaerolineae bacterium | reverse complement strand
ACCCACGAATTGGAGCATTTTAAGGTTCTCCCCCTTGACAACGGCATTCATCAGTAGGCGGTGTTTTTGTATGTGTTTTGCTAAATTTCTGTTCTCTGACTGTACAACAACGGAAATTGATTTTGGCGCAATCTGAACTTTGTGCCGTGATTATGGCCCGTGCGTGCGTCAAAATCTACATAAACGTAGCCTTGTTCGATACCTGACAATAAGCCATTGATATTGAAGCCTTGAAGTATCATAATGTTGGAATAGCGGAAGAATTCTTGCCCTTCTTCTCGTTTCGTTTCGGCTTGCACATAAAAACAGTTCAATAACTTTGTACCGGCTTTGTTACGCAAATCATCAAAGCCCCAATAGGGTTGTGGGTCTAATTCCCCCAATCCCACCCGTGCAGCTACAGATTCCAGCCATTCTTTATGTCTCGGATCAACTGTGCCTGCATCAAATGAGATGAGCACTTTGCTTTGAGAACGATCTACCACCACCACAAAGCCGCGATCACTTCTCTGATTTCCGCTAATTGTTTGTCGGAAACTCAATTCTTCTGTTCCATACTGACCACCAGCTTCTTGATGTTGCCAGCCATAGAGAGGTAGGAACACTCGTGGAACAAACCTCAAAGCGCGTGGCGAGGGTTCCATGTGAAAAAGTGTCATCAGCGAAGTGGTATTTGCCCTTTGGCATTTCAATTCCCATTCAGCAGCGTTAGGTATCGGCAAGTTGTTCTCTTCAATGCCAAGTAAATCTTCCAATGTATTCCCAACGCCACCCGAGTTTCCTGGCCTAGCATTGAGTATCCACCCCATATCGCGTATTTTCTTCAATTCTTCGATGAGAGAATCTTTCGTATAAACTTTCAAGGTATCACCTTTCCTTTGAGCAACAACATAGGGAACTTGCTCTTCACCTATCAAGTGTAATTGTTGATATTGTTGTACAGCAAATTTCTTACGCATAACTGGTTAATTCGGTGGACGCCAAAAATCCAACAAGTATTCAAAAGTTGTCCCCATTGTTATGTAATTTGACGGCCAACCAAAAATACCTATACGGTTTACAATATTGGTGCGGTCCCAAATAATGGTATTTCTCAGTTCATATCCTCGTTTGCGCAATTCTTCAATAAGCGCGACGTGAATTGTAATTCTTTGATTCTCCCACCACATATCAGGCACATTGATAACACAGTGTCCTTTGGGTTGCAAGAGTGGCAGTAAGCGTTCGTAAATATCCCCCATTGCTGTTGTGTATTCCTCAAGTGGCATTGTTCCTAAATCACGGGGGTCTTGTGAATACTGTTCTACCTTGCCAAACTGTTCATTCTTACGTTCATCACCTCGGCGTGACTTGTTTTTCCGCTTTCGGTTGAGCAGATTAGCGTATGGGGGTGAAGTCCAAATTAACTTGACGGTTTCAGGTTCTAAATAGTGGTCTATGTGTAAAGCATCATCTTGTATCGCTATTTGTTGCGCTTGGTTGAAAAAATTATTACTAGCCAGACGCTCTTGACATAGTTTTATATATGTTTCTTGTAAGTCAAAACCAACTGCATTGCGATTCAAATCTTGTGCGGCGACAAGAGTTGTGCCACTACCAACAAAAGGATCAACCACCAACTCCCCGGCGTGAGTGAATAGCTCGATTATCCTTCTCGCTAATGAGATAGGAAAAGTAGCCGGGTGCAAATTTTTGTCTCGGATATCGCGTCCTTCGTAGTTAAATTGCCAAACACCAAGTTGACTTCTTATCCACTCTTTAGCAGTCATGCAGTTCAAATGATTAGGAGGACAGTCGCAAGTTTTTGTATACCCGATATGAATTCTGGTTCGGTATAATTCACTTGCTTCGCTGATAGTACGCGGCAGGCTGCTTTCTATTACCTCAGTATTCATTAAATTCTCCGGTTCTGTAGGATTGTGTGAGGTAGTATATCACACCCTCCTTTTTTTAGCACCTTTCAATTTCACTGAGACGGTTTAAGCCGCCCAACGGACTGGGTAAGCCGCGCCGCCCGTCCTTCGCCGACCCAACCACCTTCGCTGAAAAGCGCGGCCGCAAGCGCAGCCCTTTTGACCGCCGCTGAGGGCGGCGTCGGCTTCACCCAATGTTAGGCGCAGTCCTCTATTCAGCGATTGTCACTTGCTGTCTTGTCCTTCAAATACAATGGTGGTACTGCCACCTTCTATTACAAAGCTGCAGCAGTTCAGGTCTTGGAGTGAGACAGACGAAGACCCAGCCGGTGTGGTGAACTGCCAAGTCTCCGAATCAGCACCTATAGCATAATCGTTCCGTGCCGAAACCCACCATTCATAAGTGGTATTGGCGCTTAACCAACCGATTGTGGTTTGCGTTTCGGCCACCCAGTCAGAGTTGTAGCCCCCCTGCCCCACTTCTCTCCAGCGCACCAAATACTCTACTGCACCGCCCACTGGTGACCATTGTAAAGTCACTGTCGTGGTTGGAACCGCACTCCCGTTGGGGGGTGCAACAAGCGTAGGCGCGGGCAAGATAGTGCCACCAGAACCCGTGGTGAATGACCACACGTCGGAGTAAGGCCCTGCGGTGTCGCCGCAGAGCAACCAGGCTCGCCAGTAGTAAGCTCTAGCCGGGTCGAGATTGCGGGAGAAGCGAAACTCACCTACTCCTGTTCCACTACCATGCCACAAAGACCAAACACCTTGTGTGAAATCAGGATCTTTAGCTACTTGTAAACGCAGTTGGGTTGCATTCGGATCGTTGCCGCTGTCCCACTGGAATAGCGGAATAAGAGTACTCAGGCTGCTCCCGTTGGCAGGGCTCATAAGGGTAGGAATTGTTGAACAAGCCCCATATCCCTTGAAAACAGCGGGGAGATATGAGGTGAAGGCTGGCGTAAACGTTATCTCGGAGGTATAGCCCAAAGTTGTCGCGTTCTGAAGGGCGGTGGGACTGGCTGGAGAGCCAGTAGACACTACATGCAGGTTTGTACCCCTCACTTCTGTCTCTTGAGCGGCTACAGTCAGCGCTACCACAAGGGCCAGACCAGCCGTGAGAGCGACCATAGTGAACACCTTGAGTTTCATCGTATTGCTCCTTCTTTCTGACGTGGTGCTATAGGTGAACTGCGCCCAACATATAATTATACGGAATTTCTTCCGCCTAAGCCCCTGCTATCGGTTTCCGTAAAAACACCCTCTCAAGCATCTTATACCGAATTTTTTCTGCATAAGACGCCTAAAACGGCGCTTTTGTCGAAATTTCTAAGTGGGGTAAAATGCCATAATATGAATCACGCAAACCACTATCAGTGTATGGCTTTTATTCTCACAAGTCAAATGCACCAACAAACTCGGCCACGCGCATCCTGATGGAGGGTGCGCGTGGTTTGTTTTCCCCAGGAGTTGCAAAAAATTTGGAGGGGGTGGGGGGATGAGAGGGCCAGCGCCTATAGGGGAACAGTGGCGCGCCGCGCTTCAAACGCAAGTTCGCCCCCTGGCAGGCATTGTGGGGCCGCCGGGAGGAATCTTAAAGGGTGCTATGATTAATGTAGGGCGGGGAGCACTCGAACACACGCCGGGGGAGTCCACGGACGTTGAACCCGGAAGCAGTCAAGCCGCACTCCACGATTGCGGCATTGGTTTAACGCTGAAAGGAGGCTAAACGATGAAAAACATAGCGAGGTTCTTAACGGGGGTGCTGTTGTTGATCACGCTGTACGCTCCCCATGCTGCAGGCGGTGAGCGGGCTTCTACCCCGGCCGCCCCCGCCGCCACGCTCACCTGGGAACCGCTCCTGTCCGACGTGCGTCCCCGCATAGAGCGTTCGCCCCACTACGCGACCGATCACACGCTCTACGTCACCACCGACCAGGACATGCGCCGTACCACCGACGACGGCGACACCTGGACGACGCTCTTTGTGACCACGCCGTACTCCGCATATCTCCACATCAGCTCGATGGCGTGGGATGCCGGCGTGACAACTTCGCCGACGTTGTTCGTCGTGCGGAATGGGGAGCCCGATCACGGCGAGGTCTTCCGCTCCACCGACGATGGCCTCACCTGGCAGAAGGTGCTCTCGCCGCCGGGCACACTGCTCTACGACATCGCTGCCGTGCGTGACGCCGACGATCATCTGGTGGTCTTCGCCGTTGGATCTTCACCCGAGGCGCCGGCGGTGTGGCGCTCTGCCGATGGCGGCGATACCTGGGAACTGGCGAATGACGGGTTGAGTGAGTGGCCGGACCTGTATCGCGTCTTCCCCTCGCCAAACTTCGCTGCCGATCACACCGTCTACATAACCGGCTATAGCCCCCCTCTGCGTTCCACCGACGGCGGCGATACCTGGGAACGGGTGGCAACCCTGTGGGTGGACATCGGGCGCGAAGTGGTTTTTTCCCCCCAGTATGCGACAGATGGCACGCTATGGATGAGCTACTTTTTCGTCGAAGGCAGCGGCGAAGAGGATATACCGCCGAATGGTATTGTGCGCTCCACCGACTACGGCAAGACGTGGGAGAAAGTGAATACCGGCCTGCCGGTTGAATATCCCGATGGCTCCATCCTGGGATTGGGCGTCTCGCCGGACTATCCTGCCGATCCCTCGCTGTATGCCATCGAACTGACGTTGCAATACGACGCCACACGCTGGAAACTCTATCGTTCCACGAACCGCGGCGACACCTGGCTGGCGCAGGGCCTTGCTCCCGCCATGGCGCCGCAAGGGATGGTCGTTGCCGGGCGCGATTTGTTCTTCGTGTCCACTGGCGATGGTCTGTATCGACTGCGCCACAACGCCTGGGAGTGGCTGGTGAACGGCGACGCCGAACTGAATGCGGGCTGGTCCTTCCCCAGCACCCCGGCCACGGCGGAGTATTCGACGGCACAGGCGCACGGCGGCGCGCGCTCCATCCGCCTGGGCCTTGTGGGGACGACCCCCCAGGTCTCGTACTCGTCCGCGCGCCAGCGGGTGACGCTGCCCGCCGGCGCCACCCCGGGGCAGTTGACGCTGTGGCTCTATCCCATTTCGACCGGGGGGCAACAAGCGGCCTTTTCCCCGGCGATGTCCGCCGGGCCGGCGGCGCCTTCGGCCGGCGATGCCCAGTTCGTCCTGATTATGGATGATCAGGGAAACATCCTCCAACGCTTGTTGTGGACGCTCGATAACAGCCAGACGTGGAAAGCGTACACCTTTGACCTGAGCGCCTACAGCGGCAGAAGCATCTGGGTGCACTGTGGCGTCTACAACGACGGTGCGGGCGGAACGACCGGCATGTATGTGGACGATGTTTCCCTGACGGCCACCGAACCGCTGCCCGCGTCCGCTGAACCTCCGGGCAACCCCGGCGTGGTGGCCGAGGATTTCCTTCTCACCGACGCCGCCAGCTATCAGAGTGTCCCAGCGGTGGCCTTCAACGCTGCAGACGACGAATTCCTGCTGGCCTACCGGGATTCGCGCCTTCACAGCCTGCCCGACATCTACGTACAACGGCTGCGCAGTGACGGCCGGTTGCTGGGCCATGCCGTGGCGGTGACGAGTGACGACGCTATACAGGATAATGCGCGCGTCGCCTATCTCCCGGCGGCGGATCGCTATCTGGTGATATGGGTGGACAGCCGCAACATCGTTGATACGCCGGACGTGTACGGCCAACTGGTGCGGAGCGACGGCACACTCGACGGTGGCAATTTCCCCATTGCCGTCTATACCGGTGGACAGGTCAGTGCGCGCGTGGCGGCGGGCGAGGACGCTTTCCTCGTGGTGTGGGGCCATGCCGACGGCGGCACTTCGCGCATCCAGGGACAGCGGGTGAGTGGAACCGGCGCGTTGCTCGGCGCGCGCTTCGACATCTCTGACGGAACGGCGTGGGCCGGACAGCCGGATGTGGCCTACCGCCCGGCGGCCCAGCGTTATCTTGTCGTCTGGGCCGACGTACGCGGCGTGGATCAGGACATCTACGCGCAGCAGATCCTGGCCGATGGAACGTTGGAGGGGGATAACATCGCCGTGACCAACGCGCCCAACGTGCAGGAATGGCCGGTCATCGCGGCGGGAGGCGTGGACGATGCGGTCCTCGTCGCCTGGGAAGATTCACGTCACCGTACCGACTACACGGTACAGCGTGACATCTACGGCCAGCGTTTCAAGCCGGGGAACACCTTCCTCGGCATCGATATTCCCATCAGCACGCAGGCGGAGTTTGAAGCCATGCCCACGATCGCTGTTTGGGAGACGGCAGGTGGAAGCGTATTTTTCGTCGTCTGGGAGACGGCGGTGGGGCGCGGTGATCTGCACGGACAGCGCATCGCGGCGAACGGCAGTCTGAGCGGCGCGCCGTTTGTCGTGAGCGACGACCCGTACACCCAGTCGCGTCCGGCCATGGCCGTGGGGCGCACGGCGCCTCAGCCGGTCGTGCTGGTGGTCTGGGAGGATTACCGGGTCGAACATCCCGGCATCTATGGGCAGCGCCTGGACGGCAACGCGCTGCATGTCGGGTTGCACATGGGCCTTACGCCGCTAGAGGGGCAACAGGTGCATCCTGTGATAGCCTACAGCGCCACAGCGGATCGCTACCTGGTGGTCTGGCATCACGTTGATGAGGCCGGCGCGCACCTCATGGCGTACAGCGTCAGCGGCGACGGTGCGCTGGCGTGGCGTCCGTTCACCATCACCACCGGGATTCAGACTCCCGATCTGGCGTTGGATGTAGCCTGGGACGCGCTCAACGACCGTTTCCTCGTCGTGTGGAGCGACATACGCCCGGCCACGGTGGATAATTTCGACATCTTCGGGCAGATCGTCACGCTCGATGGCGTCCTGGTAAACGACCGCTTCCATGTCTCATCCGCTCCGGGTCAGCAGCACGCCCCGGCAGTCGCCTTCAGCCCGGAACTGGCGCGCTACCTGGTGATCTTCGAGAGTGTGGAGGCAACTGATCCGATGACGAATCTGTACGGGCAGTTCCTGGCGACGGACGGCACGCCGCTGTTGACGGACGTAGCCGCGAATTTCCCGGTCACTACGCCCGGCGCGGACCGCCAGGCGCGTTATCCCGACGTGGCTTACGATGCCGCCGGCCGCAGTTTCCTCGCCGTGTGGCAGGATAACCGCACCGATCCCCAGGGATGGGACATCTACGGGCAACGGGTGGACGGGACAACCGGCACCATGCTGCCGATGGCGCTGGCGATTGCTGCCGATGCCCGACATCTTGCCGAGCGCCCGCGCCTGACGGCCGGACCGACGGGACGTTACTTCGTGGTATGGCAAGACACGGAAGCCGTGGCCGATAGTGACGGGAATGTGATGGGGCAGATTCTCACGGCAAATGGCGTTCCATACGGTGCGCCGATCTCCGTGGCGACACAGGACGCCTATCACGAGGGTGCGCCGGACGTGGCCTACCATGCCGGGAGTAAGGCTTTCCTCGTGGTCTGGCAGGGCGCGTCGCAGGGCGCAAGCGGGTTCTCGCCTGACATTTACGCACGGCAATGGAGTGTCAACGGCATAGCGGTGACGGGCGGGCTGCCCATCGCCGTGGATGCCGGGTCGGCCCGTCAGTGGCCCGTCATCGCGGCGCGTGACGGGCATGCCGGGTGGTTAGTTGCCTGGGAAGATGGGCGCGCCGATCCGGGCGCTGAACGTCGCAGTGTGTACGCACGCCGTCAGTTAGCGCTGGGGTATATCTATCTGCCGTTGGTCATGCGACAGAAGTAAAGGCTGGCGAGTTGTGGGCGGGATAAATTATGGGCAACCTGCGTCAGGTTAGCGACTCAAGCTCAAGTCGCCACTTCTTGACAAAGTCATGCAACCATATTACAATGTAACACGTAATACAATTACGGGTAATTAAGAAAGAGTCCATCTTTGTCAGGAGGCAAAACAATGACGGAAGAAAAGAGTGTTGAAGAAGTCGTGGTCGAAGAAACCCCGGTGGTGGAAGAGGGGGAATGTGAAGAGAAGCACGAGGCCAAGAAGCCCGCGGCGGCGACGTTGAAAGATGCGTTGAAGCAGGTGGAGACGTTCGGCCAGGCGTTAAGCGATGCCCTGCAAGCGCGCGGAAACGTCGTGATGGTGCGGGTCAATGACGAGGCGCTGGCGCATCTGGACATGCTGGTGGATGCTGAGGTTACCAAGAGCCGCTCGGAGAGTGCCGCCTTTCTCATTGCCGAGGGTATCAAAGCCAATCGGGATTTGTTCGAGAAGATCGGCAGCGTCACGCAGCAGATTTCAGAATTGCGCGAGCAACTGCGTCAAGAGGTCAAGCTGGCGCCAAAGGCTTAGGCCTTGAATCATCACCCATCCAAAAGGCGATTTGGATTTTGATGTGGATTTTAAGGAGGAAAAGCCATGAGTGAGGAAAAAGTTGTCGATGTTGAGGTTGTCGAAACGCCCAAAACCGTTGAGGTGACGCTGACCGTGCCGCCAAAGTTGACGCAGATCGTCGATGGAACGGCGAAAGTGATGGAGTCGTTGGGCAAGGCGCTCATCAAGGCCGCGCAGGATGTCTCTAACCTGGTCGTCGTGCCGGTGGATAAGACCACGCGCGCCCAGTTGGATTTGCTTGTTGAGGCCGGCGTTGCCGAGACACGCAGTAAGGCTGCGGCGAACCTGCTGACGGAAACCGTGCAAAGCCGCAAAGAGGTTTTCGACAAAATCGAGAAGACCCGCGCGCAGATTGAAGCTCTGAAGCAACAACTGCATACGCTGGTTAGCAGTCAAAGCTAGGGCGTTCTGTGCCTATCTCACCCCCCCACCCGGCCGGGGGCGAAACAACCGGTCAGGTGGGGGGAGAGAGAGGGAACGTGAGCTTCGCCTGGAAGGTAGGGCGGAGAGCACCCGAACACACGCCGGGGGAGTCCACGGACGTTGAACCCGGAAGCGGTCAAGCCGCACTTCACAGCCCCCGCGCCTGGAGATCCGCCAGCGCCCGCTCGTACACCTCGAAGTGTTCGCCTTCGGCCTCGTCGGGATCGACGTACTTGAGCCACATCGCCTGGTCAGGACGGTCGCCGGAGAGGAAGCGCCGGCTGCCTCGAAGATAGCTGCTCTCGCTGTGCCACCTGACCTCGTTCTCTTGCAGGAGGATGTACTGCCCGGCGTACCGGTCGATGAAGTCTTGTCGATGGTCGCGGTAGTAGAGCGCCTGCTCGCAGGTGGTGCGCCGCCAGGAGATGACGCGCGACACTTCATCGGTCATCGCTGCGAAGAAGGTGCCTGCCGGCTGCGGGGGCACTTCGGAAATCCAGTCGATTTCGTCCAGGTTGACCGTGCCAAAGCCGCCCTCGGCGGCCACGAGCAGGGCGTTGCGGTCACGGTGGAACGGCTCGGTGAGCCAGTCCGCCGTCGGATCGAGGCCCATCAAGTGTGTGCCCACGGCATCGGTGGCGACAGGATGATCGCCGGCGATAAGGGCATTGACGATGCGCGGCACTTCTTGCCCCGTGGCGCTCCATTCTCCCCCGGCCTGGGCGATGAGGGCGTCAATGATGTTCAGTGTGGGGTTGAAGAGCCGCCCGATGTCGGCGAGCATGGAGGGCATCCGTACCAGATGATGGAAGTATTGGCGGGAACGGCCCTGCGGTTCCCGCATCGGCATCAGGCCGAAGAGGTTCTTGAGCGTCAGTGTGATGCCCATAAAAGCATGGTTTTTCATCCGCTGGACATCGACCAGCGCATCGGCCTGCATGACGCGATCCGGCAGTATGTACTGGCGGAACATTTGTCCGCCGCCGGGGACCTGGTACACGCTAAAGGGTGGAATGTCAGCATTGACGTAGGGAACGCCACATGCGCGCATCAGCGGGGCCAGGTGGGTGGATTCGACCGGATCAGGGCTGCCATCGCGGTGGAAGACCGAGGTATCCACGTAGAACAGTTCGGCGTTGGTCTCTTCCTGTAGCAAGCGCACGACTGCCCGCGCGACCTGGTCGCTGACGAGTTGCTGGCGCTGCCCCTCGAAATACGGTGTGTGTGCGGGAGCATAGTCCTGGTTGAATTTGATGCCGATGCGTTTTGCGGCCTTGAGCTTGGCCCATGCCCGCGTCAGCGGCGCGGTAGCGCGTTTGAGCGTGGCGTAAACAATTTCATCCTCGGCGCGATAATCACAGTACATCGCGCGAACACAGTATTCCTGTTTTTGCATATTCATCGTTGATTGATCTCCCTTGCCACTAGCGACGGAGGGCGCAGAGTTCACAGAGAAAATTAGGCTCTCAACCCTAGACCTTGGACATGCCGGAGAGCCTGCTCGTACACCTCGTAATGCTCCTGCTCGCGCTCTTCAGGATCGACGTATTTGAAGAACATCGCGTGATCCGCATGGGCGCCGGAGAGCTGGCGGCGGCTGACGCGCAGCATCCCGTCCGTGTTGTGCCACTTCACCTCCCCGTCCTGGAGTAGGATGAATTCGCCGGCGTACTTGTCCACGAAGTTGCGTTGGTGGTCGCGGTAATAGAGCGCCTGCTCACACATCGTGCGTCGCCAGGTGACGATGGTGCGCAGGTCGTCGCCTTTTATGGCGAAGAATGTGCCCTCAGGCTGCGGGGCCACTTCGGACACGAAGTCGATGGCGTTCACATCGACTGTGCCAAAGCCGCCTTCGGCGGCCACGAGCAGGGCGTTGCGGTCGCGGTGGAACGGTTCGGTGAGCCAGTCGCTGTGCGGATTGTGACCCATCAAGTGCGTGACACAGGCGTCGGTGGCGATGACCTGGTCGCCGGCGATGAGCGCATTGACGATACGCCCGATGTCCGGTTCGCGTCCCCATTCCGAGCTGGCCTGCCCCACCAGGGCATCCACGATGTTGAGCGCCGGGTTGAGAAGGCGTCCGATGTCTGCCAGCATGTAGGGCATTCGCACGAGATGGTGATAATAATGCCGCGGACGACCCGGTAAGGCTGTCGGCATCAGCCCGAAGAGGTTCTTGAGACAGGCGGTGACGCCCATATAGGCGTGATTCTTCATCTTTGCCACGGAGACCACCGCATCGGCCTCGACCACATCTTGCATCATCCCGTATTGCTCGAACATCCGCCCGCCGCCGGGCACGGTGACGACTTTGTAGGGCGGTTTTGTGCCGTCGATGTACGGCACATCGAACTCACGGAGGACTGCCTCCAGTGTCGTGGTGTCGGCGACGGTAGAGGCGTTCTCCTGATACATTACGTAGTAGCTGGCATCGACGCAGACCAGTTCGGCGGCGGTCTCTTCACGCAGTAGACGCAAGACGGCGCGGGCTACACTGTCACTCACCAACTGACGGCGCTGCCCCTCGAAGTACACTACATGACTGAGCACCCAGTCCTGGTTGAATTTGATGGCAATGCGCTTCGCCGCCCGGAGTTTCACCCACGAACGCTCCAAGGGCAGCGTGGCCCGCCGCAACGCCGCGTAGACGGCATCATCATCGGCTTTGTAATCACAGTATACAGCACGAACTTTGTAATCGGTGTTTGTCTTCATCATGTGTTCACTCCTCGTATAAAACAGTCTGGTAGAGCGGGCGGGATGCCCGCCGGCGGGCTATTGAAAGGTTGGCATGCGCCAACGGTTGACCGCTGGGTCTAAAAGCAACTAACAAAAAAAGGCTCCTTATCCCACCAGGCAGCCTTCTTCGTCATGCCTACGAGGTTAGCTGCCGGGCTTGGATCGAAGAAGCTGACCCTACAGTGGATGGTATCCGCCGATTCGCCCCCACTCTGGTTCCCCCGCCGGCAAGTGTGAGTCACTTGCACATTCGGCATCCCTATTTCATTGTTCACACGCGATAACGTCGTGTATAAAGCAAACTTAGCACAGATTGAATACCTGTCAATACTCTACCATGGACAGGGAAGGTGCATAACGTGTTGACACTGCCAACTTACTCTCCCATCTCTCCCCCATTGTAAAAATGATACACTAACCGTCCGATGGTCGCAAAAGTCGGCGCACTCTCATCCCATACTAGCCACTCGGGCTGATACAGGTACACTACCAATACGAAGTCGGTCTGCGGACCGTACACCAGGGCGATATCGGCGTGGGTTTTGTCGGACCAACCGTGCTGGTGCGCGACCCGTGTGCCGGACGGCATGCCGGCGCTCAACAGGGCATGCCCCGCATTGCGTTCCAGGCTCGCCAGGATGGCCTGACATTCCTCCGCGGTGATTTTTTGCGGATAGACGGCGCGCAGGAATCCACCGTTCTTCGCGCCGTGATACAGCCCTTCCACAAGTAAGCCTGTTTCGATGGGGAGGGTTTGTAACTCCGGGGCGGGATGGGTACTACTGCCGGTGCCCGCGACCGCGGCAATGTCCGGTGGGATCGCGACGCCGGAGAGATCATAGGGGGCAGCGATGAAGGTATGGCGCAGTCCCAATCCCCACAACAGGTCGGTCACCCGCAAGGCTCCGCTGTAGGCGTCCCCCGCGCCGATCTGGGCGAGGAGTCCATTGGCGGTGGCGTTGTCGCTCTCGCTCACCAGCGTGTCGATGAGCGCGGCAGAATTTGCGTCCGGCGACGTATCGAGTTCCGCATACAGGCTGACGGCAATAGCAATTTTTAAGGCGCCGACGCCCGAAAACGCTGTGTCGCAGTTGTAGCAGAATTCCTGACCCCGGCGCAGGTCTTTGGCGAAAATTCCCGCGACGCCGGTAAAATCGCTCAGGGCGGCCTCGAGCGCTTGTTGCAGGATGGTGATGGAGGTTTCCGGCGCAGGTTCGATATCCACCACGAGATGTACCTCACGATCTTGAGGCGCGGCGGATAGGATGGCTTTGATCAACAGGGGCAGCGAAGCCTGAATATCCAGCGTGGTGCCATCCTGAGCCGGACGGAAGGTGCCGGCCTCGGCCAGGAGAACGGCATTCTGCGGTGGATGGTCGTACTTCTGGGCGAGGCGGGCCAAAAAGGCATCGACACGCTCGCGGGAGTAGGTGACAACGGCGGCGACTTCCTGAGCTTCCGGCTCGTGGTTGAGCATTTGATCCCTCAGGTAAGTGATAAACCCCTGGATGCCGGTACGCGCGGTTAGCACCCGATCGAGGTTTTGGGCGGTCGCTTCCTCATCCAGCGACAGTTCCAGCATCTCCGGTAGCAAAAGCGGGGTGAGCTTGTCGGCGTAGTAGACCGTGATCGGCTGGGTGTAAGCCAGGGCTATGGCATCCAGCGCCTGCTCGCGGGTCATGCCGCCCAGCGGCTGCCCGTTGATGGTCAACCCCGGCGGCAACATCGTCTGGCTCGACCGCCAGTTTGTATAGACCCATGCGCCGCCCAGGATGAGGACGGTCAACAGGATGAAAGTGACCCATGCAATTTTGTATCGTGCTTGTCTCAAGCCAATCTCACCTTGTCAATTCCAGGTCGTTTTCAAGAGGGGGCAGCAAGTTTTCGCCAATAGCCATGGATTAAGTATAACGGCGTTGGTGGTGTCGTCAAATGACGTGAGGAATGGAGGTGCATTTCAATGGATGGACTGGGGCCTTGTGCCCGTTTCCAGTGTAAAAAACACGCCCAGCAGGGGCTGGACTACGCCCCCACCTCCATGCTGAAATACACCCGGGGATTTTCGACAATAGCTGAAACCGGGCTATAATGGATGAGGGTAGCTGGCTGCTGTCCTTACATGGACTTGGACGCTTCGTCATCCTGAATATCAAGGGGGTCTCTGTTTATGGAGGCTATCGAACAATTGTCTTTTGAAGATGCTTTGACCGAACTGGAATCCGTCGTTGAAAAGTTGGAAGATGGCACACTCGACTTGAATCAGACGGTAATCCTTTACCAGCGTGGACGCGCTTTGGCCGCGCGCTGCCAACATCTTTTGGATACGGTTGAGCTGCGGATCCGGCAACTGGTCCCTACCGGCGTTGATAATTGTGAGACGACTGCCGTGGCTACAGAAGCGTAGAGCCGACGTCGGTGGTGCTTATCCTGCCTGCAACTTCTGGTAAAGGAGGTCCGCTCCCATGGGCTTTGAGTTTCTTCCCTATCTTTTAACCGCGATCCCCGGCACTGTTGTCTATCACCTGCTCGTCCTGCTGGGGCTATTTTCGGCGGCAGGGATTGTCTTGACCGAATGGCGTCACACACATAGCGCCGAATTAAAACCCTACTTGATCGCCGTGGGCGGCGCGATGGCCGTTCACCTGCTTTCGGCGTTGCTGGCCCCCTTCCATCTGCAAACAGACACGCCGGTGGCGATCATCAGTGCGCCGTTTATGTACGCCGGTGGGTTGCTTTCGATTTTACTGCTGGTGTGGGCCTTTGGCCGGCCACTCTGGGAACATCAGAGTCAGGCATTGCTTATAGGGCTGTTGGTGGGGTGGGGTGTGTTGCTGGTGGGCGCTTCGCTCCTCTGGTATGGAGAGGCACTAAACCGGCCTTTGACCTACAATGTGCACTCCTGGCAAGTGCCGGTATGGTACATCCTCTCGGCTATCGCCGCCTGGGGGGGGGCGGTGATCTTCTTCCACACGAAGGGACAAGGCGGCACGACCCTGGCGGCGTTGCTTCTTTTGGGCGGTGGCGCCCTCTTGGGGTTGCTTGGATCCCAGGTATGGGGAGCGCCGTTGCCCATCGGCGAGGGGTGGGGACGGTTGTGCGGTCTGGTGGCTTATCCTCTCTTTGCTATTTCGCTCTATCGTTCGGTCTTGCAGGATTTGGACTCTTATCGTCAAGATTTGCAGGATTTGAGCAAGGAGGCCCTGCGCCAGAGTCAGGAGTTGCTTTTCTTGATCGAGGCGACGCGCTCCATCGGCGAACGCCTGGATCTGCACGGAATGCTCGAACAGGTCGCCGACAGCGTGGCGATGGCGTTGCGCGCCGACGCCGTCGCCATCTTGCTGACCGATCAGGACGACCCTGAAATACTGCATCTGGCCGCTTTATATCGCACACTGGGGGCCAAGGCCGAAGTCCCACAGCAAATTGCGCTGAAAGACTACCCCAATCTCAAATTCGCCTTGCGTCAACAGCAGCTTGTCTTCGGCCCGGAAGAAGAAATCGTCCAGTTGCGCACGCTCTTCGATCTCCTGGGGGTGACAGAGAGAGGTCCGCTGTTGATCCAGCCCTTGTCACGCCAGGAGCGGGTGATGGGTGTATTGGTGGCATACAATGCACCGTCGAAGGCAAAGTTTACCTCAGAACAGGAGCTTTTGGCGACGACGATTGCCGTGCAAATTGCCGGTGCGGTGGAGAATCATCGATTGTACACGGCGGTGACAGCACAGGCGCAGGAATTGAGCCGTTTGCTCAAGGTGCGCGAGGCCGAATTGCGACGCCAGGACGCGATTCTCGAAAGTATGGCCGAGGGCATCCTTGTCATCGATGCGCGCGGATGCTTTATCCTGCTCAATCAGGCCGCCGAACGTATCCTGAACCTACGGCGTGAGGAAGTCCTGGGCAAATCGGTCCAAGAAGTGCTTTCCATGCCCGCTTTGCAAGGCGAACTGGATCCAGATGCTCTGGTCGGCTTAGGCGAGACCTTTGAGACGACCTTCAACCTCGGCGAGCAACGCATCCGCGTCAGCGCCGCTCCGGTTATCTTGAAAAACGTCGAGCGTCTGGGGGTGGTCGCCGTTTTGCAGGACATCACCCGCGAATATCTGGCCGAGCAGTCGAAACGTGAGTTTATCGACAGCATCTCCCACGAATTACGCACGCCCCTCACGGCCATCAAGGGTTACACCGAGGTGATACTCTCCGGCATGGCCGGTGAATTGCCGCCGGCGTTTCGGCAATTTCTGAATGTGATCCGCGAAAATACGGTGCGGATGGGCTCGTTGACGGACAATATCATCCTGGTGGCAGAGATTGAAAAAGGCCACGTGGGACTGCACTATCAGAAAGTGGATGTCCCTACGGTGGTGCGCGAATTGGTCGGCCGCTATCGTGAGCGCATCGAAGAGCAGATGCTGACGGTGGATGTAGACTTACCCACCGATTTGCCGCTTGTCGAAGTGGATCCTAACCGCCTGCGGTTGATTCTGGACAACCTGTTGAGTAATGCGATCAAATTCACGTATCCCGACGGGAAGATCGTCGTGGGTTGTCGGGCCATCTATGGCACGTTGGGCCAGCCGACTCATTTTTCTCTGTGGGTCGCCGACACCGGGATCGGCATTCCATTGGATCAGCAAGCCCTCATCTGGCAACGCTTTTACCGGGGCGAGAATCCCCTGAGCCTGGAGGCCGGCGGCCTGGGGATCGGCTTGACGATCACCAAGGCCCTGGTTGAGGCGCACGGTGGACGGGTCTGGGTAGACAGCGCGCCGGAACGCGGCAGCACCTTTACCGTTCTGTTCCCTATAAAACGCGAACAGGACGCAGAGGACGCTGCGGGAGCGCTGTCATGAACCAGCGCCGCGGTGCCAGCCTGGTTTCCCTTTGTCATGAAGACGGCACCGCCTTGCCATTGCGGGTCCGGCGTTGTGATACTTTCCTGTGTCGTCTGCGAGGATTGACCTTTCGGCGCTCCCTGCCGGCGGATGAAGGGCTACTCTTTATCGAGAGCGCGGAAAGCCGGCTGGGAACATCGATCCACATGTTTTTTGTCTTTTTCGACATCGGCGTCGTGTGGCTGGCGGCGGACGGCACGGTGGTGGATGCCAAGCTGGCAAAGCCGTTCCGCCCCTACTACGCGCCGCAGTCGCCGGCCCGCTATTACCTCGAAGGTCCGCCGGCATTGTTGACGTGGGTGCGCGTCGGAGAACGGCTTTCGATTCGGTCGGAGGCGGCATAAGGTCGTAATCTGACAATGACGCCCCGCTTTGGTCTCCCCATGGGGAAATCCCGTGAAACTATTCTGCGCTATTCGTTTCTATGGATGGCGTTCCTTAGTATGCTGGCGTTTGTGCCCCGGGTTGCACTCGCCCAGGAAGAAGAGCCGCCCCCGCCATCGCCTGCTTACGTTGTGCAGCCGGGCGACACTTTATCGTCCGTTGCCGCACGCTTCGGGACCAATGTCACTGAACTGCAACAACTTAACGCGCTTCAGGATCCGCATCATGTCTACATTGGGCAGACGTTGCGCTTGCCGGATGCGGCCAAGACCCCCAGGACAGCCTATTCCGTGGCGCTGGGCGACACGCTCTTGTCCCTCGCGCAGCGGGCCGGACTGCCGTGGGAGGATGTGGCGCGCGCTAACGGGCTGGTCAATCCCAACCTACTACGGGTAGGGCAGACGCTTTATCTCCCTGACCTGTTACCCGCCGGCGTCCTAACCACGGCGACGCCGCTGGACACCCGCCTTGCCCTGGCACTGCGTTACGATGTTCCCTACTGGATGACCCTGCGCCTGCATCCTCGGCCGCTCTACGCCGGCGCGCTGTTCCTGCGTCCTGGCGTGGAACCGTCGCCTCTGTTGCCGCATCCCATTGTGAAATTGACTTTAACGCCGCAACCGGTGGCGCGTGGACAAACCGCGGTGCTGACCCTCGAAACGGCGACACCAGCCGTATGCACCGTCACTTATCTGGAGGCGACCGAACCGTGTTACGCCCAGGACGACACCCATCTCTTGGGCTTTGTGGCCGTTCCCCCCCTGCTTGACCCTGGCGTTTACGACGTTGCCTTGCGGATTCAAACCCCGGCAGACGAAACGGTGCTGGTGGTGTCACTCGTCGTCGCGCCGGGGCGTTACGACTACGAACGTCTCGATGTACCCGCCGACCGGCAGTCGTTGCTCGACCCGACACTCTCACAGCAAGAGCGCGTCAAGGTGGCGGCGTTGCGCCGGCTGCGTTCCACAGAGCGCATGTGGGAATTCCCCTTTCGATACCCGTTGCAGGCTTCTGTGACTTCATACTACGGCTCGCGGCGGTCGTATGGATACGGCTTTGGCAGTTTCCACGAAGGGACCGATTTCCGCGCCGAGATCGGGGCGCCGGTCTATGCTCCGGCCTCCGGTGTCGTCGTGTTGGCGGAGCCGCTGGTTGTGCGCGGCAGAGCGATCCTCATCGATCACGGCTGGGGCATCGTCACCGGCTACTGGCACCTCTCGCGTATCGATGTCACCGTGGGGCAGAAAGTAACGCCGGGGGAGATCATCGGCGCCGTCGGCAACACCGGCTTTTCGACCGGCCCCCACCTGCACTGGGAACTGTGGGTCAACGGAACAGCCGTGAGTCCTTTGCAGTGGGTGTACGGCCTGACTGAGGCAGGGTTGTCGACGGATAGCACCGCTGGAACGGATTTTTGACGGGCAAGTAAGAGGATGATGCGGTGCCGTTGGGTGATTTTCGCCGCGAGGGATGGGACATCCGCTATCTGGAGCGCGTCACGTCGACCAACACGCTGGCGCTGGAGGCGGGGCGACAGGGCGCGACGGAAGGTCTGGTTTTCATCGCCGACGAGCAGACGGCGGGACGGGGGCGGCTGGAGCGGCGTTGGTTTGCGCCGCCGGGAACGTCACTGTTGATGTCGCTGCTTTTTCGCCCGGCGGAACCCTTCTCCTACACCGCGCCGCGCATCACTATGCTCTGTGGAGTGGCCCTGGCCGACGCCGTCATTGATGTGACCGGTCAGGCTGCGCAGCTCAAATGGCCCAACGATCTCATCATCACCCGTGAGGGCACGTGGCGCAAAGTTGCCGGCATGTTGAGCGAGGTGGGCACCGCGCCCGACGCGCCGCCTTTCCTCGTCGTTGGCATCGGCTTGAACGTGAATGTGCCACCCGCCTCCCTGTCTGATCTGGCGCCCAATGCGACCAGTCTCCTGGTTGAGAGCGGGCAGCCGGTTGAACGTGTTGCACTGCTGGACGCTTTTCTTCATCACGTGGAGGAGCACAGCGCCGTATTCCGCGCCGGCATTGATCCATTGCCGCAGTGGCGGCAGCGTCTGGCATGGATCGGCGCTACCGTTCGGGTTCAAACACCGACCGGCGTTTTCACCGGCGTTGCCGAGGATGTGGATGATAGCGGCGCGCTGTTACTGCGTCTCCCCGCCGGTTGTCAACAACGTTTCTCCACAGGCGACGTGAGCCTGCGCCCTTGATTTCTGGGCGAGAGGACTATAATCGGGAGGACTTTTTCGAGTGGCAATTACAACTATTTTCAAGGGAATTCAGCATTGACCTGCGGTTCACCGGCGGTGGGGTGAAAATGACTGTCCGACTACTGGACTAAAGACTACTGGACTATTTTCAGGGGAGCGCAACCATGCATTATTTAGTGATTTCGGACATTCATGGCAATTTTTCGGCCCTGCAGATGGTGTTGATGGATGCACAGCCTTTCGACGCAGTGCTATGTCTCGGTGACATGATCGGATATGGGCCGAATCCTAACGAATGTGTAGAGCGTGTGCAGGAATTTCCGCTGACGTGCATTGTGGGAAACCACGATTGGGGCGCCATTGGGCGGGCCGATTTGCTCATCTTCAACAACGATGCTCGCCAGGCGCTTTATTGGACGCAACACGAACTATCGACCGAAAACCGCACCTTCCTGTCTGATCTGCCGACGACGGTGCGGATCGAGGATCTTTTGCTAGTCCACGGCAGTCCCCGCGAACCGATCTGGGAATATCTGGTTGACGTGCGCTCGGCCAAAGAAAACTTTGCGGCGCACGATTTCCAGGTCGCGTTGGTTGGACACACCCACTTGCCACTGGCCTTTGAATGGAACGCCAGCATCAATCAGGCGCAGATTCTCTTGCCTGACCCGGGAGTTCCGCTGTCGTTGAAAGAACGGCGGCTGATCCTCAACCCGGGCAGTGTCGGTCAGCCGCGCGATGGCGACCCACGCGCCAGTTATGCTATCCTGGACACCACACAAATGACGTGGGAATTCCGGCGCATCTCCTATGCCGTGGAGATCACCCAGGAGCGGATGCGCGCTCGTGGCCTGCCGCAGCGCCTGATCGACCGTCTGCAGATGGGACGTTGAGTGCGGTGCGGAACTTTGCCGGGCACCCTGACGTCCTGACTGTAGATTGGAATAAGGAGGAAATCCATGAAATACAAATTAGTTGCTCTGGGGTTGGTTGTAGTTCTCATTGTAACCGGTTGCGCCACGAAGGCTGAACCCACACCGCAGATCGTGGAAGCGCCCCGTGAAGAGCGGGGGGGTGAACGGAATGCCGACAGTGCTGCCGCCTGGAGCACGGCTGCTGTCAATCCTCAACAGGCCGCCGAACTGGCCAAGATGATCATCTACAACGCCGAGATCTCCCTCGTGGTCAAAGATTCCGATGTCGCTCAGGAAGACATCACTCGCATGGTTGAAGAGAGGGGCGGCTACGTCAGCAACTCCAGCAGTTACACCTACAGCGGCGGCCTGCGGCGCATGACCCTGACCCTGCGCTTGCCCGCCGACCAGTTCAACGAGATGATGTCCGATTTGCGGGCACTGGCGCTGGAAGTCACGCAGGAGACCGTCGGTACGCAGGACGTGACCCAGGAATATGTGGACCTGGAATCCCGCCTGCGCGCGTTGGAGGCCAAAGCCGAGCGTCTGGAGCAGTTGATGGAAGAGGCCGAGGATACCGAAGCCGTCCTCGCCGTCTACGAGCAGTTGAGCCAGACGCAGGTGGATATCGAGCAGACGAAAGGCCGCATGCAATACCTGGAACGTTCTGTGGCGATGGCGACGATCACCGTTTCCCTCACGCCCGACGAACTCTCGCAGCCGATTGAGATTGCCGGATGGCGGCCCGGCGGTGTGGCGAAAGAGTCCTTCCAGGCGCTGATCGAGGCCTTTCAATGGTTGATCAATGCCTTGATTCGTATCGTCATCCTCGTCATTCCGATAGTGCTCTTTGTAGGGGGATTGTTCTACCTGGTCATCAAGGGCTTGCGATTGATCTTTGGACGCCGCAAACGCGCGCCGAAGACCCCGCCCACGCTGCCCGGTGCGGAATAATAGGCCGGTGTTGATTTCTCGATCCGTTAAAATCCATTCCATCTCTCTCCTGCCCCTTCCCTCCGCGTCAACGCGGGGGGAAGGGGACTTTTTTTGTGGGTTTTTGCCGGCGGGCGCAGCCCACCGGCAAAAACCCCTTATTTTTCTCCCCCTCCCCAGCGTCTGCGCTGGGGAGGGGGCAGGGGGAAGGGCGAAAGCTACGGATTACTCAGGTTCGTCCATGGCCGTCTGGATAGTGAGTCGCCAGGCTGAGCCGTCACGAGATTTGAAAGATGATGGCCGTGAGCAGTATACAAAGTTCGCGGCAGAGGTTGTATCAGCCTTTGCCGCGTGTCGTGTACGACAGCGTTAGCCTACCTGATAATTCGGCGGTTCTTTGGTGATGATAACGTCATGCGGATGGCTCTCGATCAGCCCGGCGTTGGTGATGCGCGTGAACTGTGCCTTGGCGCGTAATTCGTCCAGGCTGGCTGCGCCCGCATAACCTAGCCCGGCGCGCAGGCCGCCGACGAGTTGGTAGATGTAGTCGTGCAACGGCCCCTTGTAGGGCACACGCCCCTCGACGCCTTCAGGAACGAGCTTGCCGCTGCCGCCCTGGCCTGTGCCGTAGCGGTCGCGCCCGTAACCGCGCATCGCGCCCAGGCTGCCCATCCCGCGGTACTCCTTGAAGCGCCGTCCATCGTAGTAGACGACCTCACCCGGCGCTTCGTCCAACCCGGCGAGCATACTACCCAACATCACCACGTGGGCGCCCGCTGCCAGTGCTTTGACGATGTCCCCGCTGTACTTGATGCCGCCATCCGCGATGATGGACACGCCGTAAGGTTCCGCCGCCTGCGCGCACTCGTGGATGGCGCTGAGCTGTGGCATCCCGGCCCCGGCGATGATGCGCGTGGTGCAGATCGACCCCGCGCCTACGCCCACCTTGATGGCGCTGGCCCCGGCCTTGATGAGCGTCTCCGTGCCCCCCGCTGTCACCACGTTCCCGGCGACGATGGGCAGATCGGGCCAACGGCGGCGGAGGCGCTCGATGGCGCGGAGCACGCCCGCCGAATGGCCGTGCGCTGTATCGATCACGACGACGTCCAGCCCCATTGGGACCATCAGGCTCAGTCGCTCCTCCAAATCTGCCCCCACACCCACGGCTGCCCCTACGACCAGGCGTCCTTGGGCATCTTTGGCTGCATGGGGGAAATCTTGCGCCTTCTGGATGTCTTTGACTGTAATCAGCCCTTTGAGGACGCCGTCTTCGTCGACCAACGGCAGCTTCTCGATGCGATGTTTGTGCAGGATGCCCTTGGCTTCGTCCAGCGTGATGCCGATGGGAGCGGTGATGATGTCCTCCGTCGTCATAAAGGCCGTTACCGGTTGGTTGAAATCCTTCTCATCCACAAAGCGGAAGTCGCGGTTGGTAATGATGCCGACCAGGTGGTTGTTGGCGTCCATGATCGGCACGCCGCTGATGTGATAGGTGGACATAATCTGCTCGGCGTCCCCTAACAGCGCCGTCGTGGGCAACGTGATCGGGTCCACGATCATCCCCGATTGCGACCGCTTGACTTTGGCGACTTCGGCTGCCTGGTCTTCCGGCGAGAGGTTGCGGTGGATGATGCCCATGCCGCCTTCTCGTGCCAATGCAATCGCCAGCAGCGCTTCGGTGACGGTGTCCATCGCTGCCGAGAGGATGGGGATGTGTAGGGTGATGGTTGGCGTCAGCGCCGTGCTGACGTCGGTTTGATCGGGTAATACCTCGGCATATCCCGGCACGATAAGGACATCGTCGAATGTTAACGCCTCGAATTTCTTGAAAATTGTTTCATGCATCATACACCTCCTTCATGAGCTTGTCGCCCAATGCGCATGGAGTTCCATGATGGGCTTGGGCCGGATGAGTATAAATTTGATCCATCATACCAGAACCAAGACGGAGTGCAACTGAACACGGATATAAGACAGATTATTGGAGAAAGGAAGACGTTCATCTGATCATGATGCCTGAAGAGCGGGGGCCGGCTCTGACCGCGCCACCACCGGGCACAGACGGGCGCGGTCAGAAACCGACCCGAGCGTCTCCCCATCATTTGCACTATACCCGCTGAGCGCTTGGCTAAGGCGCGTTTTTGCGTACAATGTAAGAATCAGGTCAGTGACATCGACCTAAAAATCATGCTTCTTCAGGATTTTTGGGGGTCGAAATTGGGTTGACAACAAAAATCCCCCTTCTTGGGGGGAAGGGGGCAGGGGGGATAGACTTGTAGAAACACGCCTATCTCGTCATCCACGAGTCCTTTGCATGCCAAAATCCGCGCCAAACCTGCTATAGGGAATCAGTTGCTTCACCAGGTTTATTGGTCTGAATAGACAGGACTTACGCCAGCCTGGCTCGAATCAAGCGGCGGAGGATTTGT
>DAOOGN010000072.1:0-23300 GCA_035415725.1 Anaerolineae bacterium | reverse complement strand
TTTATGCTGTGCCACTGCATTTTATGCTTGCCCCCAACGCATACTTTTTGAGCAGACCGCCCAACATGTTAATGACGCGGCATTTCTTCCGCCTAAGTCTCCTCAACACTTGCCGTAGAATCCTCTTGGGAGTATTTTACATGGAATTCATTCGGTATAAGACCCGCTCCAGGAACTCGGGGCGAAAAGCTAAACGGCGGCGTGTGCGGATATGACGAGGGTGAGCCGTCCGGGACGGGCAGTCGGTATCACCATCTTGTTCTATCTTATCCTCACTTTTGCCAAAAGTCAAAACTCGACGCGCCACTTGCAAATTCCCTGGGAATAGGTACACTCTCAAGCAATCAAAGGGAGGCGCTATGACCAGAAATGACATCATCGGACTCATTGCTTCGTATCTGTACGCCTTCGGGCTGCTGTTCATCGTCGAGGCCATCGGCAAACGGTTCAAGTGGCCGCAAGCCTTCACGCGCAAGATCATCCACATCGGCTCGGGGATGTGGATTTGGGGTATTCTGGCGCTGTTCGACACGTGGAACATCGGCATCATCCCCTTCGCGACGTTCATCGTGCTCAACTACGTCTTCTACCGCCGTCAGACTTTCAAGGCGATGGATACGACCGATTCCTCACCCGGCACGGTCTACTTCGCGGTTTCGATCACCCTCCTGTTCGCACTGCTGTGGCGGACCGGCGGCGCGCCGGACCGCGTTCCCATCGCAGCGGCGGCGGTAATGGCTATGACGTGGGGCGACGGCCTTGCCAGCATCATCGGACTGAAGTATGGGAAGCACATTTACACAACCTTCAACCACCAGCGCAGTCGGGAAGGCTCTATGGCGATGGCAGTGGCATCCTTCCTCGCCATCCTGCTGACGCTGACCCTGTTGCCGGGGTCGGCGCTTAGCCCGAATTCCCTCCCTCTGCCAGGGTGGAGCATCCTGCTGATGACGGTGATCGGCACGGCGGTGGCGACGGCGGCAGAAGCGTTCTCGCCCGCCGGCACCGACAACCTCAGCGTTCCTCTGCTCACCGGGCTGGCGCTCTTCATCCTCAACGCACTGTTGGGCGGCTGACCCATCCATGTTTCCTACCGTTGAAGCGCGCTGGTTCTATCCCGGCCCCCACCCCCCGACGTGCTGGCCTGCTATCACTACGGCGAACACGCTCCGGAGGCCCAACCGACGCGCATCGACTATTACCTGCGCCTCGCGGATCACAATGATCTCAGCGTCAAACTTCGCACTGGCCGGATCGAGATCAAGCAGCGCACGGAACAATATGGTGTGCAGCCACTGCACGAACACGTTCACGCTCTGGTCGAAGGTTGGTGCAAGTGGGGCTTCGACATCGGCGACATTGACCATGGAGCGAGTGATCCGGGCGACCCACCCTCCGCATGGATTGCCGTCCGCAAAACGCGCCGACTGCGCCGCTACCGGGTGGCAGACAACGGAGACGTTATCGCCATCGGCGGGATGGAGTATGCCCCGCAAGGGTGCCATATCGAGCTGGCAGAAATCGCCATCCACGAGCAAAGCTGGTGGAGTCTGGCGTTCGAGACGTTCGGCCCGCCAGAGGTCTTGTCCACGACCTTCATGCGTGTCACCCAACACGCCTTGCGTGTTGCAACGGCGCCCAGCATGCTCTTATGGCTACGCGCAATGGATGAAACAAGCGTTGGAACGTTCGAACATCCCAACGACTCTATGACTATCCGACTATCCGACTATCCTATTTTCGAGGCGATTGGAGTCTATGCACATTCCACTTTTACAACTCGGCTGCGGGTTCATCATCAGTGCCGCCATCGGTTGGGCAGCCTACAAACGGGAGGCGCTCTCGGTCGGCGGCGTGGTCGGCGCGATCCTCACCGGAACGGCGATCTTCGGCTTTGGCGGGTGGACGTGGGGGCTGTTGCTCATCACCTTCTTCATCCTCTCCAGCCTGCTCTCGAAGTACAAAGCGGCGACAAAAGCGAATTTGGCCGAGAAGTTCGCCAAAGGCTCGCGGCGCGACCTGGCGCAGGCGCTGGCAAACGGTGGCGCAGGCGCGCTGATCGCCATCGCGTATTGGCTGACACGCCAGCCTATCCTATGGTTCGCCTTCGTCGGCGCCATGGCAACCGTGAATGCGGACACCTGGGCGACCGAGCTGGGCGTGCTCAGCCGGCGTCCCCCGCGCCTCATCACCACCGGCAAGCCTGTGGAAGTAGGAACGTCCGGCGGCATCTCGCGGCAAGGCACCCTGGCGACGCTGGCCGGCGGGCTTGTCATCGGTCTGACCGGGGCGCTTTTCCTGTATGTGGATAGTCTGATGCACTCTACGCCGCATACCCTTCTGCATCCGCTGTCCTGCCTGGTCTATCCGGCGAACTGCACACGGCTCCCCTGCATCGCGGCGCTCGCCGGTTTGGTCGGTTCGCTGGGCGACAGTCTGCTGGGCGCGACGGTGCAGGCCATCTACTACTCAACACGGCGCGAGAAGGAGACAGAGAAGGTCATCGATCCCGACGGCACGCCCAATATCCTACGCCGGGGATGGCGCTGGCTGAACAACGATTGGGTGAATTTCATCAGCTCTGTCGTCGGTGCAGCCCTCGCCGCTCTCCTCGCCCACCTCACCATCACCTTCTAATCGCGCATTTCTCATTTCTAATTTCCAATTTCTCATTTCTAATTCCCATGCTTTTTTACCTTTCTAAATTTCTACCCTTGTTCGTTTATCCGCTCGGCATGGCGTGCGCGCTATTGACGCTGGCACTGCTGGTACGGCGAAGTTCGCAGTGGCAAACGCGCTTGATCGCGATCACGCTGGCACTGCTGTGGCTGGGCGGCAATCGCCTCGTGGCGATGACGCTGGCGCGTTCGCTGGAATGGCGTTATGCGCCTGCGCCGAACGCTGCATCGACTCTCCCGCACGCGGACGCCATCGTCGTTCTGGGCGGAGCGACGCGCACGCCGGGTTACCCCCGCCCCACCGCCGAGGTCAACGAGGCCGGCGACCGGCTGCTGTACGCCGCGTGGCTGTACAATCAGGGCGCGGCGCCCGTCATCGTGCTCAGCGGCGGCGCAGCCCCGTGGAGCGGCCCCCAAGGCATCTCCGAGGCCGAGGTCATGGCCGGTCTGTTGCAACGGCTGGGCGTCCCGGAAAAGGCGCTGTGGCTCGAAACTACCTCGTGGAATACCTACGAGAACGCCGGGGCCAGCCTGGACCTCCTGAAAGCCCATAACGTCGAGTCGATCATCCTGGTGACATCGGCGATCCACATGCCGCGCGCCTACGCCACGTTCGCCGGCCCGGAGATCGACGTCACGCCCGCGCCGACTGACTTCTGGGTGTCGCAGGCCGAATGGGATTACTACACGCAGCCCAAATTGAGCATCCAATTGATGAACCTGCTACCAAGCAGCCAGGACCTCACCTTGACAACCCAGGCCATCAAGGAGTATATTGGCATGGTCGTCTACGCCGTGCGTGGGTGGTTATAGATAGCTACCAGCATTCAGCTTTCAGCAATCAGCCAAAAGGCTGAATGCTGACCGCTTATCATGGAGGTTTTCGATGCGCATGACACAACTTTTCGGCCAGACGTGGCGCGACGCGCCCGCCGAGGCACAAGTCGCCAGCCACCAACTGCTGCTGCGCGCGGGTTTCATCCGCCAACTGGCAGCGGGTATCTTCACATATCTGCCGCTGGCAAGGCGCTCTATGTCGAAGATCGAGAACATCATCCGCGAGGAGATGAACGCCATCGGTGGGCAGGAGATCACCATGCCCGTGGTGAACCCGGCGGACATCTGGAAGGAAAGCGGGCGCTGGTACCAGATCGGTGCGGAGATGGGACGTTTCAAGGATAAGTCAGACCGCGACATGGTACTGGCGATGACGCACGAAGAGGTCGTCGCCGACCTGGTGCGTCAGGAAATCCGCACTTACAGCCAACTGCCGCGCCTCATCTACCACATCCAGACCAAGTGGCGCGACGATCCCCGCCCGCGCGCCGGACTGATCCGCGTGCGCGAGTTCACCATGAAGGATAGCTATAGCCTGGATGTGGATGAGGCCGGGTTGGATGTCCAATATCGCGCCCACTACCAGGCTTACTTCAATATCTACCACCGCTGCGGGCTCAACGTCACCGCTGTAGGCTCAGATACGGGCATGATGGGCGGCACGCTGGCGCACGAGTACATGGTGCTCACACCCATCGGCGAGGATACGCTGATGCTGTGCACTGCCTGCGGCTACGCCGCCAACCGGCAAGTTGCACGCTTCCAGAAGCCGCCCGCCGCGGACGAGGCTCCCTGCCCCATCGAAAAAATCGCCACGCCCAACGTCACCACCATCGCCGACCTTGCCGCTTTCCTGGACATTCCTGCCGCCAAAACGGCCAAAGCAGTCTTTATGATGGCAGAGATAGCGAATCAGCGAATCAGCGAATCAGCGAACCAGCGGTCGGGCGAATCTCCCAAACACCCATACGCCCAAGCACCAGAGCAGTTCATCTTCGCCGTAATCCGTGGCGATATGGAAGTGAACGAGACGAAGCTGGCGAACGTGGTCAAAGCGCAGGCGCTGCGTCCGGCGACCGAGGCGGAAATCCGCGCAGTGGGGGCGGAGCCGGGTTACGGATCGCCGTTGGGCGTGCGGGGCGCGCTCGTCGTCGTGGATGACGCCGTCGCTGCGTCGCCCAATCTGGTGGCGGGGGCGAACGAGGTGGGCTACCACCTGCGCAACGTCAACTACGGACGCGACTACAGCGCCGATATTGTCGCCGACATCGCTGCTGCTCAGGAGGGGGACGCCTGCCCGGTCTGCGGGGGCGCCCTGCGCGCCGAGCGCGGCGTCGAGGTGGGGAACATCTTCAAACTCGGCACGCGCTACACCGAGGCGCTGGGCGCACGCTTCCTTGATCAGGACGGCGCACTCAAGCCAGTGGTGATGGGATCGTATGGCATCGGCATCGGGCGGCTGCTGGCCTGCATCGCGGAGATCCACCATGACGACTACGGCCTGGTCTGGCCGATCACCGTCGCTCCGTACCCCGTCCATCTGCTCACACTCGGCCCGGCGGACAGCGAAGCCACTGCCGTCGCCGAACGGCTCTACGTGGAGATACAGGCCGCCGGCATCGACGTGCTTTTCGACGACCGCGACCGCAGTCCCGGCGTCAAATTCAACGATGCGGACCTCATCGGCATCCCCCTGCGCCTGACGGTGGCGGCGCGGGGCTTGCAGCAGCAGAGTGTCGAACTCAAGCGACGCGACCGCCAAGACCGCGAGTTGATCCCGCTGGCGAACGTCGTGCCGGCTCTCAAGGCACGCCTCGCCGCACTGGAGGCAGAAATTACAGCCGCCGTCGTCACCGTACCGTTTCGTGAGACGTAAGCAGTTTATTTTCAAGGGAATTCGTCATTAAGCGGCGTTCACCAGCGGTGGAATGAAAACTTTTCACCATGAAGGGCACGCAGGACACAAAGGATTCAAGTTTTTCTCTATAAACTCTGGGTGCTCTGTGGCTATTTTCAGAGAAGGAGGTTTATGATGGACGCATTAGAGGCTATTTTCACCCGGCGCAGTATTCGGAAGTACACCGGCGAACCGGTGACAGCCGATGAGCTGCACACAATCCTGGAAGCGGGGATGAACGCCCCCTCGGCCAACAACCGCCAGCCGTGGCATTTCATCATCGTCGATCAACGGGAGAAGCTGAACAGCATTATAGAGGCGCATCCCCACTCCAAAATGCTGGCGGAAGCGCCACTGGCGATCATCGTCTGTGGCGATACGACCGTCTCCGAGAAGTTCTGGCAACAGGACTGCGCCGCTGCTGCCGAGAACATCCTGCTCGCGGCGCGCGCGCTGGGCCTGGGAACGGTGTGGATGGGCGTTTACCCCGACATGCAGCGCGCTGCGGGCATCACAGCCCTGTTCGGCATCCCCAAGGGAATCCAGCCCCTGTGTATCATCGCGGTGGGGCATCCGGCAGAGCAGAAAGGTCGCGTGGAGCGCTACGACGCGGGCAAAGTCCATACGAACGGCTGGTAACGTCAATAAACCTGGCAGGTCTTCCTGAACCTGTCAGGTTTATTGGAGATCAAGACGCATTTCAATACGGCGGAATACTTCGATATAACCCATATCCAAAAGTCCCGGCAGGTGTGGATCATCAAGAGGCAGGTTCTCCGTGTTTGTATCCTTCACCGGATACTTACAGTGCAGAGCATGAACCAGGGTACGCGCCACCTCACGCGGATCGCCAGCTTCCGTCTGCAAGACCAACCGGCCCAACTGAGATATCGTGTTCTGGTATACCAGCCAGCCTCTTCCGCCGTCCGACAATTCAACCTGCAAAGCCGCTAAATTGCCGGCATTGACCAACGACGGCGTCTCATCCAACCACGAAGGTGTGCTGCGCCGTTGCGCCAACAGCGCCACGGCGTCATCAGCGTCCAAAAACGTCACGCGATATCCCCCCATCTCATCCGCTTGGGGAGGATGAGGAGGACGGTGCAGGATCAGTAACACGCGAGTTTCACGAAATCCCAGCTTCACGAAGAGCTGGTGCGCCGGTTCGTTACCATTGATGACTTCGAGAACGATACACTTTGCACCTAAAGCCTGCGACATCCTGATGTTATCGCGCATCAACCATTCGCCCATACCGTGGCGGCGCTGAGCCGGCAACACACCCAATCGTGTGGACCAACAGCGTCCAGAGCGCACGCCCAACAGCACCAGACCGCGAATCTGTCCATCAGACAGCGCGACGGCGGAGTATTCCAGTTTAACGTCGTAGTTGTGGATGTACTCGCTCAGATGCTGCGCGTTCATCGGCATCGGTACGATGTAACCGACGCGGGTCTGGTTGTAGGCATCCACGAGTTGTTCAATCGTAAACTCTACAGCGCGACGTAAAACCGGTTCCGTGGCCTCATCCTCCCAGGTATCGATGCCGCATGTCAAAGCTGATCCCGGCGCCTTCAAGTCGCCAACCCTTCACGCACCATGTTCAACAGCGATTCTGCGTGGAGCGAGGCCAGGTTATAGCACACGCCACCGAGGTGATCGGCCAACGCCTGCGCAAATCCCTTATCGTAGTCGGGACTTTCCATATTGACGACGATCGATTTCACATCCGCCTCCGCGATCTGTTCGGCGATGTGATACGCTTCGATTTGCGGCGGCATATCACCCATCGAGACGTTTCCCGCGCCGTCGGTGAGGATCACCAATAACGGCAACAGTTCCGTGTAACGACGCAATTCTTGCTCCACCGTGCGCTGCGCCAGCCATAACCCCGCCGACAGGGGCGTCTTTCCGCCCACCGGCATATTCACCAACATCTGCTTCGCCAGGTCCACGCTGTTGGTCGGGGGCAGCACCAACGTCGCCCGATCCTTCTGAAAGACGATCATCCCCACCCGGTCACGGCGCTGATAGGCGTCGGTGAGCAGGGAGAAAATGGCGCCTTTCGTGGCCTCCATCCGCTCGGAGACGGCCATGGACCACGATGCATCCACGACAAAGATGATGAGATTTGCAGCGCGGCGCACGCGCACCTTTTTGTGGTAGTCCTGGGGGTACAAACGAAGCGCCGGGGCGGCGGCTTTGCCGGCGCCCCGCCTCTGCTGGAAGGGGGCCGCCGCGCGTAACGTTGCGTCAAACGCCAGGTCCGACGCATCGCGCGGCGAGGGCAAAGCACTGATGTAGCGTCCGCGTTTGCGGTCTGTGCTGGTACGGTTGCGCTTCCCGGCCGGTGAACGCACCCGGCGGTCCTGCTTCGCCTCCAGGCGGCGGGGACGGAAGATTTCGCCCGGTGGGATGAATTTACCACCCTCCCACCACGTGCCGTCGGTGGGCCAGTTGGGTGTGTCTTGAGCATATTCTTGCAGTTGAGGCGAGGCTGATTCCTGGGCTTCAGCGTTGTTCGCCTCAACTTCTACACTTTTTTTTGACGGTCCTCCCCGGCAGCATCGCCCTGGATGGAAACCTCTTCCATCTCCGGTTCACTCTCAGCGGACCTCTCCCGCGCCACAGCGACCATCTTGTCCAGTTCGGCGATAGAGGTCTGCACCTCGTCGAAAGGTTTGCGTTTCAATCGATGGGGCAGGGTCAGTTCTGCGGCCAACATGATGTCGCGGTCGGTGAGATGACGGCGCCCTTCCCACGCGGCGTGCGCCACGGCGGTCTTGAGAATCACCAGGTCGCCGCGATGGCCGTCTACACCCAGACCGGCCATCATCTCGGCGATGGTGGCCATGTCGCTCCGGGTGTAGTGAACGGCGGGCAACAAACGGCGCGCCTCTTCGATGCGCTGCGCAAGCAGCGCCTCCTGGGGTTGCCATTCCTCGTCAAAGCCCTCAGGGTCTTGCTCGAAGGCCAGATTGCGCTCCATGATCGCCATGCGCGCCCGGGCGTCGCGCACGCCCTGCACGTCCACACACAGCGCAAAGCGGTCCAACAACTGCGGTCGCAAATCGCCTTCCTCAGGATTCATCGTCCCCACCAGAATGAAGCGCGCCGGGTGCTGGAAGGAAATACCTTCACGTTCCACCGTGTTCACCCCCATCGCCGCCGCGTCCAACAGCACATCCACGATGTGGTCATCCAGCAAGTTGACCTCATCTACGTACAGGATACCTCGATTTGCAGCAGCCAGCACGCCCGGTTCGAAGCGACGTTCGCCCTTTTGGATGGCGCGTTCAATGTCCAGGGTACCGACCACGCGATCCTCCGTCGCGCCAATCGGCAATTCAACAAACGGCACTCGGGTGGTGACGTGAGGGAGCTTCTCACCCTGCGTCGCGCGGTCACGGCAATTCGTGCACCACAGCGTAGGCTGATCGGGGTCACAGCCGAAAGGATCGCCGGCCACCACTTCGATGTCCGGCAACAATGCGGCCAACGCGCGGGCGGCGGTCGATTTCGCCGTGCCGCGTTCGCCGCGGATGAGCACGCCGCCAATGCGCGAATTGATCGCATTGAGGATCAGAGCGCGCTTCATACGCTCTTGATCTACAATGGCGGTGAAGGGGAATATCAAACGTCCGCTGTCTACCACGGAACCTCCTCGAATAGTCAGGTAGTCGTCAGTCGGATAGCCTGGTCGTTATATGTTTAGGACTTACGCAAATTTCTGTTTGTAGTGACGGCTTTAGCCGTTCTTAGCTCCTAAGAGACGCCTGAAGGCGTCACTACAAATCCTCCGCCGCTTGATTCGAGCCAGACTTGCGTAAGTCCTATGCTATTTCTCTGCGTGCCCAGCGGGGGGAACGAATTTAGCGGCGTGCCCAACATCTTGTTGACCAGTACAGAATGCGGTAAAAAAACCGCTGAAATGGTCCTCCCATTTCAGCGGTTCTGATGGACAATGAACTGCTACCAGGAAGAATCGCGGTCGTCCCGATCACGATAGCCGCCACTGCTCCGGCGCCGCGCACCTCCACTGCCGCCACGTCGTTCCTGGCGCTCTTCGGCCTCATTCACCCGCAACGCCCGACCATCGTATTGATAATCGTTGAGCGCAGCAATGGCTTTATCAGCATCGGCATCATTCATCTCCACAAAACAAAAGCCCCGAAAGCGCCCCGTCTCGCGGTCCGTGATCCAACGAACCGACAAAACCGGACCGTACTGTTCGAACAGTTCACGGACTTTGTCTTCAGTTGTGCCCCATGACACATTTCCTACGTACAGCGTCTTTGACATACTCCTCTACTCCTCGTGAAATTTTGATATGGCTCTTCAACCCGGAACTGAACGCAGTCGCGGCTTATCGAGTCTTTGTAACAGTAGTATAACATATTTTCTGACAAATAACAATGCAGAGCAAACGCCAGGGAATGGTTCAAACGCTGTAACTATTCAGTTGACCCGCGCCAGGCTGCGAACGGGATTTTGGGGCTGGTTTGACACTTCGGCCATAGGCGACGCCCTCTCATCCCCCCGCCCCCCTTCTCCCCCGCCAGCGAGGGAGAAGGGGGCGAAAAAGGGGTGTGACGGGCACATGGAAACACGCCTATCTCGTTATCCAAGAGTCCTTGGTAGGGTCGCAATAAGAAACCGGTCACGGATTGCACGGATTGACACGCGCGGAGGATTTGTAGTGACGCCTTCAAGCGTCTCTTAGGAGCTAAGAACGGCTAAAGCCATCACTACAAACGGAAATTTGCGTAAGTCCTATAGATACCAAACGCTATTCTTCAGCATCTACTTTTGCCAGCCGCCATTTTGCTATTCTGCGAAATCGGACTAAAATATAATCAGAGTGCGAAGAAAGAAAGCGTCGCTCGCAGTTGCAGATTTGAGACAATGTCAGATTTCACAATCTTGCCTTGACAATGTAGTATTCCTATGGTAACCTTTCTAAAGCACAACCTCAAAGCAGGACATTATTATGACAGGGCATCATTCCCTGGCGGAGGGCGTTAAGCATGGCAGGCAGATCTCGGAACGAACGGATGGTTGAGCGACTACGTGAGCTTCAAACCAGCAGCCCCGATATTGAAGCAGCCGCTATTATCAGTGTGGATGGACTTCCCATTGCCTCTTCCCTTCCCCAAAACGTCGAAGAGGATCGTGTTTCAGCGATGTCCGCAGCGATGCTGTCGCTGGGCGAGCGCATCGCCAGCGAGTTGAAGCGGGGAATGTTAGATGAGGTTTATGTCAGGGGCGAGAAGGGGTATGTTATCCTTCGCGCGGTCGGTGAGGAGGCAGTGCTTACCGTTTTAGCTCGGCAACAGGCCAAGTTGGGTCTTCTGTTCTTGGATATGCGTCGAGCGGCTGAAGAACTTTCAACGATTCTGTAGCCCGGAGGAGGTTAATACAGTGGCTAATCCCCCTGAACCCAGTGGACTCTATTACCCCAATCGCTTCGGCCTGATTTTGTTCGATGCGCTCGAGGAGATTATGGGGCGCAACGGGCTGAACGCCATTCTAAACATGGCCGGCCTGGCACAATTCATCGACAATCCACCTGCCGATGTTATGGACAAAGGTTTTGACTTTGCCTACATTTCTGCGCTCAACAAGGCTCTCGAAGAGATGTACGGGCCGCGCGGCGGGCGGGGTTTGCAACTCCGCCTGGGCCGCGTTCTTTTTGCGCAGGGTCTGGCAAACTTCGGCGCTCTGGTCGGGGCCAGCGATCTCGCATTCAAAGTTCTGCCGTTACAGGCCAAGTTAAAGGCCGGGTTGCCCGCCGTCGCCAAGGTCTTCGATTCGCTGAGCGATCAAACTTCCTATGTCAAAGACCCCGGCGGTGACCATTTCCACTACATCATCGAACGCTGTTCGATGTGCTGGGGCCGGCACGTGGAGAGACCGGGAGGATTTATCGCCGCCGGCATTATCGAGGAAGCTCTGCGTTGGTTGAGCGGGGGACGCACGTTCCGCGTTGACCAACTCACCTGCATCGGCATGGGCGCCGAGAACTGTACTTTTGCCGTCTACAAAGAGCCTATCGGTTAGGATACAAGCCTTATGTCGACAAACGGGACTCCGCGCCATATTCTCATTGTAGAAGATGATCCCAACACGGCGGAAATGCTTTCCGCCTATTTTTCCTCCGTGGGATACCAGGTTTCGCATGCCGCATGGGGACAAGATGCTTTACGGATCGCCACCGAGACTTTGCCAGATCTGATCGTTTTGGACATTCACTTGCCCGATATTGACGGCTATGAAGTATGCATGACCCTGCGTAGTCAGAGACGCACCGAACACACGCCGATTATCTTTCTGACCGAACGCCGCGAGCGGATGGACCGGCTAACCGGCTTGCAACTGGGAGCGGTTGACTATATCACCAAACCTTTCGACGTGCAGGAATTGCGCTTTCGGGTGCGTAATGTCCTGCGTCGCAGCAACCTGGACACGCTTCTGCATCCCATCACCGGACTTCCCACTTCGATGCTGGTGGAAGAGCAAATGGAACGGGTCATCGAAAACCCGAATCTCTCCGTCATCGGCATAGCTCTGCAGGGTATGCCTGCCTTTAGCGATGCTTACGGTTTTGTCACTCACGACGATGTATTGCGCGCGGTCGCGCTGATCCTGCGCAACACGGCCACAGAAATTATGGGCGCCGATCCTTTCGTCGGGCAGCTCGATACTTATCAATTTTTGGTCGTCACGCCGGCAGGACAAGAAGGCTATATCGCCATGGGACGCCTGAGCCAACGACTCAACGAGGCCATTTCGTTCTTCTATCCCCACCTCGATTGGGAAAGAGGCGTGCGCAGCGATGGCACGGCGCTTCCCAAAATCAACTTTAACCTCAAAGCGCTGTCCCGTGATCAACTTCCCCCGGGAGGAGAACTCCTGCCATTACGACAGGCTTTGTTCGGGCAAAAGAAACAAAGCTGAACCCAGAGTACCAAACTGGAGGGCCTGGAATCATTTCCAGGCCCTTTTTGTGTGCGGACGGCGCGGACAATTGCCTATTGTCCATTGCATGATAGGATGACACCAACAGGCGGCGAGTCGAGTAACCAGGTGGTCAAACTGTATGAAGCTAGGGATGCGAAAACGATGGCGCGATTTTGCAGCAGTGGGGGCACTGCTCGTCTTGCCGCTCCTTATTTTCGCCCCTGTCGTTGTAGGACAGAAAACGCTGCTCCCCGCCGATGCGCTCTACACCTTCGCCCCCTACAGCGCTGCCGCCGCGTCGCTGGGCATCACCGATGTTCAAAACGGCCTGGTCACCGACCTGATTCTGCAAAACTATCCCTGGAAACGCTTTTTGACGACGGCGCTCCAAACGCGGCAGCTCCCGCTGTGGGATCCCTACCTCTTTGCCGGACACCCCTTTTTAGCCAATGGACAACATTCCGCCCTCTACCCGCTAACCTGGATTTTCTTTGTGCTGCCTCTGTCGCGTGCCTTCGGGGTGTTCATGACGCTGCAAGTGGGCCTCGCCGGTATAGCGATGTACATCTTCGGGCGCACGCTGAAGATGAACCGTCTGGGAGCCTTTCTGGCCGGGATAACTTTTGAATTCAGCGGCTTTCTGGTTGTTTCGGTGGTCCATCCGATGATTGTCGCCGCGGCGTCATGGCTGCCGTTGCTGCTGGCATGCATCGATCTCACCGTGCAACGCGCGCGCTTCCTGCGCCAGGAACGTGCGATGCTGCCCTGGGCTTTGTGCGGCGCGCTGGCTTTAGGGTTACAAATTCTGGCCGGGCACGCCGAAATGACTTACTTCGTTCTGCTGGTCATGGCGATGTTCGCCGCATGGCAGCTCATCCATACGGCGCTGACCCATCCACGTGCGACGTGGCGCGCCGAAGTCCTCAATCCGGCGCTCGGCCTACTGCTGATGGTCGGACTGGGGTTGGCGCTAGGTGCCGTCCAGCTCCTTCCGCTCTACGAGGTGGTCAACGGCAGTTTCCGCCAGGGAACAGTCACCCTCGCCGAAGTGTTGGGATGGGCCTATCCCAAGCGACAGTTACTGGCCTTTCTGGTGCCCAATTTTTTCGGCAACCCTACCCATACGACGCTGTGGAACTTCTTCACCGGCGAGACACTCCGGGCTACCGTCAATGCTCACGGGGAAGCCATCTCGGCCTTCGATTGGGGCATCAAGAATTACGTCGAGGGTACGGCCTACGTGGGAATTCTCCCGCTGTTGTTAGCGTTGATTGCAGTCTTTAGTTCACAGTCCAAAGTCGAAGGTCTGAGATCGCCAGTACGCGACTGGCTGCGGCATCCCTATATACCGTTTTTCACCGCGCTGTCGCTCTTTTCATTGGGATGTACCTTCGGCACGCCGGTTTATGCACTGGTCTACGCTTTGCCGTTCCTGAGCCAGTCCCATTCCCCCTTTCGCTGGGTCTTCCCGTTGACGGTCGCCGTCGCCGCGCTCGCCGGCTTTGGCGCGACCACTGTAGCGCAACGACGCAACGACGCAGCAACGACGCAGCGCCGCGGCCCATCAGTCTCGCGCCTTGTGCTATTCGACACGCCCCCGAACGTCGTCAGCGTGATCGGTGCCGGCGCGATATGGACGGGTCTGGCGCTGTGGGTGGGGTTATGGCTCTCGCGTCTGGCGTTCGGACGGATCGAGCCGCTGGTCGAACACGCTTTCTGGTCGCTGGCTCTGGCGTCCAACGCCTTTCCCGACCATCGGGCCTTCTACGCTTATCTCTTCCCCTGGCTCCAACTGGCGGCGCTCTTTCTCCTCAGCTCCGGCATCGTCCTGCGGGTGTCGCGCTGCCCCATCTATCTGCCAAAATGGCTAGGCCACCGGCCGGTCTGGGAAGCGTTGGCCGTCATCGTACTGCTGGTCGATCTCGTGGCCTTTGGCGTGGGATTCAATCCCGCCGTGGACCCCCACCTGCTGACCTACACGCCGCCCGTCGTCGAATTTCTCCGCCAGGATAGCGGTTTGTGGCGCTTCTCCACCTTTGATCCCCACGGGCGCAAAACGTTCAATGCCAACACCGGGATGTTCTACGATTTCCAGGACACACGCGGCTACGATAGCCTCTTCTCAGCGCAATATGTGCGCTATATGGGCTGGATCGAACCCCAGAACGAGCTGCTCTACAATCGCATCGCCCCCTTCACGCAATTCTCCAGCCTCGACAGCCCGCTGACCGACCTGCTCAACGTCAAGTACATCGTCACCGAGGAAGAAATCCCTCTGCCGAAGTATAAACTCGTCTATCAGGACAACGCCGTGCGCGTCTACGAGAACCTGGGCGTTATGCCGCGCGCGTTCACCCTACCGGCAACGGCCACATGGGTCGCGCCGGACGTCGAGAGCGTGGGGCAGATCATCCAGAGCTACGATCCGCGGTTCTACGCCATCATCGAAGCCGACTTCACGTCCAACATCCCTGAACAACTCCCTTCCCCTACCCCCTCCACCCCCCTGACCCAGAACGTGCTCGCCTACGGACGGAACGAGGTGCTCATCCAGGCCACCATCGACCAGCCGGCATGGTTGATCCTGACCGACAGTTACGCTTCCGGCTGGAAAGCCTTCATCCGCCCGCCGGGAACGGGAGAAGAGGCCGAACGCGAAGTCCCTATCGCCCGTGTGGCGGGGAATTTCCGCGGCGTGTGGCTTGATGAGAGTGCCGTCGTGCGCTTCAAGTACAGCCCCGACAGCGTCAAAATCGGCGCCTTCGTTTCGTTCCTCGCCGGGATGGTCATCATTTTCCTCGCCATCGTGTGGGTCTGGAGGCGCGTTTACCGCGAGCCGGACGAACATTCGACGGTGCAACGGCTGGCGAAAAACAGCGTGGCGCCCATCCTCCTGACGCTCTTCAATCGCGTCGTCGAGCTGGCTTTCGCCGCCCTGATGCTGCGTATTCTCGGCCCCGCCAACGCCGGCGATTACTACTACGCCGTCAACGTCTACCTGTGGTTCGAGATCCTCGCCAATTTTGGGCTTGACGCCTATCTCACCCGCGAGGTGGCCCGCCAGCGGGAGCGGGCGAACCGCTATCTGTTCAACACGACCGTCGTGCGGTTGGGGCTGAGCCTGGCCGGAATCCCCCTGTTGCTCGGCTTCGTGGCACTACGCCAGACGCTGATCGCCGATCTGACGGCCCCGGCATCCCGGCAAGCACTGCTGGCGCTCGTTTTGCTCTACATCGGCCTTATCCCCGGCTCGATTTCCAAGGGGCTGACCGCCCTCTTTTACGCTTACGAAAAAGCAGAGTATCCGGCGGCTATATCGACGGTCTCGACACTCGTGCGTATCGCCGTGCAGACGGCGGTCCTGTTGATGGGATGGGGTATCGTCGGCCTGGCAGGATCGGCCATTGCCATCAACCTGGTCACGCTGGGTATCCTGGGAAGCATCGCCATGCGGTTGTTCTTCCGCCCGCGTCGGGAGAGCGACCGGGCGCTACGCCGGAATATGATCGGTGAATCGTGGCCGCTTATGGTCAATCACTTCCTCGCCACGCTGTTCTACAAAATCGACGTTTTCCTGATGGAGCCCCTTCTGGGTAATGTCGTCCTGGGACTCTACAGCATCGGTTACAAATTTTTGGACGCCCTCATGGTCATCCCGTCGATGTTCACTCTGGCGCTTTTCCCGGTCATCTCGCGTCAGGCGAAAGAAGACCGTGCCGGATTCCTGCGGTTCTACCAGCTCGGGGCGAAAATCCTGTTGACGATTGCACTGCCGGCAGCCGTCATCGCCACGCTGGCGGCGCGCGAAATGGTGTTAGTGTTGGGCGGAGCGGAATATCTGCCCGGCGGGATGATCGCTCTGCAACTGATGGCCTGGTCGATGCCGATTGGCTGGATGAACAGTCTGACCCAGTACGTGCTCATCGCGCTGGACCAACAGCGCTATCTGACACGCGCATACCTGTTCGCCTTTGCTTTCACCCTCATCGCCAATCTGATCTTCATGCCCATCTATGGCTACCAGGCCTCCGCCATCCTGCATATTTTCTCAGAATTGGCCCTGGGCGTACCCTTTGTGTGGGGCGTGCAAAGACAGCTCGAACAGGTGAAATGGCGTCACATTGTCGGTAAGCCTCTTCTGGCGACGTTGGTGATGGCCGGCATAGCCCTGCTGCTGCTGCCGCTCGGACGTGGGGTAGCGTTGGCGGGCGCCATCGTCGTCTACCCTCTGGTAGCATGGCGGTTGAAGCTGCTGACGACGGAAGAACGGACGCTACTCGCGCCGTTGTTCCATCGCCGGTGATGTTGTATAATGCCCCATAGAGGATGGGTAGCTAAGAGCGGCTGAAGCCGCCACTACAAACACGAGAGTCACGCTTTGCTGGGGCTGCTAAAAGCGGCTAAAGCCGCCACTACAAACGGAAATTTGCGTAAGTCCTAAACTATTTTCAGGGGTGTATAGGTATGGAGCTTTCACAACTAGAACAAATGATCCGCTGGTTGGACGAAGAGCGCAAACGCGACAAGGCGCTCATTCTGACCCTGCAAGAACACGTTGAACAACAAACCCACACCATCGAGGCCCAGGCTGTCGAGATCGAACGCCTGCACCAGGATATTGTCGAGTTGCGCACCGATTTACAGCGCACGGACGACTACCCCGCCCTGATCGAGAAAACCCACCGCGACCTCAACAGCAATCTGGAAGAATTCAAAACGCTGGCGCGCCGCGAGCGTCTGGAAAGCGAGCAAATGCGCCGCTCCGAAATCGAGATCGTCAACGAACAACTGACGGAGATGGACAAGAAAGTGCGCGCCATGCTGCGCTACGAAGAGCTGCTCAAGGCCCGCGAGGCCGGTGAACAACGGCTGCAAGGCCAGATCCAGGTCATGTCCAACACCATGGCCGACCTGACCAAGCGAGTTGAAGATCGCCTGCAATCTATCGTCTACCTCGAAGAACAGCGCCGGGCCGATACACGGCGTGTGGGCGCAGCCGAAGGCGAGATCGTGGGGCTGCGCAAAGGCATCGACGAACTGGTCGCCAAGCAAGTGCGGCTGGAAGACAGCGTCCGCAAGATTCCAACACGGGTGGAAGAAGCCGTGCAAATCGCCAAATCCTACGACCCTCGCATCGAAGAACTGCGGGTAGCGGACTTCCAGCGCGAGCAACGGGTCAAGCAATATATGGAACAGGCCGAGCGTGTCAATGTGGAAGTCACCCGCATGGTCGAACAGACGCAGAAATACACCCTCCTCTACAATCAAAACAAACAGGCGCTCGACGGGCTGGATGCTTTCCAGGTGCGGCTGGAGAAGCGGCAAAATGAAATCGCCGAGATGCAGCGGCTCACAGAAGAACGGTTCAGACACCAATGGGAAGAATGGCAAGCGGCCTTTGCCCGGGACTGGCAAAAGCGCCTGGTCGCCGAGGAAGATCGCTGGCGGCGTCAGGACCTCGCCAACCAAAAGTCTACAGAGCACTTCGCCGGCATCGATGAACAGGTCGAGATGTATTACCGGGAGATTGTGGCGCTCTGGGAAGAATTACGCACGGCGGCAGATCGCTGGGGCAAGGCTATTCAGGAGACCCTCGTCTCGAATCAGGAGATGCCGATCCAGCAGCTCAAAGCCCTGCGGCAGTTTGCAGAAGAGAAGCACAAGGAATTGTTGTAAGGAGTCAGAAGTAAAACAGGAAAGAGGCACGTAGATTGGCGAGATGAGTGGTTGATGGAGCGAGAGGTTCTTTGCCGAGGAGTGTTTTAGTCAGTGCGCCAACGCCCGCCGACCATGACCCGGGAAATGTGCGTTTGCAGTAGAGCTTCGGGCGGCAGGGCGAAGATGTCGTGATCGAGCACAACCAGATCCGCAAGATGCCCCGGACACAAAAGCCCCTGGCGTGATTCAAGCCCGGCGGCATAGGCCGCCCCCCAGGTGTAGGCGCGCAGTGCTTCCGTCAGCGTGAGCCGCTGTTCGGGATGCCAACCGGCGGGACCGGGAAAACCATCCTCACGACGGCGTGTCACGGCGGCGTACAAACCGCTGAACGGATCCACAAGCTCAATGGGCGCGTCCGAACCGAAAGCCAATACCGCCCCGGCCTCCGCCACCGAGCGCCACGGGTATGCTTGCGGTGTGCGCTGCGCCCCCAGGTAGCGGTCGGCCATTGCCATGTCGTGGATGGCGTGGATCGGCTGCATCGACGCCACAAAACCTGCGCGGCCCAACCGCGCCTGATCCTCCGGGCGGATATGCTGCACGTGTTCAATGCGATGACGCAAACCCGCCTTGACGTCGCCCGCGGCCTCCAGCGCGTCCAGGACGAGGGCATTGGCTCGGTCGCCGATAGCATGGATCGCCAGCGCCAGGCCACCTGCCGCCGCCTGCCGGGCGATGGCGGTGAGCGCCTCAGGCTCCAGGGTGAGCATCCCCACATTGTCCGGCTCACCGACGTAAGGTGCGAACATAGCGCCCGTGCGCGCGCCCAACGCGCCGTCGGCGAAGAGTTTAAGGCCGCCAAAACGCAGCCAGTCGTCGCCGAAGCCACTGCGCAATCCCACCGCCAATGCCGCGTTGAGCGATTCCAGCCGCACGTACTTGACTACGCGCAATCGCAACCGTCCCTGGCGACGCAGTTCCTGGAAGGCGGCAAACGCCGGTTCTCCATCCACATCATGGACGCCGGTGATACCCCCCGCCAGGAGATGGGTCTGTGCCTCATCCAGGGCATCCACGATTTCATCCAGCGTGGCCGGCGGGGTCACCACCTGCACCAGCCGCGTCGCCTCCTCGAACAGCATACCGTCAGGCGTCCCGTCGGCGCGGCGTCCGATCTTGCCATGGGGCGGATCGGGCGTCGTCGCGGTGATGTGGGCGGCGTGCAATGCTGCCGTGTTCACCACCCAGGCATGCGCGTTCTTGGCCACCAGGGCAACGGGATGTTGCGGCGCAACACGATCCAACTCGGCGGCGGTGGGGAAGCGGCTATCATCCCACCCACTCTGATCCCAGCCGCGCCCGACGATCCACGCGCCGGGGGCCAGTGTGCGCGCTCGCGCCGCTACACGGTCCAGGAGCGCCTCGCGCGTAAGATCACGCAGATTCAGCTCACGCAGACCCAGCGCGTACCACATCATGTGGATATGCGCGTCGATCAAACCGGGAATGATGAGCGCGCCGGCCACATCTTCGACGATCGCGCCGGGCACAGCGCTCCAGGCCTCCGCCGCAGCATCCAGGGCGGCGACGCACCCATCCACAATCGCCAATGTCTGCGCCCAGGGATGCAACACATCGCCTGTATAAATGCGCGGATGATGAAGAATCCTGACAGCCATAGAACGACACCCCTTCTACTCACGTTGAAGAGGTCATCTTAGAGGCCCAAAAGGTGAGCGATCCAGCCAATGCTGTAGTGGCCGGCCCAGGCTGCGACGATGGCTTTAAGCGTTTTACCACTCCATGTCGCCAGATAGAACTTCCACACCGGCATGCCGGTGGCGCCGGCAGCCATGCCGGCCATGTCAAACAGCGGCATCGGCACGGCCCCCATCAGGAAAATGGTCAACATCCCATGCCGGCGCACCCATTCCTCGACCTTGGGGTAAACCTTCCAGCGATCCACCAAATCCTCGACGGCGTAACCGGCCAGATAGCCCCACAGTTCCCCCAGCGAGTCGCCAAATCCGGCGCACAATCCGATCCACCAGGGTACCAGCACCGATCCCATCGTGAAGGTAAAGGCAAGATGAGGAATAGGCAGTAAAACCGTCGTACTGCCGATCCAGGCCATCAAGAAGACGCCTAAATATCCCAAAGCGCTGAAACGCGTGAAGCTCATGCGCTCACGATTGAGCGCTATATAGAGGGTGAATCCTATAAAGACAATCACCAGCACCACGCGCAGAATCGTCTTGCATGTTGGGGCGATCCTGGCAGACGATGGCGTCCCACCGTGCTCTATGACCGGAGCACTTCCGTCGTTCATGTTCATGGTGTCAGCGGTGCTCCCAGCCGGACGACTCTGGCCGTCCCGACGATGCCTTGTGTCGCATTGCAGCTATCCACGACCAGCGACGCCTGGCGCAGAATCCGTCCGTAATCCACGCTATGATGTCCGGTGACGACCACGATGACGTCAGCAGTCTGCAGCTCCTCATCCGTCAACTCGACCGATTCCAACTGCCGGGCGTCATGACAAAAGACATTGCCGCCCACGTGGAAAACCGGCACGAAGGGATCGTGATAGCGCACGTCGGCGCCGCGCCCGAGCAACAGTTCGATAATGCGTTCGGCGGGCGTATCGCGCGAGTCGCCGATGTCGGGCTTGAAGGCCACGCCCAACACCAGCACGCGCGCGCCGTGCAGCGACTTCTCCTCCAGGTTCAGCCCGCGCGTGACCAGTTCGACGACATGGTAGGGCATGGCTTCGTTGGTCTCCGCCGCCAACTCAATGAAGCGCGTCCAGAAATCGTACTCGCGCGCCTTCCACAGCAGATAGTACGGGTCGATGGGGATACAATTGTGAACTAACACTCCATAAGAGGTCACAAACGTGTGAGTTCCAGTCACTTCCACAGAGTAGACGGCTGCTGAAGATTCATCCGGAGACATAGGCTGTCTCTGCGTGGAATGCACTTTGACTGTTGCGAATCCTGTATGGCGCGTAGATTGAGAGTCGGTCATCGACTTACTGCGCCCTTGCTGATAAGCTTCCAATCGCCGGCGCTTGACATCCAGGAACAGCGGCGTCAAACGCTGTAATGGCTCTGCGCCATAAAGCCGCAACTGCGGTTTATCGCGTTTGCACGTCGGCACAAACCCCAGGCCTTGCAATAAAACAACGACTTGCTGGAACAAATCGGGGCTGGAGGTGAAATAGCTTACCGTGCAGGTGTTAATATGATGTTGATAGTCTTGCTCCTGATTGACGTGATGCACATCCCCAGCGCCGCGCAGTAGCCCTGAGAGTAACGCCATCCGCAGCGCCTCCGATGCTGTCATCAACGCTGCTGGGATGTGCATCGTATGGGCATTGACGCCACACTGGAGGCCATCCCGCAACAGCCGCGCCAATGGACGCGAAGAAACTTTGATGTGCTGCGAATTCCACTGTTTGTCCCGGTAGATCGAATAGTGCAGTCCCAATTTCTCCAGAATTTGCTGCAGGTCCGCCAGCGTCTCACGTTCCTCCGTATTGAATGTGAAGCGGACGCACAAGCTAGTGCCTTCCGTGATACATCCCTTGCTCAAGTAGTAGCCAATCAGCCGTGCCAGGTCCTCATCCCAGTCCAACACTGCCGGGCAACGGCTATACGAAGGCCCACGTCCGGTTCCCAGCCACAAATCGGCGCGTGAGAAGGGCGCAGCATGCTGGCGCTCTAATTCTAAATACGCCGATAGCGGCATAGCATTGCTACGATACACATCCCGTGCGGCCACCCCTAGCTTTCGCAGATGCGGCGTTAAGGTCTCCTGATGCGCATCAAAACGCCCTCGCATAGGCGTAACGCGCACACGCGCCATGTCATGGACAGTCAGGCTGTCAATCAAATCCAGCGGCGGCAAAGCGGTGGTGGACGCCGGCATCCCCAGCGGAACGATTAACTCGTCGCCTGGCTGCAATTGATCGGCACGGCGGGTAACAGCATGGACGCCGTTCCACACCATCATCGGATGTCCGTCCGTCACCGTCAACCGTCGCCCATCGGCGGTCTGCACGTTGACCATGGCGCCCTCGTAAGCGCGCCGGGAAAGGAATTCCACCGGGCGGGAACATGTTTCCCTGCGATAAGGATCAAAGGACAGAATTTCCAGATGCGGCGGATTCCAGAGAGTCACACCCCCTTGTTCTAGCAGCGGAGGTTGTTGCAGGGTGCGTACATAATCCCCCACCCGCACCGCGCAAAGGCCGGTGTCATGGCGCACGAAGATGTATTCATTCTCGCTTAAACAATGTCCCCCCACCCCTGGGCCGGGTCTGAAAGGCATAAAGCCAAAGGGCTTGGTTTTGGCGGCGTCGATCACTTCCCAGAAGTCGATCCCCATACGCTCGGCAAGTTGCGCCATTTCGTTGACCAGGGCGATGTTCACCGCACGGAAGGTGTTTTCCAGCAGCTTGGTCAGCTCGGCGGCGGCGGGGGATGAGACTTCGTGAACGGGCGCGCCCATCTGCCGCAGCAGTGCGGCAGCGACAGCGGTGGCGTTCGCGGTCAACCCACCGACGACTTTGGGCGTGTTGTAGGCGCTCCAGTGCTTATTGCCGGGGTCGATACGCTCCGGTGAAAACGCCAGATAGAAGTCATCGGCGCTGGCCTTCATCCCGCTGACCCGTTCCAGGATCGGCTGTACCACTTCGGTCGTCGTACCGGGGTAAGTGGTAGACTGCAAAACGACAAGTTGTTGCGGCTTCAAACGGGGAGCAATGCTTTCCGTCGCCGCCAGGATATAGCTCAAGTCAGGGGTGCGTTGGATAGTGTACGGCGTGGGCACGCAGATGAAAATGGCGTCACAGTCACGGAGGACGTCATAGTCGGTCGTCGCGCTCAGACGTCCCTCACGAAGATGTGACAGCAGTTCCTCGTTGGCGACGTCCTCAATGTAGCTATGACCGGCGTTGAGGTCGTGAACACGCTCAGCGTTGACCTCGATGCCCACCGTCACAAAACCGGCCCTGGCGAAGCCCAGGGCCAGCGGCAATCCCACATATCCCATCCCAATAATGGCGACTTTCGCCGTGCGATAGGTGATCTTATCAGAAAGTGATGTGTTCAAGAAACCTCCACCATTTGGATGCTGAGAGATGCCCCTAGGGGCTAAAGGTTCGTAAAAAGTATCTATTCAGGCTAGTAAACCTGACAAAGCCACTTATTCCATGCCAGGTTTGGCGTAGACTTTGGTATGCCAGGCACTTTTGGATGACGAGATAG
>DAOOGN010000071.1:0-23885 GCA_035415725.1 Anaerolineae bacterium | reverse complement strand
TACCAAAGTCTACGCCAAACCTGGCATAGGGAATAAGTGGCTTCGTCAGGTTTACTAGCCTGATAGTTACCCTTCAGAGTTTCATGGGGTCGAAATAAGAAACCGGCCACGGATTTACACGAAAAGTATAAAAAAATCAGTGCAATCCGTGTCATCCGTGGCAAAAACTAAAGCCGTTTTCCCATCACCACGTAAAGTCCCAGAGAAACGAAAATATCAGGCGGCAAGCCTTTACGCGGTTTCCAGATACCGCTCCAATTCCCAGGGGGTGACGCGGATGCGGTATTCGTCCCATTCCGCGCGTTTGGCGCGAATGAACGTCTCGCTAACCGCTTCGCCTAGCGCTTCCATGATGACCTTATCCTGTTCCAGCGCGTCGAGGGCTTCGGAGAGGGTGCCGGGCAGTGTCCCGATGGACCGTTCCGCCAGATCGGATTCTTGCAGGTGGTAGATGTCTTCATTGACCGGCTCCGGCGCTTCGAGTTGGCGCTCGACGCCGTCCAGGCCTGCCGCCAGCATGACGGCGAAGAGCAGGTAGGGATTACTGCTGGGATCGGGGCAGCGCAGTTCGATGCGCGTTGCGGCTTCTTTGCCGGGACGGGTTGCCGGAACGCGGATCATCGCCGAGCGGTTGCGGTGCGCCCAGCAGATGTAGACCGGCGCTTCGTAGCCGGGGGTCAGACGTTTGTAGCTATTCACCGTGGGCGCGCCAATGGCCGCGAGCGCCCGCGCGTGCGCCATTTGGCCGGCGAGAAAATGATACGCGAGTTTCGAGAGATGATAAGGATCATCGACAGCGTAGAAGACGTTTTTGCCGTGGCCGTCGCTCATACTTTGATGGGTGTGCATCCCCGAACCGTTGGTGCCGAAGATGGGCTTGGGCATAAAGCTGGCGTAAATGCCGTAGGTGGCCGCAATCGCCCGTACCGTATATTTCAATGTGATGGCGCTGTCGGCGGTGGTGAGGGCGTCCGCGTAGCGGAAATCAATCTCGTGTTGCCCGGCGGCGACTTCGTGATGGGCCATCTCGACGTGGATGCCGAGCGCCTCCAACGCGATGATGATTTCACTGCGCACCTGTTGCGCTTCATCGCGGGGTGAAAAATCGAAGTAGCCGCCGATATCGTGCGGCACCGGTTGGAACGGTTTGTCGCCATTACGCTTGAACAAAAAGAATTCCAGTTCGGGTCCCACGTTATAGGTGTATCCCATAGCACTTGCCCGCTCCAATACCCGCTGCAAGATCGTTCGGGGGGAACTGAGCAAGGGTTTGCCGTCGGTCGTGTATACATCGCAGATAATACGGGCGCGACGGCGCTCGGGGACGCTCCACGGCAGGACGCGGTAGGTCGAAGAATCCGGGACAAGAATCATGTCGCTCTCAAAGATGCGTGCAAATCCCTGCACGGACGATCCATCGAAGAAAATCCCTTCCTGCAAGGCTTCCTCGAGTTGGGTAATGGGCAGGGTGACGCTTTTGATCGTACCGAAAATATCGGTAAATTGAAAACTCACAAAACGAATATCGTCTTCCTTAGCGCGAGTTACGACTTCAGTGACCATTTTCCTCTCTCCTTTCTGGCCGGTAGATCCGCTGAGATGAATTCTTATAAAAAGAGAACCAGCCTGCCGGTTTCCGGTAGGCTGGTTCTAAAACCCCTCCACAACTAGGCAGCACTAACCGGACTTCTGCCGAAGTCGCTGCTGCTGGTTATTGACGCTCAAAACAGCTCTATTTTTCATCGAGACTTTGTCCCTATGGCTTTGGATACAACACTGAGTGTAGCGCAAATGGCATATTTGTCAACAGGGGGAATGGGCACATAGAAGTATGCCTATCTTGTCATCCCCAAGCACTCTGTAGGCCAAAAGCGCGCAAGAATCGCGGATCTGGCGATCCGCTCCGTGCATGACAATCCGCTCCGCGCATGACAATCCGCTCCGCGCCTGGCTAACGGGTGTGAAATTTCTGTCACGATGGACTGGCCTGAATAGATACATCAAACTTACGGCTCCAGCCCATTGAAATACTCGCGCACATAGGCGCGCAGTGCCGGCGGATATGCGCTACGGGCGAGATCGGCCCTGGCGGCTTCGACGTAGGTAGTGTAGACATCCTCATAAGGGACGCGCGTGTCTCCTGGTGTTCCGAGGGTGGTTTGCGGCGGGCCGAACGTTTCCTGGCGGGGAAGGGTGATATCACCCCCTTGCCCGCTGAGGCGCGGCGCTTCTTCAGCCCCATAAGGGTTGCTACTGCCCACGTCCTCGTGATGTCCGCCGACGGCGATCCCGCCGGGTTCATCGCCGGCGCCCGGGTCTGCTCCCGTTTTCGGCTTCCCTGGCCCTGCTGCGGCACCAGGTTGCGTTGCAGCGTTTTCCGCTGACGCTTGAGCCGTTGTGGGGCGTTGCGCGTCTCCCAGGCTCTCCTGGGCCTGTTGAAGGCTGGCCTGCGCCTGCTCCAGGGTTTGATTGGGAGCATCGGCCTGGGCGGTCGCAGAGAGAGTGTCCGCGGCGCGCTGCACGGCTTCACTGGCGGAAGCTATGTCGCCGCTGTAGAGCTCCTGGGCGATATCCTGGAACTGTTCCGCCAGCGCGGGATCGGTGCTTTGCAAGGTGTCGGCGATTTGGGTGAAAGCGTCAGCCAATGCCAGCATTTCCTCAGCCGTGAGGGACTGTTGGTACGTCGGATCGATCAGGCTGCGGAGATATTCCGCCGCGGCTTCTGGATCGCCTTGTTGCAGGGCCGTGGTCAACGGTTGCACAATTTCGGCGGAGGAGAGGGGAGCAGCTTCTGCCAGGCGTTGGACCTGCGCGGCGGCTTCCGGTGAGCGGAGCGCTGCCAGTTGACGCTCCGCTTCGGAGAGGGCCGTGCGTTGTTCTTCGGACGTGCTGTGCCGGTCGCGCAGGGTGGCCAGCGCTTCTTCGAGCGCCTTGAGGGCAACTTCACGTTCCGCCGCGGAGAGCGTCGAGCTGTCTGCCAGAGCTTCTTGCGCCGTCTCCAGTTGGGCGATGGCGGCTTCTGTGGCTTGCTGTTGCGCCTCGCGGCGGGCGAGTACGCTCTCTTGGGGATTGGCGAGGAAGAGCGCCGGGATAAGCCCCAGCAGTAATACGAGCGCCAGGATGCCCGCGGCGCGTGGTGGACGCAGGGGGAAGGCAGGTCGGGGATCGATGGCGCGCACGGCAGTCAACGTCTCTTCTTGTTGCAGGCGGGTGAGCGCTGCAGGAGCGTTGATGCGACCTTGTGAGAGTTCCCAGGCGGTCGTCAGGCGGTCGGCAAGATGGAGTCGCCGGTCGAACATTCTCAGTCGCCGCGATAAAGGGGCAGGCCATGCATAGCCGAGCAGGGATCCCAGGAAGAGTCCCCCGCCCACAGCCCAGACGCCAGCCAGCCGTAACTCGGCCTGGTGCCACAGCGGGGTGAGGCGCGCGATGCCGGCCATAATGAGAATCCCGGCCAGCGCACCGACGACGCCCCATCCGCTGCCATAGACCGCTCTGTGCCAACGGAGCGCGCGTGTTAGACGCGCGATTTCGTGATCGAGAGCCGGCTTCATATCAACGCTCCGTTCGTCCTATTCGCCAGATGGTTATCCGCAAAAGCACGGCCGTGGCGATGATGGCGAAGATCGTGAAGGTGATCCACGGTGAGGGAAGTGTCAGACTGCCGGTGATGGTAGCGCCGGTGATGACGTTGGAACGTTCGACTGTGAAGTGGAGCAACAGCCACGAATCTTGCTGGAAGATCATCGCCTCCGTCACAATAGCGGCGACCAGGGGGTGGAATCCGGCCAGGATGACCCAACCGTATTGGATCATAGCTTCGATCCAGAAAGGTTGTATGTTGGTAACGGTATTGTATTGCCATGCTTGAGATAATCCGCCGAGCGCCACCCCCAGAATGAGAATGATGGGAGTGGAGGCCAGAGTCAGTCCAAAAAAAATTAAGACCGCGGCGATTGTCTTGCGCGCAAAGGAAGAGATAAACAACGCCCAGGCGATGCTCATGCTCATCGTCAGCACAAGGAAGACCAGCGTGATTCCCAATTCTTCGATGGTGACACCGCCCAACCAAAATCCGGTCATTAACAACGGGAGGGGCGCCAGAACGTAGATAGCCCCCGTCGCCCCGGCAGAAGTCAGTTTTCCCAGGACGATGTCGCGGGCCTTGAGGGTAGTTGTAACCAGGAGTTCTATGGTCCGATTTTCGCGTTCCCCGGCGAATGCACCTAACGCATTGATGGGAACGAGCAAGCTGGACGTCAGAATCAGAATCACGCTTGAGAACCAGTACAAAGATCGCCCGCCGGTGAAGATATTGAGCATCGAGGTTGTGGAAGTGCTGCTGAAAAGCGGAACCGCAATCACCAATACAAAGAAAAGAGCTAATAGCCCAATACACAAGAGATAAAGGCTCAAGAACCAAAAAAAACGCTTCTTGCGCACGCTGCCGTATAAATGGCGGGTCAGGATTGGATTCACGTTTTCTCCATGTTGTTTATTGGTATAGGACTTACGCAAATTTCCGTTTGTAGTGACGGCTTTAGCCGTTCTTAGCTCCTAAGAGACGCCTGAAGGCATCACTCCAAATCCTCCGCCGCTTGATTCGAGCCAGGCTGGCGTAAGTCCTGTGGTATCTATTCAGGCTCAGAAACCTGGCAAAGCAACTTATTCTCTATATCAGGTCTTGCGCGGATTTTGGTATGCAAAGTGCTTATGGATGACGAGATTGCGTGCTTTTATCAGCCCATCCCCCCTCTTTTTCGCCCCCTTCTTCCCCGCTTGCGGGGGAGAAGGGGGTTGGGAGATGAGAGGGTCAGCACCTATGACCGAAGGGGCAACCTACTATGCACCCTCCCCAAAGTCCCGTTCGCCACCCGGCCAGGGTGGCTGAATAGTTACGTTTAGTGGATTATACTCGCAGGTAGAGGAAGAGCAAATCAACTTCAACAGGGAACCTCGAGTATTTTTTGAGCGTCTATGGTATGCAAACAGTATGAACGTATAGCGCGAGTTGCCAATTCGCTCTACAAAAGGAGGACGGAATGAAACATCTCTGGTTAGGGCTTGTATTTTTGATGTTATTACTGGCGGCGTGTGCCGGTGGCGTGTCGGACGCGCCTGCCGGGGGGACGCCAGTAGCGGATAGCGACCGGGAGCGCTCGCCGTCGGTGCAGCCGACGCCGCCGTTGTCGGTGCTGCCGACATCCTCGTTGCCAAACGTCATGGAGGATGCAGCGATAACCACTTTGCGTCAACTCGTTGCCGAGCAGGTGCAGATTGCCCCGGCGGAGCTAACATTGGTCTCCACAGAAGAGGTCGTCTGGCCGGATGCCAGTCTGGGATGTCCACAAGCAGGGAAAATGTACGCGCAAGTCTTGACACCGGGCTGGCGCACTGTCTTCACCGATACTGCCGGCCATACCTATAACGTCCACATGCCGGAGAATCCGAAGTTGTTTGTCATCTGCACACCCACGGCTGTCCGGCCCACGGCAACGGCTCAGGACAATCCCGCCGTCGAGGCGGCGATCCAAGTGTTGATTGAGCAGGTCGGTGTGACGAGAGAGTCGGTAGCTGTGCTCACTGTGGAAGCCGTAGAGTGGGCGAATTCCTGTTTGGGATGCGCCAGGCCGGGCGAGCAGTGCTTGATGGTCATCACCCCTGGTTATCGCATCGTCCTCACCAGCGGCGGAAACACCTATACCCTGCATACCAATCGCAGCGGCGGGCATGCTATTCTCTGCGACCGGCCTGACAACCCCTTACCTCGTTCGGACTCATAAACCATCGGCAGGCCGCGGGTATACGGCAGATTACTGGCAAAGAGTCGCTAGCTATCTGGGAATGACACTTGAAGGACTGTGGCCGGTCTCCAGTCTTGAGCCGCCGCAGATCCAGACGTGGGCGGAAACCTCATAGCTGCGCTTGCTCCTTTCTGGAAGGCGGGTATACTTATGCTTGTAAAGATAGAATCAGGCTCCTGCCGGAAACAGCGCGGAGCCGGTGCTGAATCTGGAGTCTATGCCAATTTACGAGTATTACTGCGCTGTATGTGAAGGGCGATTTCGCCACCTGGCGAAGCATATCGATGCGCCTCCTCCTCCCTGCCCGCGTTGCGGAACGACGGCCGTCACGCGCTTGATTTCCACGGCCAACGTGATTCACGGCGAAAAACATCACGCGCGCCAATTCCAGGAGGCGGCGACGCAGGTCGACAGCGATGATCAACGTGCCATAGCACGTTTTTTGCAGCAGTCCGGACGACTTGAGGAGGCGGAGGGAGTTTATGGAAGCCCCTCGTACCGCGAGTTGCTCGCCAGACGAGCCGAAGGTGCGACCGATGCGGAAGTGGCGGATCTCGTGGACGATCTGGCGGCGCAAATGCACCCCTCAGAGGCCACGCAAATGGCCGGCGCAGTAGCCTTCTCAGACCATGTCGAAAATCGAATGTCGGCCGCCGGCCCGCCTGAGCACCGCGAAGATTCCCCTGCCGATGCTCATACTCCATTGTCCCCCCGTGCCCCCATGATGAAGGATCTGGGGTGGGGATAAAAAACGGAGGTTCTTCAGGACTTTGTGGGGTCGAAATAAAAAACCAGCCACGGATTTACACGCAAAGTATAAAAAATCAGTGAAAATCCGTGTCATCCGCGGCAAAAACTCAAGCCGTTTTTCCATCACCACGCAAAATCCCAGAGAGCCAAAACGGAATTCCCGACTGACATGCATGGATACACAAACCTTCATCAGGTTTCCATCTCAAGGATAGCACTCAAGAATAGCACTCAAGAATAGCATGGAGGATTGATGGATAGCCCATTTCTGCAACATGTGGGGGACATTTTTGCCGGTTTAAAAGGCCGTAAACTGGTTGTGGCGATCGTGATCTGGTGTGTACTGTTGGCGCTCGCGTTGGCGTGCGTCTTGGGTTGGATTCACTTACCCGCGGGACGTAACGCGCCGGCAACGATGCCGCCGGCTGCCACGGTGACGAACACACCGCTGGCGGAACATCCGACGCCAACACCGGGCGGCATGATCATCTTGCCCACGCCAACGCCGGAGAGCAGCGGGCAGAGTAATCCTACGCTTGCGCCGTTGCCGTGGGGCGAATTTGGCTATGGCATTGCCGCGCACGCCATCAGCTTGCCGGATTACACGCTCGACCAGATTGCGTATCAACTCAAGTTCAACTGGGTCAAACAGCAGGTGCGGTGGGATCACTTCTCAACCGCGCCGGGGCAGATGGATTGGAGCGGCTACGATGTCATGGTTGATTTCGCCAACGAGCGTGGTTTGAAAGTGCTGCTAAGCGTCGTCGGGGCGCCGGATTGGTCCCGCACCTACTTTGACGCTAATCCGCAGGCGGCGCCGCCCGACGATTTGACCTTGTTTACAAACTTTTTGGGCGAAATGGTCGACCGTTACAAGGGAAAAATCCATGCTATTGAGGTCTGGAATGAACAAAACCTGGACCGCGAGTGGGACACCGCCGAAGGGGTGAAAGCGGCCAGTTATGTGGAGATGTTGCGCCTTTCTTACCAGACCATCAAAAGCCGCGATCCCAACATCATCGTCATCAGCGGGGCGCTGTCGCCGGTGGGCGCTTCGGCGACCGACTCCACCAACCCCAACCGCGTGATTTATATGGATGACTTCCTCTATTTTCAGCAGATGATCGACGCGGGGTTCCTCGACTATGCCGATTGTGTGGGCGCCCATCACAACGGTATCAACATGCCGCCTGACGTGGCGTGGGACGAGGGGTACAACGACCCGACGGCCCAATTTCGCGGCCCGTTCGACAATCCCGATCATTCCTGGTCCTTCAAGAGCACGCTCTGGGGGTACCATGAGATGGTGCAGAAAGCGGGCTTCAATAAGCCGCTGTGCGTGACCGAGTTTGGCTGGGCCACATCCGAGGGTTTTGGGGCGACACCGACGGGCTTCGAGTTTGCCCAGGATAATACACTGGCGGAACAGGCTGAATGGGATGTCCAGGCTTTTCAGTTGATGCGCGAATGGGGCTTTGTCCACCTGGCGTTTCTGTGGAACCTGGATTATTCCTACAAAGGAGGGATCGGTGCAACCGACCCCAACGCCCCTTACAGCATCCTGGACCTGCAAGGCGCGGCCCGCCCGGCCTACGGCGCGTTGGGAGAGATGCCCAAGATCCCCTAATCGTTCACGATGACATCGGCTCCTTTGTCTGAAACGCTCCGGCGGGCGACACGGCGTCGACGCCGTGTCCTGGTCGTCCTGGTCACCGTCATCTTGGCCATCGTCGTGATGTTGATTGACCAGTTAGGGACACTGCGTCCCACGACGTTCTCCCCCACTCCTACGCCGCAGCCAACGCCAACCTCGTGGCCCATATCGGGGCGCTTCGATTCGCCCGAATACGGCATCAACATCCATATGTGGTGGGACCCCTGGGCTGCCCTGCGGCGCGATTGGCCGCTGATCCACGAGGCGGGGTTCACCTGGGTCAAGCAGCGGCTGGCCTGGCAAGACGTAGAAGGCGACGGTCCAGGGCGATACGTGTGGGCCGGTTCGGATCGTCTCATCCAAGAGGCGGAGAAAGCGGAAGTGAACCTGATCTTCCGCCTGGATCATCCGCCCGCCTGGGCGGTGCCGTCGGAGCCGGATGCGCACGGACGGATGTTGCCGGTGGATGTGACGGCGTTTGGCGTTTTCTGTCAGACGATGGCCGAGCGCTACAAGGGACGGGTGCGCGGCTACCAGGTCTGGAACGAACCCAATCTGGCCCGTGAGTGGAACGGTCAGATGCCTGACCCTGCTAGTTACGTTGATGTCCTGAAAACGTGCTACATCGGCATCAAAACGGCAGATCCCGCAGCTTTGGTCATCTCGGCGGGGCTTGCACCGACCGGTTCCGGCCCGCCGGAGGCTATACCGGATGTTGATTATCTGATCGGGATGTATGAAGCCGGCGCCGCACCTTATTTTGACCTGTTGGGGCTGAATGCCCCCGGCTATAAAGCGCCGCCGGAAGTATCTCCCGACGAAGCGGCGAACCCGGAGAATGGCTACGGCGGCCATCCTGTCTTTTGTTTCCGCCATGTCGAGGCGATGCGCGCGATTATGGAGCAGTATGGCGACGGCGCTACGCAGGTGGCGATCCTGGAATTTGGCTGGCATACCGACAACCGCCCCGAACATCCTGATTACGCCTGGTTCGCCGTGACGCCGGAGCAGCAGGCCGATTATCTGGTGCGGGCTTTCCGGTATGCGCGTGAGCATTGGTCGCCCTGGATAGGGCCGATGTTTGTGTGGAACCTGCCCGACCCGCACTGGTCGCCGGACGACGAGGAGTTCTGGTGGGGAATTGTCGACCCCTTCTGGTGGGGATGTGGCGACACGGACCCTGACCTGTGGCAGGGAGGGGCGGTGCGTCCGGCTTACACGGCCCTGGCAGAAATGGAAAAACCGTAATCTACGCTTGATGGTTCTGGGGGACTTTGCATGGTGATGGAAAAGCGGCTTTAGTTTTTGCCACGGATGATACAGATTTTCACTGATTTTTATACTTGGCGTGTAAATCCGTGACTGGTTTTTTTATTTCGACCCCACGAAGCCCTGAAGAACCCGGTTGATGACCAAGGAGGAGGGTTATGACGATTGCATTTGGTACAGATGGTTGGCGGGCGGTCATCAGCGATACATTTACCTTCGAGAACGTGCGTCTGTTGGCGCAAGCGATTGCGGACTACGTGCGCGAACAGAGCGAGCGTCCTCAGGCTGAGGTCGTTATCGGCTATGACACACGTTTCCTTTCGGATCGCTATGCGCGCGAGGTGGCGCGCGTCATGGCCGGCAACGGCATTGTCGCCCATCTCACCCGCGCCGATGCGCCCACCCCGGCCGTTTCCTACGCCGTCGTGGACAAAAAAGCCGAAGCGGGGGTGATGATCACGGCCAGTCATAATCCTCCCCGCTACAATGGCGTCAAACTCAAGGCGTCTTTCGGCGGTTCGGCGTTGCCGGAGCAGGCGCGCCAGGTCGAGGCTTTGCTCGAGCGCAACCAGCGCGAGGCCCGCGGTCCCAACATCATGGAATATCAGCAAGCCACCAACCTCGGTCTGATCCGGCTTTTTGACCCGGCGTGGGCCTACTATCAACACCTGTCCACGCTGGTCGATATGGATACCGTCTCCAAAGGCGAGCTGCAAGTCGTCGCCGATGGGATGTATGGCTCCGGGCGTGGAGCTTTCCGTGATATGTTGAGCCGCACGCGCTGCCATTTGCATGAAATCCGCTGTGAAATGAATCCCGGTTTTGGTGGAATCCATCCTGAGCCGTTAGCACATTTCTTGCAGGCATTGACGGCAGCCATTCAGACCTATCACGCCGACGTGGGGCTGGCGACAGACGGCGACGCGGATCGCATCGGCGCGATGGATGCCCACGGCGACTTTATCGACCCACATCACATCTTTGCCCTGACGCTGCGTTATCTGGTGGAGAAGCGTGGCTGGACCGGCGCAGTGGTCAAGAGCGTCTCGACGACCCGCATGGTCGATCGCCTGGCAAAAAGTTACGGGCTGCCCTTGTATGAGACGCCGGTGGGCTTCAATTACATCGCCGACTATATGCTCGATGGCGAAGTGTTGATAGGCGGCGAGGAATCCGGCGGTCTATCGATCAAGGGCCATATCCCCGAAGGGGATGGCATCTTGATGGGATTGCTGCTGCTCGAAGTGATGGCGGACGCGAAAGCGCCATTGCACGAACTGGTCGCCGACATCCAGCGGAAAGTCGGCCCGGCGCGGTATGCCCGCACCGATATTCCGTTGCAGCGTCCCGTACCGAAGAAAACCATGGTCGCGCGGCTCGCCGAACATGCACCGGCTACACTGGCGGGTGAAGCGGTGATCGAAGTTAGTACCTTAGACGGCGTGAAGTACATTCTGGCCGACGATTCCTGGCTGCTCATTCGGCCTTCAGGAACCGAACCGGTGCTGCGCGTCTATGCCGAGGGACGCTCCGACGAGGAAGTCGGCGCCTTGTTGGCTTTTGGTGAGGAGCTCGCGGCCCAGTAAAGGGGCGATTTTTGTCGTCTTTGAATTTCGTGTATAATGGCGCTTGTGGGGTAGGCAAATTGGCAATTCGCCTACCCGCCCTAAACGTTCCTGGTGCTCTGGGATCTGGCGTGGTGATGGAAAAACGGCTTTAGTTTTGGCCGCGGATGACACGGATTGCGTTGATTTTTTGTAACTATTCAGCCGTTTTTGCCAGGTCGTAAACGGGGCTTTGGGGATGGTACATAATGGGTTGATACTTCGGCCAGCGGTGATAACCCTCTCATCCCCTGGCTCCCTTCTCCCCCGCAAGCGGAGGGGAATGGGGCAGGGGGAATGGGCGCATAAGAAACACGAATATCTCGTCACCCAAGTTTTATTTCGACCCCACGAAATCCTGAAGAACCATGTTCTTGTAGGGGAAGTGTCGGAAGTGGCAGACGAGCATGACTTAGGATCATGTGCTGCAAAGCGTGCGGGTTCAAGTCCCGCCTTCCCCAACGGTTAAGACAGGCAGTCGGCTGTCGGCATGGCAAGGTCCATGTCTCCGGCCGGCTGCCTGTCCTTGTGTAAGAGAGGTCGTCCCCTGGTAACTATTCAGCCACCCTTGCCAGGTTGTGAATGGGACTTTGGGGATGGTTCATAAGGTTGACGAGTCCGGATAGATATGTCCACTGTTTGTGTAACACTCTGTCAACACCTTGTTAATGCTACCTTAACTGTTTTAGACGGAAATTTTGATAGTATAGAAGTAGTTTCTATGGAGCATTAACCACAGGGGGCAGCAGTGATGGCGACAATTTTGGTTGTGGATGACGAATTATCCATTCGACGGATGTTGGGGTACGTGCTCGGCAAAACGTCGTACCGTGTGTTGATGGCCTGTGATGCTAAAGAGGCGTTGGAACAACTGACCGAGCATCCGGTCAATATTATGCTTTTGGATGTTGCCATGCCGAACATGGACGGCATCACATTTTTACAACAATTGCGTATGATGCCATCTTATAATGCACTGCCCGTGATCATGTTGACGGCCAGCACCGACGAATTAAAGCGCGCCCGGGCTATGGATGCAGGCGCCAATTTGTATCTGAACAAGTTCGTCAAGCCGAGTGAATTGGTGCAGATAATCGATCAGACTGTGCAGGAAGCAAGTTGAACGCTCCGTATAGCACTGTCCATGCAAGCCGGTCGGATTGGTAAATCCGACCGGCTTTTGGTTGAGTGACAGACATGGACCCAGTAGATCTAATTTTGCTTGGTCTGGACTGGATCGCCACATCCAGACCGGGACGGGGATCTGACGGAGCAATTTGTGATCTACCGGGACTAGACGCTTAGCGCGGCGATGGCATTTTTGACAATCGCCGTGAACGAGTCTACTTTGAGGCTCGCGCCGCCGACGAGCGCACCGTCGATTTCCGGCATCACGATGAAGTCGGCCATGTTGTCCGGTTTGACGCTGCCGCCATACTGCACGCGGATGGCTCCGGCAGTCTCGGCATCATACAGCGCCGTGAGCACATCGCGGATGGCCGCTTTGATGATGCGATTGGCGTCCTCCGGCGTGGCGGTCAGCCCGGTACCGATGGCCCAAATGGGTTCGTAGGCCAGAACGACTTTGACAGCGTCCCCGGCGGAGACGCCCGTGAACGCACCGCGCATCTGGCTGCCCACAAAATCCACCGTTTCCCCGGCCTTGTTTTGGTCCAGGCTCTCGCCGATGCAGACGATGGGCGTCAGGCCGTGCGCCAGCGCCGCCTTGAGCTTCAGGTTGACCGTTTCATCCGTCTCGCCGAAGAACTGGCGGCGTTCGGAGTGGCCGAGGATGACGTACTGCGCCCACTCTTTGACCATCAGGGGTGAAATCTCACCGGTGAACGCTCCCTCATCCTTCCAGAACATATTCTGCGCGCCAACGCCAATGTGCGACCCTGCGAGCGTCTGACCGACTGCCATCAGCGCCGTCGCCGGTGTGCAGACGGCCAGCTCCATCGTTGTGACATCCGCCAGCGTCTGCTTCAAGCCCTCCGCCAGCGCCACGCCCTCAGCGACGGTTTTGTACATCTTCCAGTTGCCAGCAATAAAGGGTTTGCGCATGATCTGTTTACCCATCACTTGTCCTGCAACGCTGCCACACCGGGGAGGACTTTGCCTTCCAGGAATTCCAGGCTTGCGCCGCCGCCGGTGGAGACGTGGCTCATCTTGTCGGCGACGCCGGCTTTCTTCACCGCCGAGGCCGAATCGCCGCCACCGATGATGGTCACGGCATCCAGTTTCGCCAGAATGTGAGCGATGGCGAACGTCCCGGCGGCGAAGTTCGGCATCTCGAACACGCCCATGGGACCGTTCCAGGCGACCGTGCGGGCCGTCTTGAGGATGTCAGCATACCTGGCGATTGTTTCCGGGCCGATGTCAAGGATCCGCCAGCCGGGTTCGACGGCGGTAACCCGCACCACTTTGCGGTTAGCGTCATTGTCGAAAGCGTCGCCTACCACCGCATCGACGGGCAGCACCAGCTTGTCGCCGCCGGCGGCGAGGAGCGCTTTGGCCGTATCCAGCACTTCATTTTCGACCAGCGAGTCGCCTACTTCCAGCCCCTGCGCTTTGAAGAACGTGTTCGCCATGCCTCCGCCGATGAGTACCTTGTCGGCCAGCTTCATCATATTCTGGATGACGCCGATTTTGTCGGACACTTTCGCGCCGCCCAGGATGACGACGTAGGGATGCTCGACATTATCGGTGGCTTTGCTCAAGAAGGCGATCTCTTTTTCCATCAGAAATCCGGCCACAGCCGGCAGATAGTGCGCCACACCCTCGGTGGACGATTGCGCGCGGTGGGCGGTGCCGAATGCATCCATCACGAAAATCTCGCCCAACTTCGCCAATTGTTGGGAAATCTTGGGATCGTTCTTCGTCTCGGCCTTGTAGAAACGGACGTTCTCCAGCAGCATCACCTCGCCGGGTTGCAGGGCGGCGGCCATGGCTTCTACCTCTGGGCCGATGCAGTCGGGGGCAAACTTGACCGGTCTGCCGAGCAGCTCCGCCAGACGCACGGCTACCGGCTTGAGGCTAAACTCGGCTTCGTATCCCGTCCCGGCCGGGCGCCCCAGGTGAGACATCAACACCAACGCCGCGCCCTGCTCCAGAATGTAGTGAATCGTCGGCAGGGTGGCTCTGATACGCTTATCGTCGCTGATCACGCCGTCCACCATCGGGACATTGAAATCGACGCGCATCAGGACATGCTTTCCTTTCAAATCTACATCACGAACTGTCTTTTTGTTCATAATCACCTCACAAAGCGGCAAAGCGGCAGATTTTTGCCGCTTTGCCGACGTTCTGATTTTAGAGCTTACTCGCCAGAAGCGCCGCCAGATCGGCGGTGCGGACGCTATACCCCCACTCGTTGTCGTACCAGGCCACGACCTTGATGAAGTCGTTCTTTTCCTTGCCGAGGACCATGGTAAACGGCAGGTCCACGGAGGAGCTATGGGGGTCACCCTTGTAGTCGATGCTGACCAGCGGTTCATCCACAGCGGCGAGGATGCCTTGCAGGGGGCCGGCGGCGGCGGCACGAAAGACCTGGCGCAGTTCCTCGGTGGTGGTGGGGATCTCGATCTGCGCGGTGAAATCCACGATGGAGACCGTCGAGGTGGGAACGCGCAGCGCGTAGCCATCGAATTTGCCCTTCAAGTCGGGGATGACGAGGGCGACGGCCTTCGCCGCACCGGTGGTGGTGGGAATGATGCTCAGCGCCGCGGCGCGCGCGCGACGCAGGTCGCTGTGCGGCAGGTCGAGGATCTTCTGGTCGTTGGTGTAAGCGTGAACGGTGGTCATCAAACCGCGCACGATCTTGAAGTGGTCGTGGACGACCTTGGCGGCCGGCGCCAGACAGTTGGTCGTGCAGGAAGCATTCGAGATGACATGATGGTGCGCGGGATCGTACTTGTCATCGTTCACCCCCATCACAATGGTGATGTCTTCGCCTTCGGCAGGGGCCGAAATAATGACTTTCTTCGCGCCGCCGCGGGTGATGTGGTTTTCCGCGCCTTGTACAACTTTGCCCTTCTTGTTGACGCCATCTTTCTTGATGGTGAACAGGCCGGTGGACTCAATCACGATGTCGACACCCATATCGCCCCATGGAATTTTGCCCGGATCGGTCTCCTTGAAGGCGGTGACTTTCTTGCCGTCGATGAACAACGCGTCCTCGGCGACTTCTATCGTGCCGTCGAAACGCCCATAGTTGGAGTCATACTTGAGCAGATGGGCCATCGTCTTCAGGTCACCGATGTCGTTGAAAGCTACGACTTCCAAGGTATCGGAATGATAATCCCGTATCGCCTTGAGCACTTGCCGTCCGATACGGCCAAAACCGTTGATACCAACTTTTGTAGTCATACCGTACACTCCTTTTGTTTTACTAGACTAAAAGCATGAGATGGTTAATGGGATGCACTTATTCTGAATGGCGCTATAGGTTGAGCAGGCTCATCAGGGTCTGCGCAATTTTGCCACTTGCGTGGTGTCCGATCAAAGTTTCGTCAACCAGGTCTTCAGTGATGACCCGGAAGCCTTTATGGGTTTCCATGTTAGGCTGTACCCATTCTATCGCTTGGGCCGCATCGCCCGTAGGGATGCGCGTGTTGATGAGCGCCGTGGTGACAATGCCGGTCCCCAGGTGCTTTTCGAGCGCCTGGATATGTTCTTGCGCTGTATAGCCGTCGGTTTCTCCGGGCTGCGTAGCGACATTACAGACGTATACTTTGGGCGCTGCGGTTGCTTTCAGGGCCTGTGCGATCTCCGGCACTAACAGATTGGGCAAGATGCTTGTGTAGAGGCTCCCCGGCCCGATGACGACCAGATCGGCCTCCAGGATGGCCCGCACGACCTCCGGATAGGCTCGGGGGGCCGCTGGCTCCAACATCACGCGCAGCACCTGTCCGTGGACTTCTGGAATTCTCGACTCACCGCACACCCGGATCGGCGAGCCATCATTTTGTTGCACATCCGCGCACAGTGTCACGGCTTCGAGGGTACTCGGTAAAACTTGCCCCTGCACGGCCAGGACGCGACTGGATTCCTTGAGAGCAGACTCGAATGAGCCGGTGATGTCCACCATAGCGCTGATGAAAAGGTTCCCAAAGCTGTGTCCACGGAGACCGTCGCCGCCGGCGAAGCGGTATTGGTAGAGTCGTGTGATCAACGCTTCATCGTCCGCCAGCGCTGCAATGCAGTTGCGGAAGTCGCCCGGCGGCAGGATACCCAGGTCGCGGCGTAAGCGCCCGGATGATCCCCCATCGTCGGCGACGGTGACCACAGCGGTCAGGTTAGAGGTGTACTGTTTAAGCCCGCGCAACACGGTGGACTGTCCATGCCCCCCGCCGATGACCACGATCTTCGCCCCCCGTCCGCGTCGGCGGTAGTTGTACAACATGCCGGGAATGGACTCGGAGGTCCCGGCGACAAAGGGCTTCAACAGGGTGCGGTTAAGCGCCCACAGTGCACCGCCGATACTCCCGCCTCCCAGGACGAGGAACAACAGCACCCGCACATAACGCGGAAGAAATTGCAATGTTACATAGTAAAAGTACCGCGGGAGGGGATAAAATGCACGGATCGCCGAGGCGCCCCCCAAACTCAACAACCCAATTCCGAAGGCCAGGAGCAACAGCCAACGTTTGACGCCTAGCCCCGGCTTTAGCCATTGCAGATGGGTGGGCCAGTTCTTTTTTCTGGCTTGCTTTACCCTCCGCTTCATCCGCAAAATTATACCTAAGAATGTATCATGTGTCAACAAGTCGCGTTCACAGAGTGCCCATTAGGTGTGTGGTGACGACAGCAAAACAGGCCCGAAATCTCATGGCGTTTCAGGCCTGTTCAAAGGATAGGCGATGGATGCCCCCCAGGGCACTATGTTCTATTGAATGTGGACTACAACACGCCCCTTTTTCCAGAGTTCCTCAAGGTTGTAGAAGCTACGCACTTCCGGATCAAAGAGGTGCACAATGACGCTGTTGTAATCCATCAAAATCCACCCGGAATCGGGTGTCCCTTCTACACTGAGCGGCATAATGGGAGCCTCCATTTTCTTCAGCCCTTCGCGCAGCGCACTTTGCAGGGCATCCAGTTGCCGCCGGCTGGTGCCGGAACAGATGACGAAGTAGTCGGCAAAGGTAGCTATGGCTTGTAAATCGAGTATAAGAATATCCTCTCCTTGTTTATCGACAATAATTTCTGTGATGCGATGTACGAGTTCCAGGCTCTCCACCCAACCTCCTTCGAAAATAGTCTCATAGTCGTTAGTCTTATAGTCGGATAGCCATTTTCGTGCTTGCGCCGGCACATGGCATCTCCTGGCATCAAGAACACGTTAAGTTCGAGACGCTTACTGTTCCATCAGCAGCATCTGCACGCGCGTGGTCATCGAACGTTCATTATCTTGCATACTGACGGTCAAGCGATAGCCTTCGCGCTGCATAATGAGCGTCGCCAGGTGCCCCATGACGGTCGGTTTCCCCAGTTCTTCCCACCCGCGGGCTTTCAGTTCGGTTTCGAGGTAGGCGGTCGTGTCCGCGACCATGATGGGCACCACATACACGTAGGTGTTCGTCGCCTCGGTGACTTCGAAGTCGAAGGCGTCAGGATGTACGACAAGAATCTCCGGGATTCTGTCTCGCGGCTCCGGCGTTGCCGTCGGTTCCGCCGGTGCAACGGTCACCGCGGGGGTCTCTCCCGTGCTCTCTGTCGTCGTAGCGCTATTTTCGACGACGGGCGTTGTGGTTTCTCCACCTCCGCATGCCGTCAGCAGCAGGGCCGCGACCACGATACAAACGCTGACTCTCCATAAATAATGTTTCTGGTTCATTGTTCTCTCCCGCCGACTAGAATAGTGAATGAAACCCGTAGGTACCTCTATGATAACATAATAACCGAAAACTGTGAAGTGCTGTTGGAGTAGAGGGCAAATGATGGGGCAGTGCTCGGGTCGGTCTCCGACCGTGCCCGCCCCCACGGGGAAGAATACCTTATTGCCACGGAGATCGAGCCGATCTCCGTGGCAATATGCAAAAAACGCTTTACGCGACGGTGTGTAGCGCGGTGAGCAGCAGCCGGATAGCGTTGTCAATGTCAGCTTCGTCGGCCATTTCTGACGGGCTATGCAGGAAGCGGCATGGGATGCTCAGACACCCGCTGGGCACACCGGAACGCACCAATTGCATAGCTGCAGCGTCGGTGGAACCCCGGGTCAGGACTTCCATCTGGAAGGGCACCCCGGCTTTCCTGGCGGCTTCGACGAGCCTATCCCGCACCAGCGGGTGAGCCATCATGCCGCTGTCTTTGACCTTGATAGCCGGCCCTTTCCCCAATTCGACGGCCATCGGCAGCGCCTTGGGGGTGTCGCCGGTCGCGGTGACATCGATGGAGATGGCAATGTCGGGATCGATGCGGAACGCCGCGGTGCGCGCGCCGGCCAACGTGATCTCTTCCTGGGTGCTGAAAATCGCATAGAGGTCGTGGGGGGTATCGTTGAGTTGTCGCAGGACTTCTATGAGGATGTAACACCCGACGCGATCATCCAGCGTTTTGCTGATGACACGTTGTCCCTGGTGCACCAGCGGACCGATGAACTGAGCCGGTGCGCCAACGACAACCGGACAATCCGCGCGCCCCGTCGCACCTACGTCAATGTAGAGATGGTGAATTTCGGGCATGGTGGTCGCGTCATCGCGATGCTCAACGGCAATGACCCCGGTGGTACCGTCGGCAAAGCGCACGCGGCTCCCGACGCCGGGCCATATTCCTCCCCCGATAAGGGTGAAACGCACATAGCCTTTCTCTTCGACATAGGTAGCCATCAGCCCGACTTCGTCCATGTGCGCGGCGACCGCAATTTTCTTCCCGCCGCCTGATCCCTGGCGGTACGCCACCAGGCTTCCCAAAGGGTCGACGTGGATCTCGTCGGCGAAGGATTCGACTTCCGCCCGGATGACGGCGCGGATTTCGTCTTCGTATCCCGAAGGACCGAAGGTCTGGGTAAGTTTTTCCAAAAGTTTCAGGTTCAAGGGTGTCTCCTTAGATAGTCAGGTAGTCGTGAGTCAGGTAGTCGGGTAGTCGTGAGTCAGGGAGTCGGATGGTTAGGTGAACGCCAGGGTTTCTGGCGTCAGACGGGCGATGGAAGCGCGCACCAGCCGCAGGGTGTTCGCCAGATCGTTAGGGTGCAGCACGGCGCGGGGGCTGTGGATGTAACGACAGGGCACAGCGATGGTGATTGCCGGAACACCGCCGCGTGCAGGGTGGATGCCACCGGCCTCGGTGCCGCTGATGCCCGGTTGCTTGAGTTGACAGGGGATGCTTTCGACCGCGGCGGTCTTCAGAACATGGCTGAGCAGTCTCGGCGGCGTAATGTAAGAACGATCCATCACGGTGATGGCGGGGCCTTTGCCTAGCTCGGTCGTCGGGCTGACGTCTTTTTCGTGCTTGGGCAGATCGTCGACCAGGGTGCCTTCCAGCACGAATCCAACGTCCGGCTCAACCGCGTAGGCCGCCACCCGTGCGCCGCGCAGTCCCACTTCTTCTTGCACGGTGAAAACGCCGTACAGGTCGCAGGGAAGGCGCTCTCCTTGCAACAAGGCAACCAAAATAGCGCAGCCGGCGCGATCATCGAACGCTTTCCCGGTGAGGACGGCGCCCATTTCGCGGCAGCGGGTAGCGAAGGTGATAACCGTTCCGAGGGGGGCCGCTTCTTGGGCTTCTTCTTTGTTTTTCGCGCCGATGTCGACGACCAGGTCTTCAATCGGTGCGGCCTGGGGAAAGCTCTCGCCGTGGAGACGATGGATTGCTTGAAGTCCGATGACGCCCGCCAGGGGTTCCTGGCCTACCCAGACGTGGGTGCCGGGCAGTAAACGCTCCGGGATACTGCCGACGGCTGCAACGCGCAGGCCGCCCTCACCGGTATGGCCGGTGACCATGAAGCCGACTTCGTCCATGTGGGCTGTGACCAGGACGCGCAGGGGGTTTTCTGCCGTCCCACGCTTGTAAGTGATCAGGTTCCCCAGCGCATCAACGCGCAGCGTATCGACATGGTTTTCGACGAGGGGCTTGATGGCACGGCGGACTTTCGTTTCGTCGCCGGAAACGCCGGTGAGGTCCGCCAGGGTTTGCAGCGTGGTGATCAGCGGATCATGACGTACATCGTTCATAGCTCGTCCTCCCAGTGGGGGCGGAAGTCGGCTTCTAAGCGGGTGACAAAGCCGGCAAGCAGGCGTCCGGCGCGCTCGATATCACGCAGGGAAGCCGTTTCGACCGGCTGGTGCATGTAGCGCAAGGGGATTTCGATCAGGCCGGTGGGGATGCCCTCACGCGCCACCTGGATGCCCCAGGCATCGGTGCCGCTGCCGCCGGCCACAGGTTCGGGTTGATAGGGGATTTCTTCAGCGTTGGCGGCGGCAATCAGCCGTTCGACTACCTGGGGGTGGAAGTTTGGCCCCATAGCGATGGTGGGACCCTGGCCCAAATCGAAGGTTCCTGCTCCGTCGTCGTCATGCTGCTTGCCGAACGTCACGTCCAGAGCGATGGCGATGTGCGGGGCGAGGCTGTAGGCGCTGGTGATGGCGCCTTTGACGCCGACTTCTTCTTGCGCCGTGGCGACGGCGTAGAAGTCCCAGGTGTGGTTCCGCGAACGCAGGATGTCCAGAGCCAGCGTCACGGCCAACACGGAAGCGCGGTTGTCGAGCGCCTTGCCGGCTGCCAGGCCGTTTTTTAACGCGACCAACTCGCGGTCGACGGTGATGGAATCGCCGACGGTGACGAGGGCCGTGAGTTCATCGGCTGCCAGGCCGGTGTCCACAAAAACTTCATCCCAGGCGGCCACTTTGCGGCGTTCTGCGGCGGAGAGTACATGCGGTGGGCGGCTACCGATGATGCCCGGCAGAGGCCGTTGCCCGTGGACGGTCACTTCCAGCCCCAGGAGGATGCGCCGATCCATGCCGCCGAGGGGTTGAACCCGCAGAAAATTGTTTTCGATACCGGTCACGATCAAGCCGATCTCGTCGATATGAGCGGCCGCCATCAGGCTTGGGCGCGGCGGTGGACCGGAGCCATGGCGCAGCGCGATCAGGCTCCCCAGCGCATCTGTGTGTATTTCATCGACGAGCGGCGTCCAGTGCTCGGCGACGATTTCACGAATGGTATGTTCCCGCCCTACGGGGCCGGGCGCTTCGGTAAAGGTTTTAAGCAGATTGAATGTTGTTTCCACAGGTATCCTTTCAGGGTGTCGTGGCTGGATTGCTGGATGCGGGCGTTTCGGTCGGTGTCGGCGTTTCGGTGGGGGTGGCCGCTTCTTGAGTGGGGGTAGGCGTGGCTGTCGGCGTATCCGTCGGCGTCTCGACGGTAGGTGTGGATGTAGCGGTCGGTGTGGGGGTGGTGGTAGGTGTAGAGGTGGTCGTCGCACTCGCTGTAGGCGTCGGTGTTTCGGTCGCTGTCGCCGTAGCGGTGGGAGTCGCCGTAGCGGTTGGCGCCGGTGGATAGGTGGGTTGAAGGGTGCCGGTAGGTGTTGGGGTCGGTGTGGGCGTCACCGTGGGTGTTCCGGAGGGGAGCGGCGTTGGTGTGCGGGTGGGCGGGAACCATTGAGTGGGGGTGGGGCGTAATGTTTTGTTGACTCCTTTGTCGCCGGGGCCGACCAAATAAGGTGTGTTCGTCGCGCCTGGTTGGGGCGTCAGCGTGGCTGTGGGGGTCAGCGTAGGTGTTGGCGATGTAGGACGCACGGCCAAGGCGACGAATCCCAGGCAATAACAGGGTATCGTAGCCACAATAATGGCGATCAGGATCGTGTAGATGGACTTCTGCGCGCGTAGACTTTGCATGGCCTATCCTTTAACGATGTCACGTGGCAATGGTAACATGATTCAAGAGGATGTCAATACCCCCGCAGGAAGCCGTGGCGGCCGCCTCCGCCCTGATCGCCGGGCGCATGCATGGTCGATGCGATCAGGGGAAGTGGCAAGAGTTATCCCCGCAATAGCAGCCGGGCGACAGGTTTATTCGCTCAGCAGAACACTGATGACAATGGAGACTATGCCGGCGATCACGGTTTTAACGCCGTAGAAGAGCATGTTTTCCTGGCTGGTGTAACCGAGGAAGAGTCCCAAACCGAAGAGGGTCAAGAGAGCAAATGCCAGGGAGATGTAGTAAGCCCACATGATCGTCGGCCAGATGCTGACGACGAAGAAAGGGATCAAAACGATCAGGGCTGCTAGAAAAGGCGAGAGACCGTCGACGATGGAGACGGTAATCGCAGCCATCCGTGAAGCACGGCCGATATAGGTGTGATCGAGATCGGTTAACGTCTGCCGTCCCAATTCGACCAACTCGCGCTTCCGTTCTGCTGCTTCGGTGAGATAGGCGCCCCATAAACCTGAGACACCCATGGCGACACAGGTGGCCAGGCCGGTGCTGATAACAATTCTGGCGTTATCCACGTGGGCGGTCAAGTTGCCCATGAGGACGCCGATGATGGTCAGTACGCCGTCGAAGGCATTCATCGCAAAATAACGTCGCGCGATCTGGCCGATGCTGGCTAAACGGTTGTACTCGCGGATGTGCTGTATGATACTTTGGAGTGTGCCCATGATGCTTTCCAGGTCTGTTTAGTCCTGGAGTGTTGCCGCATCGTCGATGATTTCCTTGCCCGCTACCACTTCGTCGATAGAGTGGATGACTCCACCGAGTTCCTCGATGATCGTTGCCACGCGCTGAAAGGAAATAGTATCGCCTTCGATAGTAATTTTCGCGTTTTCAACTTTGCGATCTATTTCATAGATGCTGATATTGACGGCGGAAATCCCTTCCGCGTCACTGAGCAGAGCAGCCCATTCGACAATGCTAGGTTCGTGAGGTTTCAGCGTGTCCAGAACCAATCTACGTATTCTTCCCATCTCTTCTTACGCTCCTTATGGCTATAGAGATAATTGGTAACTATTCAACCGCCCTTGCCAGGTTGCAAACGGGACTGTGGGAATGGTGCATCATGGGTTGGCACTTCGGCCCTAGGTGCTGACCCTCTCATTCCCCAGCCCCCTTCTCCCTCACAAGCGGAGGAAAAGGGGACGAAAAAGTGGGTGTGTGGCGGGCGGGGCGCAGCCGCCCGCCACACACTCTACAAATGAGTTGTAGTCTAGGGCCTTGCGCCCGCTTCAAGCGTCAAAAACAACCCCTACAAAGGGCCGGACCACGATTATCCAACTCATTTGAAACATACCCAAATAATTTATCAAAGAAGGCCATCCAGTGTAACCGGATGGCCTTCTTGCTATCGCTTTAATACATCTCGGGATCTGTGTGCCTGTACGTGTGTTCGTTTACAGGGCGGTAACGTGGGTTGCCTGTAACCCCTTTTCACCCTTTTCAACAGAAAACTCCACGCGCTGTCCCTCGTTCAGGGTCTTAAAACCCTCTGACTGGATAGCTGAATAATGAACAAATACATCATCTTTGCCTTCGCGGGAAATGAAACCGTAGCCCTTAGAGGCATTGAACCATTTGACAACACCTACTTCACGTTCACTCATTGCTTTTTTCTTCCTTTCAAATTGCTATGGTATTTCGTGGGTAAGGTCCAGGCCGGCATGAACTCAAAACGCCCGGAGGGTAAGTCCAGGCGTTAGAATAGGGCGCGAACGTGGAACCTTACGCCATCCTACAAAAAAGATTATATGCGTTTAGGATGAATTGTCAAACGGCATGTGTCAGAGGTGACCATTTATCCCTCCATGGAAGGGGGTTGGGGGATGAGAGGGTCATCACCTGCCGAAGGGGTAACTTATTATGTGCCCTCCC
>DAOOGN010000070.1:0-24503 GCA_035415725.1 Anaerolineae bacterium | reverse complement strand
GAACACGAGTGTACCTCATGACTGATCTTTTGCCTAATCAATGTACGGTAGAAAAACATTTTTTTCTCCCTCCCGCAGTCTGCTGGGGAGGGGGCAGAGGGAGGGGAAATCTCCTTCCAGCTCCCAGTACTCACAGAACTAAATGGTTACGATTTCTCGATCAGCCCCTCGCGCCAGGCATAGACGGCAGCCTGAGTGCGGTCGGAAAGGTGCAACTTGCTCAGCAGGTTGCTCACGTGCGCTTTGACAGTGCGCTCGGTGACGACGAGTTGGGCGGCAATTTCGGCATTGGATTGCCCCTGGGCGATGAGTTGCAGCACTTCCATCTCACGTGCGGTGAGTTCGGCGGCGGGCTCATGGCCGGGCCTGGGCGTGCTGACCTCGGCCATGAGCCGTCGGGCGATGCGGGGATGAAGGATGGCTTCCCCACGGCTGGCGGCGTGGATGGCGTGGAGCACGGTCTGTGCGTCGGCATCCTTGAGCAGATAGGACAGCGCGCCCGCCTTGATGGCGGAGAAAATCAACTCATCCTGCGCGTAGCTCGTCAACACGACGACTTGGGTGCGGGGACTGCTCTGGCGAATTTGCCGTGTGGCCTGCACCCCGCCCTCATCCGAAGGCTGTGCGCCCGGCTTTAGCGGCAGTACCAGGTCCATCAGCACCACGTCGGGCACTTGCTCGATCACGCCGGCAATGGCAGTCTGAGTGTCGCCGGCTTCACCGACAATGGCAATGTCAGGATGCGCGCTCAGATAGAAGCGCAGCCCTTTGCGGACCACGTCGTGATCGTCGACGATAAAGACGGTGATGTGTTCGGCATTGGCGGCGGGAGGTGTTGTCATAACGTTTTGTTAGGCCTCCTTTGACACCGAGACCGGCAGATTCCCCAACAACAGGGTGGGGCTGACGCCTTGCTCCGTAACGACGATCTTGGCATTGTCTTTGAGCGCGTTCTCGGTCATTTCCAACTGGCGCAGGGTTTGGGCATTCCCGCGGAAGTATTTCTCGGCGGCTTCGTTGACCAGGCGGATGGCCTCGGCGCGACCTTCCGCGATGCGGATGGCAGCTTCGCGTTCACCTTCGGCCTTCCTGATGATGGCTTCGCGTTCACCTTCGGCACGTTGAATCGTCGCCAGCTTTTGTTGTTCGGCGGCTTCGAACTCACCGGTTGCCAACAGACGCATGGCACGGCGTTCCTGCTCGGCCGTCTTCTGTTTGTGCATCGCTTTTTTGATGTCTTCTGGCGGATCAATGAGCATGATCTCCACCTTGCTCACGACCAGTCCCCAATCGGCCGCAAATTCGTTGAGAACGCGCTGCAAGTTGGCGGCGATCTTTTCCCGCGCCACCAGGCTTTCGTCCAGCGTCAGGTCACCGAATTCCTGGCGCAGGTTGGTCATCGCCAGTTGAATCACGGCGCGCTTCCAGTTGTCGATGTTATAAAAGGTGCGCTTGATGGATTCCTCGTCGGACTTGGGACGTACCCACATCACGCCATCCACGCGGATTTCGACGTTGTCTTTCGTGATCACCGGTTGCGGGGGAATGTCCACCGTATGCTCGCGGATGTCACGGATGCGAATGAGCTGGATGAAGGGGAGCTGAAAGCCGAGGCCGGGCATAACGAAACTATCATATTTGCCCAGGGTCTCTTTGATGCCGCGTTCGTAGGGTTTCAAAGTGTAGATCATACTGTAAATGGTTCTCATGGTTCTCCTTTCTATCTATATGAACGACTGCTACATTGATAAAGAGTAACTCTTCAGATTTAGGCCACCGCTATTTCATCGATGATTCGTGCGGTGACCATCGCCAGCAAAGGCAGCGCCATGGCACGGTACAGCGTGATCTGATAGGCGCCATTGCCCTTGAAGCAGAGCCATTCTTGTCCGTTCTCATCCGTAAGGATGAAAGAACATCCCGTTTCACTTTTGGCGTAGGCCAGTCGATACCCGCGTCTGTCGTAGATAATCTCGCTCCAGGTATTCATTTGTCGTCCCTGGTACTGGATGGCTGCCAGGGGTTGGCGGTTGCGTCGCAACACCATTCTGCCGTTCAGTCCACGGACCGGTCGCAGTGCCCACGAGGCACCGTCGGACTCCCATTCAAATCCCGCGACGCCGCGGTGGAGGCGCACGATGAGGATGTTCTGGTCTCCGCCTGTCACGGTGTAACTTCGCCCCAGGCCGAGAAAACTGGGCACCCGGCGACAGTGGAAGGGGGCGGTGTCTGGCTCCAAGAGCGGGCTGCGCAGGTATTGCAAGTCTGCGGGTAGCCAGGGCCACGTTTGCCCTACCGGAATCTCCAATTTGGCGCCTAGCCATGCCCAGTTCTCAATCGTCGGGTCAGGACGATGCCCGGTCGCGCCGGCGGTTCCCGCGGTGGGGGTGAGGGGATAGGGAAGTTCCACTTCGGCCAGTACGGTAGTGCCGATCCCCACTTGACTCTCCAGGGTCAGCCGCCCGCCGATCGCCATGAGCCGTTCCTGCATGTTCGCCAATCCCAGGCCGTGGCTGGCCTGGGTCGTGTCGAAGCCAACGCCGTTATCCTTAATGGTCAATGCGGCGCGGTCGGAGCTACAACGCAGATGGACATCCACGCGCGTGGCCTTGGCGTGCCGGGCGACGTTGTGGAGGGCTTCCTGGGCTACGCGATAGAGGGCCTCGGTGACGGTCGGCGGCAGGCGTTTGTCATCTCCCTGGACTTCCAGATAGATGAGGAGGTGTTCCTGGGCGCCAAAGAGGAGTGTGTAGTCGTTGAGCGCCGTGGCTAATCCCTGTTCTTGTAGGGTGCCCGGGCGCAGGTCTTCGATGAGGCGGGTGGTTTCACGCTGGGCGTTCTGGGCCGCTTTTTCGATCTCACGCGCCATGTCGGCTAGTTGGGCGATGTTGGCGGGTAACGTTGTGTCGGTGGCTTGCCCCAGGGCATCGAAATGGGTACGGATGGCGCTGGCCGTCATCGTCAGACTGAAAAGATGTTGTTTGACGCTGTCGTGGAGTTCGCGGGCCAGACGATTGCGTTCTTCGACGACGGCCAGGGCGCGCACTTGATCGCTCAGGCGGGCGTTGCGCTCGTGCAACGCGCCCAGGTCTTCTTCGTCTTTTTCCAAATTGTCGGCCAGGGCATTAAGCTGTTCCGCCAGCATACCCAGGTCATCTCGGTGGGAATCCAAAATCCGCAGGGAGAGGTTTCCTCTGAGCCAGGCCTGGCATATGTTGTGTATGTGACGCAAACGGCGTGCCAGGGGGTGGCTGACCATCATCCCCAGCAGTAAGCCCACTATGGCGGCGCCGAGGGTCACGCATGTGATGTGGATGCCCCAGCTTATTTCGCCGCGCAGCAACGCCAGAAGACCCAACACCATGACTTCGGTGAGCAAGACGCTGACCATGGTGACGACAGCGTGCGACAACGACAATTTATGCCAGACCTGGATGCGCGCAGGATGCCGATTATTTTGCATAGTGAACTCCTCTGAAAATAGCCCCAGAGCACCCAGAGTTCACAGAGAAAAACTCAGATTCTTTGTGTCCTGCGTGCCCTTCATGGTGAAAAGTTCTCATTCCACCGCTGGTGAACTGCCCCCTTCATGTGGAATTCCTCTGAAAATAGCCCCAGAGCACCCAGAGTTCACAGAGAAAAACTCAGATTCTTTGTGTCCTGCGTGCCCTTCATGGTGAAAAGTTCTCATTCCACCGCTGGTGAACGCCAGTTCATGACGAATTCCCTTGAAAATAGTCTGATAGTCGTTAGTCAAAGAGTCCCTGTGATCATTTTCATTATCGGGGCTGTACCGGAGGTGCGGTTACACTCCTACTGATAATGAAACATACTCTTATTATTGTAGCGTGGGTCATCAGGTCTGTCATCGGGCATACGGACGAATTTTCGCCTGTACTCACGTACAATGTAGCAACTTGAGGAAAGCCGCTGCCCCCGGCTTGGATAGCTGGTTTATCCCATCCAGTGATACTATCACGCATGGCTGCGTCTTTTGAATCTCGCTCCCCGCCTTACCTGGCTTGAGTGGATCCATTACTGGCGTCGCTCGTGGGAGGGTGATGAGGTCTCCATCAAAGCCTGGGCCGCTGCATAGTGTTTGCGGGCCTTGTCGTATTGCCCGCGGAGCGTTAACACCATCCCTGCTGACTGATGCGCCGTCAAGAGTTGTGATTGATAGTCGGCAGCGGCTTCGGGCGTCAACTGACTCACCATCGTCAACACGCGCTCGTACCACTGTAGCGCCGTCTCGTTCGCATCAGCGAGTTGCGCCTGGCGGGCGGCTTGTAAACTGTACTTGATGGCTTTATCTACCTCGCCTGCTGCACTGAAGTGATAGGCCAGTTCTTCGGCCAGAGGGTCCGTCTGATCGACGGCGCGATATTCCAGGGCTTCACCGGCTTTGCGGTGTAGCAAACGCCGTCGCAAGGGACCTAATTCAGCATAGATGGTCGACTGAATTTCCGTCTGACGGAAACGCAACGCCGATCCTCCGGGGACCTCCTCGATCAGTTGGTGTTCCAGCGCTTCATCCAGGTGTTCCAGGACTTCCCATTCCGATAGGTCGCTCATTCTCTGCAGGTCGTCAAAGCGGAACGTTGGCCCCAAGACGGCAGCCTGGCGCAGCAAAGCCTGGGTGGCAGTGCTCAAATGCTCGACGCGCCGCCAGACCAGCTCGCGCACGCTCTGGGGGAGCCGCACTTCCTTGAGTGCCTGGATATACCATTCGGGATTGGCGTTCATCTCGCCGGAAGGGGGGATCAACCCTTCATCTTCCAGTCCTTTGGCGACTTCCTCGACATAGAATGGATTGCCGGCCGTGTGTTCGTAAATTTTCTCAATGAGGGCTTCGGGCACAGCTCTTTGCCAGATGTACGTCAGGACAAAACCGGTCTCCTCTTGGGTCAGCCGTTCGAGGGGAATGTGGCGATAGGTCGGATGACTGCGCAGGCCACACAGGGCTTTGAGCAGGGGATGCCCGCGTTGCACTTCGGTGTCCCGGTAGGTGCCGATGATGAAGAGCGCCATGGTGGGCAGGTGGTGCCCCAGGTAGAGCAGCAATTCCAGGCTGTGGGGATCTGCCCATTGCAGGTCTTCGAGAATAAGGAACCATGCCCGTTCCTGGGTGGCCCGCCGGATGAATTGGGTCAGGCTGGTCATCAGACGTAATTGTTCCGCTTGGGGCTCTAGCGGCGGGGGGATTTGCAGGTCGGGCAACATCTGATGGATTTCGGGGATCAACGGGGTGAAGTTAGCGAGTTGTTGGCGCGCCTCGGCGTCGAAGAACTCCGGGGGGACGGTGTCGAGGTAAGCGCGGAGGACTTCGGTGAACAGTTGGTAAGCCGGCCGTCCCTCTCCATTTTCGCAGTGTCCCGTGAGGAGGACGGGGGGGTGGCTTTGTGCTGCCACCTGTTGCGCCAGACGCGTTTTCCCAATGCCGGCCTCGCCGGTGATGAAGGCGAGTTGTCCGTGGCCGGCGAATGCCTCTTCCCAACATGCGCGGAGGATCTGGACTTGTTTTTCACGTCCCACGAGGAGGCGTGTGCGCGGGCGCACCGCATATTCCATATCACTGAGCAGGTTGCTGAGGATGCGGCGAACTTGTTGGGCGCTGGCGTAGCGGTTGTTAGGGTTCTGCTCCAGCAGTTTGAGGATGAGATGTTCCAGGGAGGCCGAGATGTGGGGGTTGAATTCCCGGGGTGGGCGGGGCGAATAACGCAAGCGACTGCGCATGATGGCCTGTTCGGCAGGTTCGCCGTTCATTGTTTCGGGATTGGAGGTGTCAGACCCGGCAAAGGGCAGCCGCCCGGTAAAAAGTTGGTACAAAATCATGCCAAAGGCATATAAGTCGGTGCGGGCGTCAAGTGTCTGGCCCAGGATTTGCTCCGGCGCCAGATACTCGGCAGTCAGAAACAACTTGGGGGTTTCCAACAGATTGCGCCCTTCCTCCAAACGCCCCAGACCCAGGCCGGTCAGGCGTGCTCCCTGCGGGGTGATGAAGATATTTTGGGGTTTCAGATCGCCCAGAATGATGCCGTGACTGTGCGCATATTCCAAAGCCTGGATAGTATCCAGGGCAATGCTCAGAAATTGCGGCGACCCCGGGAAGGCGGTCTGTTCGGCTGACGCATGGTCGTGCATGGCGGTGTGCTCGTCCAAGAAATCTTGTAATGTGGGATGAGGAACGTATTCTTCTACACTGAGCACATAGTTCTCTTCCCTGTCCCAGGCGAATACTTTGACGATGTGGGGATGGTCCAGGGCTACGATTTGCTGGGTCTGGTGCATAAACCTTTCGAGGGTTTCGGCGCTAAAGGCCGGCGAAAGGATTTTGAGTACGACCGGGCGGTTCTCTTGGATGTCGGTGGCTTTGAGCACGGTGCCTAGCAGGCTCTCGCCGATCTTGGCCTCAATCCGGTAACGGTTCTTGATGACCTGGCCGGGCAAGTTGAGGGCTTCGCGGGCCTGAATGGCGGCCAGGGCCGTTTCCACGGTGGGATAGATGGTGAAAAAATCTCCATAGCCGCCTAACTTGATGATTTGTCTGACTTTTTCCGACGGCGCTGTCAGGATGATGGGTTTGCTCCCCCATTGCTGGCGGAAGGCGACCAGGGATTTCAGGCTGGCCGTGGTAAACGTCTCGACTTGCGACAGGTCAATGATAGAACTGGTGGGCGAGGATGAGGCGCGCCATGTCGTCAACTGACGGGCCAATTCGTCCACGCCGCGCTCGTCGAACACACTGGTGGGGGTCACAATCGCGGTTTCGCCATCCGACGTGAATTGCAGGTCGACTGCACCCGCGGGGGTTAAATCAAAGGTCATGCCCTCGCAGGCCACGAAGGTCTCAAAGGACGACGGGGAAGCACGCTGAGCCAGGTACTCGACGGCGGTGGTATGGATCTGCTCGATAACAGCATCGGAGTAAGAGGGATCGTGGTGAAAGAGGATCAGGCGTTTGACACCGGCTGCCTGCGCCAGGTCGACGCCGATCATCGCCGAGCTATGTCCCCAGTCTTCTTTGATCAGCCAGGCATCTTGCAGCGTGTACATGGCATCGAAGACCAGGGCGTCCGCGTTGCGGAAGAACGTGACGTAGGGATTCACCACATCGTCCTCTAGTTCTTTGTATTCCGCATCGGTGGCGTAGACCAGGGTGCTGTGTTGGTCTTCGAACCGAAAGCTGTAGGCATCGCCGGGATGGGCATTCTTGATGGTATCGATGCGCACTTTCCCGATGTTGAAAGGTTTCCCCGGCTCTATAGGCACAAATTGGATATCGGCCTGCATCGAGGCAAGGCTTGCCGGCCAGGTCAAGGGGTGTTGTTGGATATCGAAGACGGTGTGGAGATCGTGCGCTCCGTAGATGAAAATGCGGTTTCCCGGCACGAAGGCCGGCGTAAACATCGGGAATCCTTGAATGTGATCCCAATGGGGATGGCTGATGAAGAGGTGCAGTGTCCCTTTTCCTGTGCCAAAAGGCCCTTTCATCAACTCCAGTCCCAAAGCATACACGCCTGATCCGGCATCCAGAACGAACAACTGCCCGTCGGCCTGTACTTCGATACATGGCGTGTTCCCTCCGGCGGTACCGCGAATCATAGGCGGGAGCTTCTTGATGTAGGATTGCACGGCGGCGGGGTCTCGTGTGTTGATCGGCGGCATGTCCAGAATGGCCCGGTAGATCTTCTCCTCGATCTGTTGGGAGTTGATGGGGGAGGGAATGGACCCGCGTGCACCCCAGATTTTGATTTTCATGGCTGGGACTCTTCTTCCGGGAGAGGAAGGGCAATATAGAATGTGCTTCCCCGGTTGGGTACACTTTCTACCCACACACGTCCCTGGTGGCGTTCAATGATCGACTTGACGAGGGCCAGTCCCAAGCCGGTGCCCTGAACGTTTCCGGTTTCACGGCGCTTGATGCGATAGAATTTCTCGAAGAGCCGCACCTGATCTTCCGGCGCGATGCCGATGCCGGTATCGGTGATGTGAATGATCGCTTCCTGGTGCGTGGTCCCCAGACCTACGCTGACCTGGCCGGATGCCGGCGTGTACTTGATGGCGTTATCGACCAGGTTGCTCACGGCCTGCCGCAACAGCGTTCGATCTCCGGTGACGGTGGGTGCTCCCTCCGCCGGTTCCAGACGCAACGTAATACCCTTAGCGGTCGCGCGCGCGCGCATCGTATCCACGGCTTCGACCAGAATGAGTCCCAGGTGGCATGGTTCCTGGCGAATGCCCACCCCGGCCTCGATGCGGCGCAAATTAAGCAAATCGCCGATCAGCGCGCTCATCTGATCGATGCCTTCCAGGATGCGGTCCAGATAATCGTGCTGCTTATCGTTCAGATCGCCCACCATCATCAGCATCGTGGCGTATCCACGGATGAACGTCAACGGCGCGCGCAGGTCGTGCGAGACCGTCGCTACAAAATCCGACTTCATTTCGTCCAGTTCTTTGAAGTGCGTGACGTCGCGCATCACGGCGACCATGCCCATCGTCATCCCTTCGGAGCCTAGGATGGGCGCGATACTGGCGTAGAAGGTGCGCTTATCTTCAAGCGGCACTTCAACCGCCGGATGTTGCGGCTCATCCTTGCCCTGGATGAGGGCGTGCGCCAACGGTTCGGGCATAGAGAGACTGCTCAACGGACGTCCATACGTCGCTTCGTCCAGGGCCAACAGGCGCTGAGCGGCCGGATTGGTCAGCAAGAGCCGGTTTTCTGCATCCGTGACCAGAATGGCATCGGTGGTACTGGCGAGGATGGCCGCCAACCGGCGTCGTCCGCCCTCGGCGGCCTGGAAAAGCCGTGCATTTTCGACCAGCACTGCCGCCTGGCTTGCCAGTGTCGAGAGGAAATTGACCCGTGCCTCATCGAAAGCCTCCCTCCTGTCGGCGCCCACCCACAAGATGGCGACGGTGCTGTTTTGCAAACGAACGGGGAAAACGGCAGCGCTTTGCAGCTTATCGTTCGTGGGTGCGGCGCCTTTGGCTTGCGCGAGGTCTTGAATGACCAGGGGATCGCGCCGGCGCGTCAGGACGGTGGCGAAAGCGCGGTCCAGCTCGACGAGGCTGCCGTCGTCGTCGCCAACCGTAAACACCCGTTGGGGACGCTCGCCGTTGCCCAGTAAGACGAAGCGCGCCACCGTGGCGTTGGTCTCATCCAATGCGCCCGCGAGAATGGGCGGTACGCCTCGTTCCAGGTCGAGAGTGGCCGAAACGCTTTGCGAGATGTTCAGCAATAACGAGAGGTCGTTGAGCCGGGCTTGCAGACGTACCCGCATTTGTTCGAAGGCGTTGCCGAGTTGGGCCACTTCATCTTCGCCGGAAAGGGTGACCGGCACATCCAGATTGCCGCGCGCGATGTGGTTGGCGGCTTCTGCCAGCGTATTGAGCGGTTGGATGATGCGGGTGGCAAAGAAGGGGATGGCAAACAGCAGTAAAACGCCGACCGAAATTTGCACCAGCAACAACGGACTGGAAATTTTCGTCGCTGTTTCCAGGACGGTGGTGAAGGGGAGTTGCAGTACAACCTGGTAGGGGGTGCCCTCGACGTTGAGGACGTAGACTAAAACCCGGTACCCGGCGGCACTGATGTCTTCGTAAGCTTTGCCTCGCCCGATGTTTTCTGCATATTGGATGGCATCGGCGTTGACGGCCCACGGCCTGAGTACATACTGGGGATCGGGGTGAGCAATGATGAAGCCGTTTTCATCCAGGATGAAGCCTGCGCCTGATCCTCCCGCGGATTGGAGGGCCTCCAGAGCGCGGCGCATTTCCGGGTTCATATCTAACTGCACCCGCCCCAACAGAAAGCCCTCCGGCGGCTGGGCTAAGTCCTCTTCATCCCTGAAAACCTGTTGAACCAGGGTGATGCCGTATTGGCCTGAAGGCAATTTCGTCATGTGAGTTACCGAAGAGAAGCGGATGGCAGATCGTGCTCGTTCCAGCGCCAACTCCTCGTCCGGCGTTAATCCTAATCGAGCCGCCTCGGGGGGGACAGCTTCTGCGATGGTCAAGTCTTGATCGACGAAGAGCAGTTCCTGGAAAAAGGGCACGACCTGACGGGCCATTTCCAGAGCCTTGGTACGTTCCAGTGGATCGGTAGTGAGCAAAGCCGGATTCTCGGCAAAGGTGGCGATCAGATTTTGCCCTGAGTAATGGAAGTAGGTAAGACTGTTGGCGGCGTTCTCGGCACTGCGCTGCATCTCGTTGAGGGATTGGGCGCGGGCCAGTTGGATGGCCCGCGCGGTGACAAAGACAACCGAAAGAACGATACTCAACAGCACCAGCGGGATAATGAGGATGATGAGCCGCGCGCGCACCGATTTGCTGTACCTTGACACAACGTCGGCGCCCTGGAAGGCGCGCCACCGTGGATGGCGGAAAAGCGCCTGGAAGATGATACCCAGCGGCACGGTGGCGACGAGCCACAGCGGCAGCTCATTGCTCCAGATGGCGAGGACATAGTCGATGGCTAACAGGCCGCCGGGCGGCAGGTTCGCCACCAGGCGACTGAGCGACAAGAGGCCCAGCGGCACGACCACGGCGGTGGGCAGGGCGACTAACGGCCGGCGCAGGATGTCATATAATCCGCCCTTGTAGCGTTGGTGTAGAAGATAGCCGGTGGTGAACCCCCACGCTGAGAGCGCCAGCAGATCGGTGAAGGTCAGCGTGCCAAACCATGCCCATGTCAGACTGACGGCCAGATTGATGAGCAGCGCCGGTCCAGGGCCGAGCCAGATGGCGACCAGCGTGACCAGGAAAAGCCCTGCCAGCGAAACCGTCGGTGCCGAGGGCAGCACGCTTATGGGCGAGGCTGGGAGCACTTTGAGGGTGCGAAAGAGGACGAACAGGGAGCGTAGGGGAAAAACAAGCAAGAGGGAAAGTCCAAAGAACAGCCAGGCTTTGGCGTCCATTTTTCTGAAATCGGCGCGACGTGACCACAGCATCCAGAAAAACAAGCCGCTGTAAATGGCTGACAGGATCACACTGGGCAGTTCCAATGGAAACTCTAGCGCGAACGATCCTGGAGCACGCCATAGGTCCAAACCCATAATCTCAATCCTCTTGCCTTGATCAATAGTGAGTATTTCTCTACAACCGCATTAACTTCAATGATACTCAAATGATGTTAAACAGCAAGTAGGAGATAGAAAATCCAGGGCTTATCAATGTTCTGATATTTCTTTCACAAACGGCGGAGCGTAGTGGCGACTTTAGTCGCTTCTGAAAAAGAACATAAAAAACCTGCCCGACTTTTTAGAAGTCGGGCAGGTTTTTTCTTATTGAAAGGACCATCGAGTATCACACGTCCCGTTTGTCACCCGTGTCTTCCTCGTCGTCCCAGGCCTCATCTTCATCCCAATCTTCGTCATCTAAATCTAATTCATCATCGTCCCAGTCTGCGTCATCCAGATCATCATCGGCTTCTACATAAGCCCAGTCAAGCTCAACCGGGGCAACTTCAATGACTTCCAGGTTGGCTTCGCAGTGGGGGCAGGCAACTTTCTGACCAATCTTGGGATGGTCGAGGAGTTTGACCCACTCGCCGCAGGATGGACAAACTGCTCTCGCTGTCATACTATTATCTCTCCTTGCATATGAACATTGGATGGAAAATGTAGATTAACTTTAACTTCCAGTGATATTTTACCGCAGAAACCCGGCTATGCAACAGGATCCCCGTTCTAACGCCGCGGGGGAGAAAGGGGCAGGGGAATGAGGCTTATAGAGCCAGCGCTAACGGCATCCAGGTCGAGGCCGAAACCGGCGCCATCGAGGTCAAGGCGGAGCTGGAGATGGACGGCGGGGGTGAGGGCCTCCTGGTGGAGTTCGGGCATGAGCTGCGCGGCGAAGCGGGGGACTTGGCCTTTTGGAGCTTCGCTATGGACTCTGGCGCTGAGTACGATGTCTATATTGCCGCCCAGGTCACGGCGGTCACCGGGGGTGGGAGAGCACCTGTAGCGCCGGAGACCGATGATAGCTCCGAGACCGGCTTGCGCCGCCCTTCGCCCCCCCCTTTGGATGCCGGAGCCGATGCTTAAAGTTGTGCAGTAGACGAGACATTTTTCTCGGGCCCTAAGGGTTGGCCAAAAACCCTTAGGGCCTTTGGGTCGATTTGACAAACTTGCTTCTCCATGCTATTTTCTATCTGCGTTATGTAATCGATTTCACAAGTACCAGTTGACAAGCCAGGCAGTCGTTATTATAATGGTATTGAACCGTGAACGCTCACGTTACCGCTCACAATGGAGGAGCTTCGGGCTTTTGATGAGTGACTTGGCTTGTTGGGGATTCTGACTATGATTATGGAGAGAATCCCTATGGCTTGAGCTTCATGTGATGGTCATGCAAAGGAGGTGCTTATTGATCCAATACCCGGTATGAGAATCCCATATATCATTCTCACGCAGTGCAATCTCACTATGTCGTTTAAGCATATAGACTAAACTAAACAAGGAGGTTGAATTCAAATGGAAGAGAAACGCAAGCTAACACGGCGTGAATTTCTGCGCGTCTCGGCGTTGGCGACCGCGGGTGTAGCCATCACGGCGTGCACGAAGCAGACCCCGGTAGCCACTCCCGTTCCAGCGACGGCAGTCCCTAAGACAGCAGAAGTTTCTAAAGCGACAGAAGTTCCCCCAGCGCCCACCGCGACTCCCAAGCCGACGGAACCCACGGCGACGCCGGAACCGGTCGCCCAGTTCAAAGAGGCCCCCATGCTGCAAAAACTGGTGGAAGCAGGGAGCCTCCCTCCGGTAGATGAGCGGCTGCCCCTCAATCCTTACATTGTCGACGTTGCCGAGAGCATCGGCAAATATGGCGGCAACTGGCGACGCGGCTTTAACGGCGTCTCCGACCGCTGGGGCCCCACCAAGCTCAACGACCGGACGCTGGCCTGGTTTGATAGGAATCTCGTCATGAAGCCCAAGCTGCTCGAGAGCTGGGAAGTCTCGGCAGACACCAAGACATGGACATTCCATCTGCGCAAGGGCGTCAAGTTCTCTGATGGCGAGCCACTGACGAGCGAGCACTTCAAGTGGTTCTATGAGTATCAGGTCAAGAACACGGATCTGACCCCCACGCCTCCGCAGTCGCATGCCGTGCGCAATAAGGATGGTAGCTGGACGATCTGTGAGATGGAATTCCCAGATGATTACACCGTGGTGTTTAAGTTTGCTCTGCCCAAGCCGATGTTGTTCTATGAAGGCGGCGGCACGCGCAGCATCAACGGCTGGCTGACGCCCGGCTACTATATGAAGCAATGGCACATGGATCTGGTAGACGATAAAGCGGCTTTGGAGGCCAAGGTCAAAGAGGCTGGTTTTGACAGTTGGGTCACTTACTTCAACGACAACCGCAACCGTTTTGACTTGAACCCGGACCGCCCGCAGATTACCCCGTGGTTGATGAAGGGTTCGATGGCCGAAGAGCGTTTCGTGATGGAACGCAACCCCTACTACTACGCCACCGATGCCGAGGGCAATCAGGTTCCCTACATCGACACCGTCACGCATCGTCTGTTCGAGAACGTTGAGATGCTCAATATGTGGATCATCAACGGCGAGATTGACTACCAGTACCGGCACCTTAGCTTCGGCAACTATACGCTGTACAAGGAAAACGAAACTAATGGCGACTACAGGGTTCTCCTGGGCATCTCCGCCGGTCATCAGGCTCTGCAGCTCAACCTGTCTTGCAAGAACCCGCAGCTCAGCGAATTCTTCAATACCCGCGACGTGCGAATTGCCATTTCCCACGCCATCAACCGTGATGAAATCAATGAGCTGGCCTGGAACGGCATGTTGAAACCGCGCCAGTATAGCCCCCTCCCGATGTCGCCCAACTACTATCCGAAGCTCAGTAATGCCTACATCGAATACGACCCGGACAAGGCCAACCAACTGTTGGATGCTGCCGGCTATGATAAGAAAGGCGCCGACGGCATTCGTCTGCACAAGGATGGCAGCACTCCCATCAGCTTTATTGTCGAGGGGACGGCCGAAACCGGCACGCCGGATGAGGACTCTGTCCAACTGGTCTGTCAGTACCTGCAGGCCGTCGGCATCAAGGCCACCTACAAGTATTTCGAGCGCTCTCTGTACACGGAGCATTACAGCGCCAACGAAATTGAGGGAGCTTACTGGGGCGGCGACCGCACGGTTCTCCCGTTGGTGCCGGGCGCTATCATCTTCCGTGGTGTACAGCCTGACCGGCCCTGGTGTCCCGGCTTTGGCTTCTACTACAATAACCCTGAGGATGCCAATGCCGTCAAACCGCCGGATGGACACTTCATCTGGAAGATCTGGGATATCTGGGACAATCAGGTTTCACTGGAACCCGATCAGGAAAAGCAGAACAAGTTGTTCGAGGGCATTCTGGACATCTGGGCCGAGGAACTGCCCATGATCGGCATCCTGGGCGAGATGCCTGCGCCGACCGTGGCCAAGAATGGCTTCCGCAACGTTCTCGAGGGTTATCCCAACGACGATACCACTGGCGATGAACAATTCCTGCAATCCGAATCCTTCTTCTGGGACGAGCCGGAGAAACACACCGCTTAGTGATGGGTGTGGCCCATTGGGGGGGTGGATCCCTGGCGGTTCCGCCCTCCCAATCGCAGGAGTGGGGAGTAGGGAATGAGTAGCAGAGACCGTCGCGGCCCTTTGCCCTTTATTCCCTACTCCCTAATCCCTACTTCCTAATCCGTGAGACAGAGGTGAAGCATGTTAGGTTACATTCTCCGCCGTATTGCTATGATGATTCCTACACTGATCGTCATCTCGATGCTTTCCTTCGTCATTATTCAACTCCCCCCAGGTGATTACCTGACATCGTATGCGGCGACATTGCGTGCGACAGGAGATGCCGTAGACGAGGCCGAACTCGCATCACTGCGGCAGCGGTACGGGCTTGGGGAGCCTATCTACGTGCAATACTACAAATGGATGTCCGGCATCATCTTGCACGGCGACTGGGGGCAATCCATGGAGTGGCGCAAACCGGTGAAAGAGCTGATCTGGGAGCGCATGGCGTTGACGGTGTTCCTTTCGTTGATAGCCATCTGTGTGAGTTGGTTTGTTGCCATTCCGGTGGGTGTATTTTCGGCGACGCATCAGTATTCGATTCCCGACTATCTCTTCTCGGCGCTTAGTTTTATCGGCGCCGGTACGCCGGGGTTTATGCTGGCCATGGTGGTGATGTGGGTCGCCATGCGTCAGTTTGGGCTGAACGTGGGTGGTTTGTTCTCCGAGGAGTATATCCTGGCCCCATGGAGTTGGGCCAAGTTCGTCGATATGTTGAAGCACCTGTGGATTCCCGTGGTGGTGATTGCGTTGGAAAGCACGGCCGGCAGCATCCGCACGACGCGCGCCAATGTGTTGGACGAGTTGAATAAACCCTATGTGGAAACGGCGCGGGCTAAGGGCTTGCGGGAGCGCCAGTTAGTGTGGAAATATCCGGTGCGAGTCGCAATGAATCCTTTCTTTAGCACCGTGGGTTGGACGTTGGCGAGTTTGATCTCCGGTCAAACGTTGGTCGCCGTCGTATTGAGCCTGCAAACAAACGGTCCGATGATGCTGCGTGCTCTCCGCTCTCAGGATATGTACCTGGCCGGCAGTTTTTTGTTCCTGCTGAGTGTGCTGACCGTCATTGGCACTCTGGTCTCCGATGTTTTGCTCGCCTGGGTTGACCCCCGCATCCGCATGGAGAGTTGAAATGACCAATACAGAACCGCAGAACCGGAAAATTAGCTCTGAGGTAATGGAGGAGTCCTCTATCATGTCGGTGGAAGCCGGCGCACCTCTGGAGGTCCCCGCAGAAATGGCCGGAGGCGCCGCCGAAGAGGAACGTATCTACGTTGCCGGTCAATGGCAACTGATGTGGTGGAAATTCCGCCGTCACAAGATGGCGATCGTGGGCGCCATCATTCTGATTGTGTTTTACTTGATCGGCGCCTTTTGTGAATTTGTTGCCCCTTACGATCCCGAAGCCTATTTCATCCGTTACAAAATGGCTCCCCCGACCCCCATCCACATTTTTGATGCGACGGGCAAGCTACGCGGGCCTTTCATCTACCATCGGGACCGTTCGCAAGACCGGGAGACACTGCGGGATATTTACACCGAGAACCGCGACATCATATACCCCCTGCATTTCTTTGTAAAAGGGTCACCGTATAAATTATGGGGGATCTGGAAGTCCGAGATCCATCTCTTTGGGCTGGCACCAGACATTGAAGAGCAGGCGGTCTTTCTCGTCGGCGCCGACCGGATGGGGCGTGACCTTTTCTCGCGTTTGTGCTACGGAGCGCGTCTCTCACTTTCCATTGGGTTGATCGGCGTCTTCTTGAGCCTGGCGCTTGGCATTGTGCTGGGCGGTATCTCCGGCTACTATGGCGGTCGTGTGGATACCGTCATTCAACGGGTCATTGAGTTTATCCGCACGATTCCGACTATCCCTTTGTGGATGGCGCTGAGTGCGGCTCTGCCGGCCGACTGGCCGGTGGTGAAGATGTATTTCGGCATCACGATTATTCTTTCGCTCGTGGGCTGGACGGGGATGGCGCGCGTGGTGCGAGGTCGTTTCCTCTCTTTGCGCCAGGAAGATTTCGTCCTGGCTGCGCGCCTGTGCGGATCGAGCGAGTTCCGCATCATCATCCGCCATATGGTACCCTCGTTCTTGAGCTACATCATCGCCAGTCTGACGCTCTCGATCCCCGGCCAAATCCTGGGTGAGACCGGATTGAGTTATCTCGGTTTGGGATTGCGCGCGCCGGCTATCAGTTGGGGCGTACTGCTGCAAGAAGCGCAGAATGTGCGCTCGCTGGCCATGGCCCCGTGGTTGTTGTTTGGCCCGGCGGTTTCCGTCATCCTGACCGTCTTTGCCTATAACTTCCTCGGCGACGGTCTGCGCGACGCGGCGGATCCGTATGCGCGATAGGGAGAACCAACGTGAACGATAACAGAGAACTACTCATGGAAGTGAAGAACCTGAAGACCTATTTCTTTCTGGATGAGGGGACGGTGCGGGCGGTGGATGGGGCGGACTTCGTCATCCATCGTGGCGAGACGTTGGGTGTAGTGGGCGAAAGTGGCTGCGGGAAAAGCGTCACGGCGCGCTCGATCATGAACATCGTGCCCCGGCCGGGAAAGACGGTGGAGGGCGAAATTCTCTATCACCGGCACGTGAAGGGGGGGGAGCACATCGTCGATTTGACGCGGCTGGCGCCGCAAAGCGATGAAATGCGCAACATTCGTGGTGCGGAAATTGCGATGGTGTTTCAGGAGCCGATGACATCGCTCAGCCCTGTCCATACGGTGGGGAACCAGATCACTGAAGTGATCCAACTGCATCAGGGGTTGGATAGAGCAACGGCGCGGCAACGGGCGATCGATATGCTGGATTTAGTCGGCATGCCGTTGCCGGATCGGACCATTGATCAGTACGCCCATGAGTTGAGCGGCGGAATGCGACAGCGAGCGATGATTGCGATGGCGTTGTCGTGTCATCCCAGCCTGTTGATCGCGGACGAACCGACGACGGCGTTGGATGTGACGACCGAAGCGCAAATTCTGAAACTGATGCAGTTGTTGCAGAATGATTTGGGGATGGCGATCATGTACATCACGCACAACCTGGGGGTGATAGCACAGATGACGGAGAACGTAGTGGTGATGTACATGGGTAAAGTGGTGGAGCGGGCGGACGTCGACACGTTGTTTTATCATCCTCAGCACCCGTACACCCGGGCGTTGTTGCAGTCGATTCCGCGGTTGGGGCAGAAGACGCGGGAGAGACGGCGGTTGGCGTCGATCCGCGGGATGGTGCCGGACCCCTATGCGTTGCCGCAGGGGTGTGCCTTCCATCCGCGTTGTAGCGCCATGGTGGCCGGGAAGTGTGATGTCGAAGAGCCGGCACTGCTCGAAGTGGCGCCAGGACACCTCGTCCGGTGTCCTATTTGCGCCGGTGTTGGATAACCTGATGAAACGTAAGGCCGGGGATTGCATTTTAGACAACCACGAGAGGAAATGACAATGGCTGAAGTGATCAAGACGACGACAACTTCTACAAGTGCAGACAAGCGCCCGATCCTGCTTGAAGTTAAAGATTTGAAAAAGCACTTCCCGATTCAAAAAGGTTTTCTTCTCTCCAAAACGGTCGGCTACGTCAAAGCCGTGGATGGCGTCAACTTCTACATCCGCGAGCGGGAGACATTGGGTCTGGTGGGCGAAAGCGGCTGCGGGAAAACCACCACCGGCCGGCTGATTCTCCGTGCCTACGAGCCGACCGCCGGCGAAGTATGGTTTAACGACCGGAATATGGGACGTGTCAACGTACCGGAGCTGGACGGAAAACAACTCAAACTGCTGCGGCAGAATATGCAAATGATCTTTCAAGACCCGTACTCATCACTGAATCCCCGGATGACCCTGTTGCAAATCGTCGGCGAACCGTTGTTGGTGAATGGGGTAGCGAAGGGGGCTGAACTGCAAGATCGCGTAGCGGAGTTGCTGCGGGTTGTGGGATTGCGCCCGGAGTATATGACACGCTATCCTCACGCCTTTAGCGGAGGACAGCGGCAGAGAATTGGCGTGGCGCGAGCACTGGCATTGCATCCGCAATTGGTCGTATGTGATGAACCGGTGTCGGCGCTGGATGTGTCCATCCAGGCGCAGACATTGAACCTGCTGCAAGACCTGCAAGAGCAGTTTGGTCTGACGTACCTGTTTGTCTCGCACGACTTGAGTGTGGTGGAGCACATTAGCGACCGTGTGGCGGTGATGTACGTCGGTAAGCTGGTGGAGAGTGCGACGACGGACGCCCTGTTCCGCCATCCGTTGCACCCCTATACGGAGGCGTTGCTGTCGGCGGTGCCGAAGCCGGATCCGCGCTCACGGACGGAGTCCATCGTGTTGCCGGGGGACGTCGCCGACCCGGCGAATCCGCCGAGTGGATGTTACTTCCATCCACGCTGCCAGTACGCGACGGAGCAGTGCCAGGTGGAGAGTCCGACGTTGCAAGAGCTGGAACCGGAACACTTTGTGAGCTGTCATCGCGCCGCTGAATTGGAACTGGTGGGCGTTTTAGGGCAAGAGGTGCATTTCAATTCGGGGGCCAAAGCCAGATGAGGTGCTGATTTTACCGCCGAGTTCGCCGCGAGCGCGGAGAGATTTTTGGTAACTCTGCGGACTCTGCGCTCTCTGCGGTGCAAAGTCGCCCCCATTCTGAAATACACCTGGAAAAAGTGGCTCTTTGACATGAGCGGTGGGATGAAAATGTAGCCCTAGACTAGACCTGACAGGTCTTCGGAGATTTGTCAGGTCTCAATTGGTCCTCGCCCCGGGCAGTAGTCTGCCTGGATAAACTAAATGCACGCTGAAAACTTCTCTGCTGTCAGCAGATTGAGCAGATGAAGCGGATTTTTGCTCGGATGATTATGAAAATCCTACTCTTATTTCCTCCGCACTGGACCCCGGCGATGCCGCATTTGGCCTTGCCCACCCTCACCGCTTATTTGCGTGCTCATGGTGTGGAAGTCATCCAGCGCGATTTGAACGTCGAATTCTTTGATGCGCTGCTCACGCGCAGTGCTTTGGAGGACGTGCTGGCGCGTTTGCAGGAACAGGCGCGCTGCGCTTCTGGTGTGCAGTCGCCGACCTTACGTTCTGCGTTGACGGCCGCCCCGCGGTTGATAGCGCAAGTGGAAGGTGCCAAGGCCCTCTTCCGTAGTCCGGATTTCTTCGCCGGTGAGGCCAGTTTAGTGTCCTTCCTGACGCTGGCGCAGAGCCTGGATCTGGCGGCGTTGCCTTTTACCCCCACCGAATTCAGTTTGACAAACTTCAGGCCGCCTGTCTACGCGGACAGCAGTAGCAACCTGCTGCACATCGTGGACGATCCGCAACATAACATTTTCCTGGATTTCTTCCGCCGGCACGTGCTGCCCGACATTGTCCGTGAACAGCCGGACATCGTCGGCATTTCCATTCCCACGCTGGATCAAATGATCGCCGGCATGACGCTGGGACATTTGATCAAGGCAGCAGGACTGCCCTGTCACGTGACCGTCGGCGGTCCGCATATCTCGATGCTGCGCGAACAACTGCCCAAAGTCCCGGCGATGTTCCGCCTGTTCGACAGCGCCGTTATCTTTGATGGGGAAAACGCCTTACTGCGTCTGGCGGAAACGGTGGCGGGTGACGGCGACCTCTCTCAAGTACCCAACTTGATCTACAACGATAGAGGAAGCGTGCGGAGGACGCCCGTGGAAACCGGGCCCCATCCCGACCTGTTACCCGACTTCGACGGCTTGCCGTTGGAGCGTTATCTGGTCCCTACACCGGTGCTGCCGCTGTTGAGCGCGCATGGTTGTTATCACGGCAGGTGTGGATTCTGCAACGTGGGGTATGGCGGACCGGGGGCGTTCAGCCCACTGGATGCCGATCTCGTGGTCGAGCACATGCTGGCCCTACGCACGAAATACGGCGCGCGTCATATCTTCTTCGCCGACGAGGCCATAACGCCGCACAACCTCAAAGGGATGTCGACACGGCTGGCGGAAGCCGGGGCGCCTGTACACTGGTGTGGCTGCGTGCGCTTTGACGCGGCGCTGACCCGCGATCTGCTGGAACGCATGGCGCAGAGCGGCTGCCGGATGCTGCTCTTCGGTTTGGAAACTGCCGCCGAACGTACCATCCGGCGTATGGACAAGGGGACGAAGCCGGCGGAAATGAGCCGCATCCTGCGTGACAGCACTGCCGCTGGCATCTGGAACCACACATTTTTCTTCTTCGGTTTTCCCGGTGAAACGATGGAGGACGCCCAGGAAACCGTCAACTTCGTCTACGCGCATCAAGATGCCATTCATTCCGCCTCGCCGGGGGCGTTTCTCCTCGAACGTTACGCGCCGGTTGCCCGCGCGCCTGGGAAATACGGCGTGACGATCCACGATGATCCCCACCGCGATTTGGCGATTTATTTTGATTACGACGTGGCCTCGGGACTGGATGAGCCCATGGCCGACACGCTGGCCTCGCGGCTCATCGATGTGCTGCCGGAGAAAAAATTTGGACAGTTCTACATCCATGATAGTTATCGTTTTCTCTACGCCGGCGATCTGCATGAGAAGGGGCAAGCCTTGCCTTTGTGGTTGGCTTGACGTGAGACCCATGGTTCACGCGGCCTGTTTTCAGGAGGAAGAGATATGGCTATTGTCAATATAGGTTTGATCGGCACCGGGCGCATCGGCAGACTGCACGCGGAACACCTGGCATGGCGTGTGCCGGGGGCACGGCTCGTAGCCGTGGCCGATGTCAACCTGGAAGCGGCGCAGCAGTGCGCGACGGCGTTGCACATTCCGCGCGCCTTCCGGGATTATCATCCCCTCATGGACAACCCCGACATCGACGCTGTGGTGATCTGTTCCAGCACGCCCACCCATGCGTCGTTGATCGAAGCGGCAGCGGCGGCAGGAAAACATATTTTTTGCGAAAAGCCTATTGATTTTGACCTGGCGCGCATCGATCGGGCGTTGCAGGCCGTGGAGGAGGCCGGCGTCAAATTGATGATCGGCTTCAACCGGCGCTTCGACCCGAATTTCAGGCGGATCCATGAGCTGATTGCCGGAGGCGCGATAGGGACGCCGCACATTCTCAAAATCACCAGCCGCGATCCGGCCCCGCCGCCCATCGCCTACATCAAAGTCTCCGGCGGCATCTTCCTCGATATGACCATCCACGACTTCGACATGGCGCGTTATCTGGCCGGTAGTGAGGTGGAGGAGGTCTATGCCGTCGGCGGCGTGCGGGTCGATCCGGAGATCGGCGCGGCCGGCGACGTGGACACGGCGATCACCACACTGCGGTTTGCGAATAGCGTGATCGGCGTGATTGACAACAGCCGCAAGGCCGTCTACGGGTACGATCAGCGTGTAGAGGTCTTCGGCAGCGCGGGCGTGGTGAGTGCAGACAACACCTATCCTAACACCGTGGTGGTCGGCGATGCGCAGCGCGTCTCGCGTGATTTGCCGCTCAACTTCTTCATGGAACGGTATACCGAATCCTACATCGCCGAGATGAAGACGTTTGTCGCTTGTCTGCTGGAAAACCGTACCCCACCTGTGACCGGCATCGACGGGCGGATTCCGGTGGTGATCGGCTTGGCGGCGACCCGCTCGTGCCGGGAAAATCGTCCTGTCAAACTCAGCGAGGTGGTGTGACGATGATCGTTCGTGGCATCGGCATGGGGGTGGGCGGATTTGAGGGCGTCGATCCGCTGAAGCAACTGGAGCAGGCGCTCATGTATTGCCAGGTGCTCGGCTTCGATGAGGTGGAGATCGATCCGACAGCGTTCAGCCTGATCATCAACGGTGAACTGCGACGGCCGCAACTGGCGGATTTCCTGGCAGTGCTGCATAACTTCGACTTGCGCTACAGTATGCACGGCCTGATGCGGCTCAACCTGGCCTACGATCCCCGGCATGAGTTGTGCCGTCGGATTATGGCCTGCCAGATCGAGATAGCGCGAGGCATGGGGGCAATGCGCTTGGTGTATCACAGCGGGTTGCAGGCGTTGGACGACGCACACCACGGCGTGCGCCGGTCGCTTCTCACGGATGAGGAGCTGATCGCCGGAGCGCAGCGCGAAGTGGACGCCTTTGTAGCTTTGGCTCCACTCGCGGCGGATGCAGGCGTCGTCATCGGCATGGAAAACGGCGATCCGCACCACTGGGAGTACAACGTCCTGGCGCAATACGGGCATCTGCCCTCCGATTTACCCCGGCACCACGCGCGGCTGCGCATCGGCCCCATCGTCCGGCAGTTGGAAGCGATTGACCGTCCCAACGTAGCGTTGACGTTGGACGTCGGCCATCTGTTCATCGCTGCGCGCGAACTGGGCTTTGATTTCCTGGCCGAGGTCCGCGAAGCTGCGCCGTGGGTGAAGCACATCCACGCGCACGACAATTTCGGCCTCCTGGATCAGGGCTTCGATGCGGAACAGGAACGCTGGCCCTTTGGCGAGGCCGATCTTCACATGCCGCCGGGGTGGGGTGCTATACCCTGGCGCGATGTATGTACCTGCCTGCCGGATTATGATGGCGACGTGATCCTCGAAATTAAGCCGGGTTTCTGGACTTATCTGGATCAAGCGTTAGTGGCGATGCGAGAAATTCTGCTCGCTGTTGCGGTTTGAATTTTAAACCTCGTAGCCCCAAAACGACTACGAGACTAAAGACTATCTGAATATATCCAAAGGAGGTGTGCTATGAAAGGTTTGGTGCTCGATGCAAAGTGGGATCCACGACCGGATTATCCGCTCTCGGAGTGGGAAAAGCAAACCGGCAAGGCCATTACCGGCAACAGCGTGTGGCGCTATCCCAAGCTGGAAGTGCGGGATTGGCCTGACCCTGAGCCGGGCCCGCAAGACGTTGTGCTGGCCGTGCAGGCCTGTGGGGTCTGTGGATCGGACATGCACTTCTATGAAACCGACAAAGATCATTACATCCTGTACCCCGGCTTGACCAAGTTCCCCACGATCCTCGGTCACGAATTTTCCGGGAAAGTCGTGGCGACGGGACCGGAAGTCAAGATGCTCAAAATCGGCGATATGGTGACGGTGGAGGAGATGATCTGGTGCGGACGCTGCATCCCGTGTCGCAATGGCTATCCCAACCACTGCTCCAACCTTGAGGAATTGGGGTTCACCATTCCCGGCGCGTTCGCCAACTACATTGCGGTGGATGAGAAGTATTGCTGGAAGATCGATGCCATTGCCGAGCGTTTGGGGGACGAGACAAAAGCCTATGAACTGGCGGCCATGACCGAGCCAACGTGTGTGGCTTACAATGCGATGATCTCGCGCGCCGGCGGGTTCCGCCCCGGGCACTATGTCAGCGTGTTTGGCGCCGGTGCGATTGGCCTGGCGTCCATCGGTCTGGCGCGTGCGGCAGGCGCGGGCATGATCGTCGCGTTCGAGATCTCGCCGCAGCGCCGCGAGCTGGCGCAAAAAGTGGGTGCGGATTATGTCTACGATCCGCGCGAAGTCAGCCCGGGTGCGGTGTTGATGGAACTGAGCAAGGGTGAGGGCTTCAACTTCCATGTCGAGGCCGCCGGAGCGCCGCACCTGACCGTCCCGGAGATGGAGAAAGCGCTGGCGATTAACGCCAAGGTGGTGCAGATTGGCCGGGCTGCGCAGCGCGTGCCCATGTATCTGGAGACCTTCCAGGTGCGTCGGTCGCAGATCTTTGGTGCCCAGGGGCACTCCGGCGATGAAAACTTCCCGAATGTCATCCGGCTGGTGGCTTCGGGCCGCCTTGACCTTAGCCCTATCATCACCGCGCGCTACGCCCTGGCGCAAACCGTGGATGCCATCGCTAAATCGACCCAGCGGACGGATGGCAAGATACTGGTGAAGCCGAATTGAAAGTTGGCAGTTAGAAAGTAGCAATAAGGTAACTATTCAGCCACCTTTGCCAGGTGGCGAACGGGACTTTGGGGAGGGCA
>DAOOGN010000069.1:0-24510 GCA_035415725.1 Anaerolineae bacterium | reverse complement strand
AAGCCCAACGCACTCAGCGATCTCAAACCTAATCTAACATTGTCGAGATAGTTACAGACAAAAAACCGCTGAAAATTTCCCACCTTTAGTAGTTATGCAATCAGTATACTTCGATGCATCAGCAGAACAAATATGCATCTTCTGCCATTCGCTCCAGCAACTGCCGCGCGGCGGCCTTCGCGCCGGGTTCGCTCTCCCCGACCGGACCGACGCACGAAGGACAGCCATCCGCGCACGGACACGTCTGTACCCGTTCCAACATGGCCTCGACCAGGCGAGGCCACAAATCCACCAGCCGCGGCGACAATCCCGCACCGCCTGGCGCGCTGTCGAAGACGACAATCGCGGGCAAGCCGCTCTCCGCATCGCGCGCTTCCACCGCGGTGCCCAAATCGCCGGGATCGCCCATCAAAAATACCGGCGCCAGGTTGCGCAGCAGATAGGCCAGGCCGCCTAGAGCTGTGCGCGCGCCGCGCGCCCGTTCGAGCTGGCGATGGCATGTCGGGCAGACGGTGAGCAGGTTCTCCGGCGCGTGCGCCAGGCGCAGCGCCTCCTGCCGGGGATATTGCGTCATAAACGTGCGCAGCGGCGTGAGATGATGCACCTCCAGCGGATGCCCCGCTTGCGCCGCCGCCCCACATACGCGGCAGCGCTGTCCGTCGCGGGCAAGGATCGCCTCGCGGATTTGCGGCCACGCCGGGCCGTAATCCAGCGGGGCAAGCATCACCCCCACTTCGGCCAGTTCTTCGACCAGCGCGGAGGGCAGAGTGAGCCGAAAAGCCTCCGTCTCCATCACCTGCTCCGGCAAGTCGATCTCGCCCCAGCCGAGCGTCTCGTGCGTGCTTTGCTGCACGCGACGATAGGCCGCCGCTTGAGTATGGACGCGCACTTCCTCATCGGTCAGTTGCGGAGTGACATCGAGGACGCCGAAGACGCGCCGCACGGCCAGACGTTCCACCTGCGTTGTGGAGGTGGCGAGCGTGTAGTAATCGAGGTCGGCGGGACGGGCCAGCGCGATGCCTTGCTCCCAATCCAGGTTTTCGATGAGGTACATCTCGCCGCTGTGCAAGTAGACCGCGCCTTCGTGGACCAGGGTGGGCGCGCTGGGGCGGTCCACCGTGCCGACTACAGCGCCCGCGGTGGACTGGATCACAATGTTGTCCGGTGTGGCCGAGCGCAGGGAGAGACCTTGGGCGGGATAGGATTCCCCGATCCAGGTGAAGCGTCCATTGCGCCGGTGCAGCACGCCCTCTGCGCCGAGCGCCTCCAGGATCGCGCCGGCGTCCTGCGCCTGGCCGAAAGGTTCATCCCGCTCAAAGGGCAGCTCGAACGCGGCGCAGGTGAGGTGGGCGGCCAGCAGGCTCACCGTGTTGGGGTTCACCCGCGCTTCCTCCGGTGAGCGCCCGAAGAAATACTCCGGGTGCGTGATCAGATATTGATCCAGGGGGGAAGGCGTAGCGATGAGCACGGAGAGCGCTGATCCCGCCCGCCGTCCGGCGCGTCCCATCTGCTGGCGGGTCGCGGCGATGGTGCCGGGATAGCCTACTAGGATCGAGGCATCGAGTGCGCCGATGTCGATGCCCAGTTCGAGCGCATTGGTGGCGACGACGACGCGCGTTTTGCCGGTGCGCAGGTCGCGTTCGATGGCGCGGCGCTCTTGGGGCAGGTAGCCGCCGCGATAACCCTGGATGGCGTCCGGTGAAAAGCCGGCGAGGACAGCGCGTTCACGCAGTTCACGCAGCAACAATTCCACGGTGACGCGCGCGCGGGCGAAGAGGATCGTCTGCACGCCGGCGTGGAGCAACTTCAATGTCAATGTGATCGCTTCGGCGGCAGCGCTGGCGCGCAGGCCAAGGGCGGGATTGAGCAGCGGCGGGTTGTAGAAGATGACATGGCGTTGGCCGTAGGGCGCCCCGTCCTCTTCCACGGCAACGACCGGATCTTCCCACAGCGCTTCGGCCAATTCGCGGGCGTTGGCGATGGTCGCCGAGGCGGAGATGAACTGCGGTTCCGCGCCGTAGAAACGCGCCACCCGACGGGCGCGGCGCAGTACATTGGCGACGTGACTGCCGAAGATGCCCCGGTAGGTATGCAGCTCGTCGAGCACGATGTAGCGCAGGCCGCTGAAGAAGCGCACCCATTGGGTATGATGCGGCAGGATGCCCAGATGCAGCATATCGGGGTTGGAGACGAGGATGCGCGCTTCGTTGCGGATGGTGGCGCGGTGACGCTGGGGCGTGTCGCCATCGTAGGGACGCAGGGCGAGTGGGGCTTGCAGCGCGTCGATCCACGCTTCCAGCGCTGTGATCTGGTCATGCGCCAGCGCCTTGGTGGGGAAGAGCAACAGCGCTGTGGCCGTCGGCTCGTGCAGGAGGGTGTTGAGCAGCGGCAGGGTGTAGCCCAACGTTTTGCCGGAGGCCGTACCGGTGGTGAGGATGACGTTCTCGCCGCACAGTGCGGTTTCACCGGCACGCGCCTGGTGAGTATACAGGGCGTCGATACCCAACTTGCGTCCCGCCGTTGCCAGGTGCGAATCCAGGTCGGACGGCCACGGCGTCGTTTGCGCCTCTCGCGCGGGCAGTGTTCGCCAGGCCGTCACGTTGCGCATAAACTTTGCGTCGGCGCGTAATGCAGCAGCTACTGTTTCGATTGGCATAGCTATCTGCTTTCAGCCATCAACCTTCAGCCATTTACCGTCTACTCAATTCTTCGTATACTGCCTCGTAATACAACACACTTTCCACCGGCGTGTTGGGCGGAATGTGATTGCCAACGGCGAGGAAGAAGCCCGGGCAGGGTTTGCCAATCGCCATGCAGCGTTCCACTTCGGCACGGATAGCAGCCTTGTCGCCCTGCAGCAGAATGCGCGTATCGGCATTGCCGATGAAGGCGTGTGTACGGCCATACGTCTCGGCGATGACGGCCATGTCGGTCCACGGTTCCAGCACGAAGCCGTGTACGCCGCAAGCGGCGATATCGGCGACGAATTTTGTGTAGTTGCCGTCGGATGTGTACATGATTTTCTTGCCGGAATCCAGGAGCGGTGCGAAGAGCTTCTTGTAGTTGGGAAACACATACCGGCGGTACCAGTGCGGGGAAATAAACGGGCCGGCGCTCCATACGATGTCGTCGTGAACCATGACCACGGGCACATCGGCGGCGCCGAGCGCGTTGAAATACTGCTGTATCCATGTCGTGTAGCGGTTGGCGACTTCGCCGAAGCCCTGGGGGTCCATTCCCGCCGCCAGCAGCAGCATCTCCCATCCGAAGATGTCGATGAGGCCAGACATCAGCGTCACATAGATGCCCGTCATGACGACCTGCTCCGGCGTTTCTGCTCGTTGCCGGCGGTAGTGTTCTTCGAAGCGCCGCGTCAGTTCAGCCTGATTTCGCGTCCCGTAGGTGATCCACGGATCGAAGGCCAGTACTTCCCCTACGGTGGAGAAGGGGCACGTCACCGTGTCACGGCGATCTACGCCGCCGGCAGCATACTCGGCATGTCCCATATCCGTGTGACACGCGGCCAGCTCGTCCCCGCCGATAAGGGTGGCCCAGCGAAAGTCGAAGTTCCAGGCTTCCATCAGGGCCAGGGCGCCCCGCTGTTTCACTTCGTCGGGACTGTATGGCCCCACGTCGATGCCGGTCACGGCTTTGATCACATCCCAGTGCTCGGTGATGGAATACTCTGTGTGGGGTACACGCGCGGGCATCTCTAGATTGATTGCAGACCAACCATCAGCATAAGACATAGTTATGATTTACGTCGGTAAAGCGCCTATTAAAATTCGGTTATCGCATTCGGCAGCGGGCCTTCGGTATCGCTCAAGCCGGCGAACTCATGATCTTCGGCATCTTCGCGGTAGTGCGTGCCCCGTGACTGGCGGTTGTGCCACGCCGCGCGCGTGACGATCCAGGCAGCCTGTGCCATATTCCGCAGGCCGATGAGGTTGTCGTTCAGGCGCGTCGAGCGGTAGAACTCGTCGATGACACCCCACAGGTGGTTGAGGTCTTGCAGGGCGCGCGCCAGGCGGTGGGTGTTGCGCGCCAGGCCCACGTAGAGCCACATAATGTTCTGGATGGTGCGGGCGTCGCGGTAGACCAGCACGGGGTCGGCGGCGGCGCCTGCGCTGACATCCTGCCAGGGAGGGATGGTGTCGATGGGGACACAGCCCAGGTCGTCGCGCGCCCGAATGTCGCGTCCGGCCTGGTCGCCCCACACCAGCCCCTCCAGTAGGGAGGTGCTCGCCAGGCGGTTTGCGCCGTGGATGCCGGTGCAGCTCACTTCGCCGATGGCGTACAGCCCCTCGATGGTCGAGCGTCCCCGCAGATCGACCTGGACGCCGCCGCAGAAATAGTGCGCCGCCGGCACTACGGGGATCGGGGCGGCGGTGATGTCCACACCGGCCTGTAGGCACGTCGCGTAGATGCTCGGAAATCGCTCGCGGATGCGCGCGGCGTCCATGACACTCGCCAGGTCGAGCAGGACATACGGGTAGCCGTGTTCCAGCATTTCGTGGTGGATGGCGCGGGCGACGACGTCGCGCGGCGCCAGGTCGCCCCACTTAGGTGCGTAGGCGTCCATAAAGTGTCGTCCGTCCGGCGTGTAGAGGCGCGCCCCTTCGCCACGCACTGCCTCGGAGATGAGGAAGTTGTCGGCCCCTTCGACGGCGAGGGTGGTGGGGTGGAATTGGATGTATTCCGCGTTGATGACGCGCGCCCAGGCGCGATAGGCCATCGCCAAACCGTCGCCGCGTGCCCCGGGCGGGTTGGTGGTGTGGCGGTAGATGCGGCCTATGCCGCCTGTGGCGAGGATCGTCACCGGCGTGAGGACGCGGTGGATGGTGTTTTCGGCGCGATCTAGGACGTAAGCGCCGTGACAGGTGATCGGTTTGTAGACGGCGAGGGGGTCGCGGCTGTGATGGGACGAGGTGATGAGGTCCACCGCCGTCATCCCCGTATTCAGCGTGACATTGGGCAACTCGCGCAGTCGCGCGAGCATGGCTTGTTCGATGGCGCGGCCGGTCGTGTCGCCCACGTGCAAGATGCGCGAGAGCGAGTGTCCGCCCTCGCGGGTGCGCGAGATTTCCCCGTTCGTGTTCCGGTCGAAGGGAACGCGACACTCGTCGATCAGCACCCGTTTCACCAGCGTTGGTCCCTCTGTGGCCAGGAGTCGCACGGCCGGCGGCCAACTCAATCCGGCGCCGGCGTGCAGCATGTCTTCCACCAGCAGCTCGGGCGAATCGCCCTCCCCGTCGGCCACGATACCGCCCTGCGCATAACGGGTATTGGCCTCATCGGCGTCGTGGGCGCGGGTGATGATGGTAATCTGACGCTGGCGGTCTTGTGCCAGTTGGAGCGCCGCCGCCGCGCCGGCAATTCCACAGCCGATGATGAGCACGTCGGTTTCGATAGGCATAAGTTCTCCTTAGTGAAGTGAAGTAATGAAGTCGTGTCGGCATGGGGTCGCCAGGACTGCGCGGCGCAAATACCTGCCCAGTTTATGCTTGCCAGGGATCGTCAGATCCCGGCGTGGCGCGCCAAAACCGCGGATCTGGCGATCCGCTCCAAGCGGCGCTCCGCTCGGCGCATGGCTAACGGGTGTGGAATTTCTGCCTCGATGGACTCGTCGAACAGTGACCTGACGACTATACGACTGATGACTACAAGACTATAACGCAAGCATTCTCTCCAGTGCTATCTTTGCCCAGCGGCGGGTTTCCGGCTCGACGGTGACCTCGTTGAGCAGTTCACCGTGCGCCAGGGCATCCATAATTTCGGCGAGGTTGAAGAGGGTGATCTGGCTCATGTTGGCGCAGAAGGGCGGCACGTCCGCCAGGGAGACGATGAGTTGGTCGGGATGTTCGGTTTGTAAACGGTGAACGAAGCGGCTTTCCGTCCCGATGGCCCACTGCGCTCCGGCGGATGCGGCCTCCACCTGCTTGAGGATGTAGGCCGTCGAGCCGGCGTCATCGGCCAGGGCTACTATCTCGGCCTTGCACTCCGGGTGGACGATGACGCGGATGCCGGGATAGCGGGCGCGCACGGCCTGGACATGTTCCGGGCGAAAGCGCTGGTGAACATTGCACACGCCGGGCCAGAGGATGACTTGCGCTGTACGGATGGCTTCCGCGCTTGGCGGGTGGCGGATGTTCCACAGCACTATGGCTTCCGGTGGAATGTTGAGTTGGTTGGCCGTGTTACGCCCCAGGTGTTGGTCGGGGAAAAAGAACACGCGCGGGCGTTGCGAGAGCGCCCATTTCAGGACTTTAGTGGCGTTGCCGGAAGTACAAACCGTCCCGTTATGCCGGCCGCAGAAGGCTTTGAGCGCGGCATCCGAGTTCACGTAGGTGATGGGGGTGATTTCGGCGTCGGCGCTGCTGCCGGCAGTGGCAAGCGCGGCGTCGAGGGCATTCCACGCTTCCTGCACCAGATGTTCGCTGGCGGTCTCGGCGAGAAAGCAGCCCGCTTCGAGGTCGGGGATGAGGACGTGCTGCCCCGGTTGTGCCAGAATGGCGGCGACTTCGGCCATAAAGTGGACGCCGCAGAAGACGATGAATTCGGCGTCGGTCTGCGCGGCGCGGCGGGATAGCTCCAGTGAATCGCCCCGGTAGTCGGCGAAAGCGATCACCTCATCCCGCTGATAATGGTGGCCGAGGATGACCAGGCGGTCGCCGAGTGTGTTTTTCGCGGTCCGGATGCGTGTGAGCGGGTCGGCGGCGGCGACCTGGCGAGGCCGAATCTTCATGCTCAAATCGAACGCCTTGACGGAGTGCGTGAGCGCGCCGACGGAGATGAAGTCTACGCCCGTATCGGCGATGTCTTTCACCCGCGCGCGGGTGACGTTGCCGGAGGCTTCCAGGGGGACACGCCCGGCAGTGATGACGACGGCTTCGCGCAGCATGTCCAGATCCATATTGTCCAACAGGAGGCGATCCAGCGGCGGCTCGATCATCAATGCCTGGCGCAGTTCGTCTAAATCGCGGACTTCGACTTCGATGGGCAGGGTGGGATACTGCTCCCGCGCGCGTTGGACGGCGAGCGCCATGCTGCCCGCGCCGTCGATGTGGTTGTCCTTCACCATCAGCATGTCGAAGAGCGCCAGGCGATGGTTCATCCCGCCGCCCATGCGCACGGCGTATTTGTCGAGCACGCGATAGCCGGGCAGTGTCTTGCGTGTGTCGAGGATCGTCGCATGGGTCGTCGAGACGGCGGCGACGAAACTCCGCGTGAGCGTCGCAATGCCCGACATCCGTTGCAGGAAATTGAGCACGGTGCGTTCCGCCGCCAGCAGTGACGGCCCCGGCCCGACAACCTCGGCGACGACTTCACCGGGGACGACCTCTTGCCCCTCCGCGACGCGCGCGGTGAAGGTGATGGCAGGGTCTACGCGGCGGAAAACGGCTTCGGCCACCGGCAGCCCGGCGATGATGCCGTGTTCTTTGGCGGTGATGCACCCATGCAGCAGAACGCTTGGATCCAGTGTCGCCATGCTGGTGGCATCGCCCGTCCCGATGTCCTCGGCGATGGCGAGTTCGATCAGGGGGGCGGCGGCCTCCAGCAATGTTTGGAGTGCCTTATCGTTCATAGTCAATCCTTGTGGAATAAACCGCTCATCTACGCGAATTTCTTGAATAAGGTGAGCGCAAATTTGCATGACTCGCGGTTAGAAAATCCGTTGACATTAGATTTTGGACCCTTGTTGTTTGCCGACTTCGATGCGTTTCCACGCGGCGACGACGGCGAGGGTGATGACGGCTGAGGCAGCAGCTTCCAGCAGTCCATTCGATAGGATAACGGGGGGGAGCGCGGCCCAGGGCAAATAACCTAGCAGGCCGATTGTTCCCAGGACGAGTAATGTGTTCGCCATACTGCCCACGATGCCGGAAATGATCAGCGCAGGCGCCGGCCAACGTTTCAAGGCCCGCCATGCCAACCATGCCAACGGGCCGATGAACAGACGCGGGAGTATCGCCAGCAAAGGATTGGTGAACCATACATCCGATGGACTTGTAGGGGCAACGGCGGCTTGCAACATACTGAACGCGCCGAAGATCAGGCCGATTACCGCGCCCACGAGTGGGCCTTCCAGCACGGCGCCGATGATGACCGGAACGTGCATAATGGTCAATGAGATGCCGCCAAACCAGGGGATGAAACCCCAATGCGTCCAGCCTAACAAAACGGCAATGGCGCCCAATGCGCCCGTGATAGTGATTTTACGAGTGTGATCTTTTGACATAGGATATATACCTCTTTCTTTGAATGAACTATGTGGCATAACAACTTATACTTTTCACGGTTACAATCTTTCATTGTCACTGTTCAGCCACCGACTCAGAAACGACCTGGATTTCCGCGCCACGGTTGAAGATTAGGCATCAAAGGGGGTCCTAAGGTTAACTTTTACCCTCTATCCTCTGCCCCTTCCCCCTCGCGTTGGCACGGGGGGAAGGGAACTTTTTTTGTCTTATTTTTCTCCCCCTCCCCAGCGTTTTCGCTGGGGAGGGGGCAGGGGGAGGGGTGAAAGTTACGGATCACCAGGATTCATCGATTGAATGGGGCGCTGCCGGGTGTTGAATCTTTCCCGTTCGTAACAATGCTTGCATGACTTGCGTTGTGTTGTCCTTGGGGGGAGCTGACCGGTGCAGCGTTTCTAATCCCAGACGCCAGGCCTGGCGCCATTCATCCTGGCTCATGACGTGATTCCCCACCCACTGGTTAGTCATAATAATGTCGCTCTCCATAGTTTTCTTTCCTGCTTGCGAGAATGACTTTATCATACCATACTTTGACATTGTTGAAAAGAAGCGCCTACTCCTGCAAAAGTGCTATACTACTGAGGATCGTTCTTTTGAGGTTGAATGTCTGCACTGATCGAATTCGATAACGTCACCTACGCTTACCCGCTTCCCAACGGCGGGCGTATCGCCGCGCTACGGGAGATTTCGCTGCGCATTGCGGAAGGGGAATATGTCGCCATCGTTGGGGCGAACGGCTCCGGCAAGTCCACGTTGGCGCGGCACCTCAACGCCCTGCTCGTGCCGGATGGCGGGCGCGTGACCGTCGCCGGGCTGGATACGCGCGATCCATCACACTATGCGGCGATCCACCGTACTGTAGGCATGGTCTTTCAGCACCCGGAAGATCAAATTGTGGCGTCGCTGGTGGAAGAGGATGTGGCATTCGGGGTGGAGAATATGGGCGTCCCCTCCGCGGAGATTCGCGCGCGCGTGGACGAGGCGCTGGAAAAGGTGGGGCTGTGGGAGATGCGTCTGCGTCCACCGTATATGCTCTCGGCAGGACAGCAGCAGCGGGTGGCGCTGGCCGGCGTGCTGGCGATGCGTCCACGCTGTATTGTCTTTGACGAGGCCACGGCGATGCTCGATCCTGCCGGGCGGTGCGCCGTCCGTGAGATGATGGCCGATTTGCACCGCGCCGGACTGACGATCATTGCTATCACGCACTTCATGGAAGAGGCCCTCGACGCCCGGCGGGTGGTCGTGTTGGAACGCGGGCGTGTCGTGCTCGACGACCCACCGGAGACGGTATTTGCCGACGCGACCACTCTGCGCACTTTGGGGTTGGACCTTCCGCCGGCAGCGGGACTGGCATGTGAACTGCGACGCTATTTTCCGGCCTTGCCGGCAGGGTTGTTGACCGCCTCCGCCCTCATTGCGGCATTAGATACCTTGCCACATCACGCCGGCGAAATTCCGCCCGTGCCGGCATCTCCGCCCGCATCGCCTGTTCCGGCGTTGATCGAAGTGCGCGACCTGGGACACACGTATATGATGGGCACACCGCTGGCCCAGCGCGCGCTGGAAAGCGTCACGGTGGATGTCGCCACTGCCTCCTCGCACGGATTGCTTGGCGCCACCGGCTCCGGTAAATCCACGCTGATGCAGCATCTCAACGGCTTGTTACGTCCCCAGGAAGGGACAGTGCGTGTCGGTGACTATATACTGAACGATCCGCAAACGGATGTGCGGGCCGTGCGGCGGATGGTTGGCCTGGTCTTCCAATTGCCGGAGACGCAGATTTTCGAGCAGTACGTGGGGGATGAGATTGCCTACGGACCGCGCTTGCAGGGATTACTCGGCGATTCGCTGCGGCAGCGCGTGCGCTGGGCGATGGAGCTGGTGGGGATGGGCTTCAATGCGTTCAAGGATCGTTTCACCTTCGCGCTCAGCGGTGGCGAGAAGCGCAAAGTGGCCCTCGCCTCGATCCTCGCCTTGCGTCCCACGGTGCTCTTGCTCGATGAACCCACCGCCGGCCTTGATCCGGCCTCGCACCGCGAAGTGCTCGCGCATCTGCAAAAGTTGAAGGAGACCGGGATAACGCTGGTGCTCTCGTCACACCAGATGGAGGATGTGGCGGCGCTCACCGGCCAGGCGACGGTTCTTGACAATGGGCGCTCCGTCCTTGAGGGGGACATCACGGACGTTTTCGCGCATGGGGAGCGCTTGCGCGCCTTGGGCTTGAGTACGCCGGTCGTGGCGCAGGTGGTCGAGGGCTTGCGCGCGCGCGGTTGGACGCTCCCACCCGGCCTGGTTTCATCCGCTGCGCTGACTGAGGCGCTGAGCCAATGCCTCAACGGATCGAACGGATCGCTGATTCGCTCATTCGCTGATTCTTGATTCGCTGATTCTTATGCATGAATTCGAGTTTTTACGTTTTGTGACGATCGGGCAATACCTGCCCACCGGCTCGATCATTCACCGGCTGGACCCGCGCACGCGGCTGGTGAGCGGCTTGTTGCTGGTCATCGTTCTCACCCTGACGTCGCATGGGGCCGGGCTGTGTGTCGCTCTGGCGGCGTTGGGGATATTGTTGGCCGTGGCGCGGATTCCCTTGGGTTACGCGCTGAAGGGATTGGTTGCGCCGCTCCCGTTCCTGGTGTTTCTGGCCGCATTGCAAGTGCTCTTTGGCCCGCGTGATGCGGCGCGTCTGCTGGTGGTGTGGGGTCCGCTCTCTATTTCGACGACGAGTCTTTTGAATGGCGCCCTCCTTATAGCCCGCTTTGTGGCGCTGATTCTGACCCTCAGTCTGATTTCGTATTGCCTCTCCACCACCGAGCTTGTGCACGGATTGGACGCGCTCCTCGCGCCGTTCACGAAAATCGGCCTGCCGACGCACGCCTTTGTGTTGATGGTGCAGGTGACGCTGCGCTTTCTGCCGTTGCTGGCTTTGGAAGCAGAACGTATCGCCAAATCCCAGGCGTCGCGGGGCGCAGAGTGGGGCACGGGGCGGGGAGGCGTGTTGCGCCGCGCGCGGCAAGCGTTCCCACTGCTCGTGCCGCTGTTTCTGACCGGTTTGCAGCGGGCAGAGAACCTCGCGTTGGCGATGGAAGCGCGGGGCTACCAGGGCGGCAAGGGGCGCACGTCACTGACGACACTGCATTTCCGTCCGGCAGATGCGGTGGCCCTGGCGGTGGTGGTCGGGCTGGCGGTGGTGGTGATGAGGGCGTGACTCCCGCTAAAAATCGGGCTTCTCTCCAAAACCTGTACTGGTCAACAAGATGTTGAACACGCGGCTCAATTCGTTTCCCCCGCTGAGCACGCTGGGACGCAGAGAAATAGCATCCATCTCGGCGAACTTGGCGCTCTCGGCGGTAAAAATCCCCCGCTGTTGTGTTCAATATCATCCTGACGAGTATATTTCTCCCCAAAATCCTGATCCTGGCCCCCCGGTGTAACGCGCTATTTTCAATATTGGCATTCGATGGTATAATTCCCGTGTAGATTTGTTTTTGCCGTAGCTCAATTTTCTGAAGTTGCCGGGATGACCCCGGCCTAATCTGAGAGGAATGAACGAAACAACACCAGTGAACCGTACTTGCGGACAGGAAACGTCCGTGAGCGCAGATGACGCCGACCCATCGAGTAAACCGCGGCAGACCTGACGTAGCACGGCAGCGCGCCACACTGACCTCCTCGGAGTGTTCACAGGGCCGCAGCATGTGCTGCGGCCCTGTTGCGTGTCTCAAAGGCGACAAGGTTGAGCGCCACCTGTGGATACTTTGTATTGAGGAGGTGTGGCATGTTGTACGTCAGCCAAATGCAAAACCGACAGGTGTGGGATGCCTGGGGGAATCCTGTAGGCCGGTGCGTCGATGTGCTGGTCGGCGCTGTAGAGCGGAATTTTCCGCCTGTCAAAGCCTTGCAGTTACACAGCGATACCCCCCACAACGGCGACCGTTTTATCCCCGCTGCGTGTGTGAGCAGTCTTTATCCTAGCATCACGCTCAATGTTCCCCAGGATAAATGTCTGGCCTATACCCCTATTGGTGACGAGCTGTATTTGCTGGATCGTGTGCTCGACCGGCAAATCGTGGATACCGAAGGCCGCCGTGTGGTGCGCGTCAATGACCTGCAACTGGCGCGTGTGGGCGATCAATACTGCCTGACCGGAGTAGATGTCGGCGGGCGCGGCTTGCTGCGCCGTCTGGGTCTGGAGAGCCTGGCTCAGGCTCTGGCGCGGCTGCTGGGCAGTTCCTGGAAAACCGGCGTCATTCCGTGGGAAGACGTGGCGCCCTTACACCAGGAAGACCCGCTGCGTTTACGGGTGTCGCACGACCGCATCGTGCAACTACCTCCGGCAGATCTTGCGGCCATTCTCAACGAGCTGGATCATCCCACCAGCGCGGCGTTGATGGAGACCTTCAACAATGAGACGTTGGCCGATGCGCTGGAAGAAAGCCCCGCCGATGTACAGGTCTCCGTCCTCTCTCGTATGGAGCCGGAACGGGCGGCGGACATCCTCGAAGAGATGGATCCCGACGAAGCCGCCGATCTGCTGGCCGATCTCCCCGAACAGACCAGCGAGCAATTGCTCTCCTTGATGGAAGACGACGAGGCTGCCGAGGTGCGGTCTCTGTTGGTTTATCCAGAAGATTCTGCCGGCGGCATCATGACGACGGAATTTGCCCGCGCGCCGATTGGTCTGCGCGCTGGAGAATTGATGGACTACTTGCGCCGGTCAGAAAGCGCGCGTGACGACGAAGTTATGTACTACATCTATCTGGAGGATGAAAATCATCGTCTGTGCGGCGTCATTAGCCTGCGCGACCTGGTCATGGCGCCGCCCGATGCCGATCTGGCCCCGTGGGTGAATCTTGACCCGGTGACAGTAGACCCCTATACGCCGCAACAAGAGGCGGCGTATAAGGTAGCGAAATACGATTTGCTGGCTGTGCCGGTCGTCGGCCCAGAAAATAGAGAACTGCTTGGGATTGTTACCGTGGATGACGCTGTGGATACGGTACTGCCCACGGCCTGGAAGAAGCGTTTGCCCCGGTTCTTCTGATTTTCATTCCGATGGACGATTGTGGATGCTTTGAGAGTGCACCATGAAGCCAATACGACGCATACCGACGTGGTTACAACGTATCCTGTTCTATGCTTCGATTCTGGGTCCGGGGTTGATTACGGCCAGCGCGGACAACGATGCGCCGGGCATTGCGACCTATTCGATGGCCGGTTCGACATACGGGTACCGCTTTTTGTGGCTGATCGTGGCGATCACGGTGGGCGAGCTGGTTGTGCAGGAGATGGCTGCGCGCATGGGGGCCGTCACCGGTAAAGGCACCGCCGATTTGATCCGCGAGCGGTTTGGCGTGCGTGTGACCGCCTTTGCGATGTTTTGCCTGCTGTTGGCGAACCTGGGCACGACCATCGCCCAATTCGCGGGCGTGGCCGCGGGGACGGAACTGCTTGGCGTGAGTCGCTACATCACCGTGCCGCTGGCGGCGCTGTTGGTGGGCTTTTTGGTACTGCGCGGGTCGTATGAGCGCGTGGAAAAAGTGTTGCTCGTCCTCTGTCTGGCCGCATTGAGCTACGTCGCCACCGCGATTGCGGTGCGCCCGTCGTGGGGCGCGGTGCTGCGCCAGGCCGTCACGCCCACCTTCAGCAGTGACCCCGGTTACATCCTGGCCGTGCTGGCGACCATTGGGACGACCATCTCCCCGTGGGGCATCGTCTACATGCAAGCCTCGGTCGCCGATAAAGGTGTGGATATGGAGCGTTTCCGCTTCACCCGTCTGGACGTGATGTTCGGCGCGGCGTGGGGGAACATAGTTTCGGCCTTCATCATCATCACCACCGCCGCAACGTTGTTTGTCCACGGCATCCACGTGGAAACGGCGGAACAGGCGGCCATGGCGCTGGCTCCGCTCGCGGGCGCGGGTGCGCGCTACCTGTTCACCACCGGGCTGTTGGGCGCATCGCTTTTGGCCGCGTCGGTGCTGCCACTGTCGACGGCCTACGCGATTTGCGAAGCGTTTGGTTGGGAGCGTGGTCTGGATCACCGCTCGCGCGAGGCACCGTTCTTCTACGGGCTGTACATGGGCATCATCGTGTTGAGTGTGCTGGTGGTGCTGATCCCCGGTATCCCGCTATTCCCCATTATGTGGTTGTCACAGTCGCTCAACGCCATCCTTTTGCCGGTGTTGCTGGTGCTGGTGCTCAAACTGGTGAACAGTCGCCGCGTGATGGGCGACTGGGTCAACCGGCGTTGGCAGAACATCCTGGCCTGGATATTGACCGGCCTGATCGTGCTGGTAACGGTGATGTTGTTGGTGTCGCCTGTGTTGAATTGAGCTGAACATGCGGGTGGAAAAACGGTCAACCCAGTTTGTGATTCCTGTCTGCATCATCTTGTTGGCAGCGGGACTGCGGTGGGGCTATCTGGCCGGCGCGCCCCACGGCATTCAGCTCACCAACGTCGATGCGACGGGCTACCACTATCTGGCCGTCAACATGCTCGAGCACGGCATTTATTCGCTGAACTCCGCGCCGCCGTGGCGCGCGGACAACATCCGTGCGCCGTTGTATCCGCTGTTTGTCGCGTTTTGGTACGCCATAGGCGGGCCGAATCCTGATTGCGTGGCGTTTGTGCAGCCACTGCTCGATGTGCTCACCGTCGTGGTACTACTGAAGTTCGGAACGCTTATTGCCGGGCCGCGCGTGGGACGTCTGGCGGCGCTGCTCTATGCGCTTAACCCTTCGTCCTGGCGCTTCTGCAACGAGTTGCTCACCGAAATCCTGTTTGGCTTGTTGCTCACGGCCGGCTTGTGGATGTTCGCCCGCTATCTGCTGTACTGGCGCCAGCGCGACGCCCTGAGATGCGGAGTGCTGTTGGGCGCGGGCATTTTGTGCAAGCCAAACATTCAGTTCTTGCCGTTGGCGCTGCTGGCATTGCTGGCGCACGGGATTTTCGTCCATCGGCAGGGATGGTGGCATGGCGCCGTCATCGTCGCCGGGACGATTGGGGTCCTGCTGTTGCCCTGGTTGGTGCGCAATGCCATCGTTTTCGGCGAAATCTTCTACACACGCACTTTCGACGATAACCTGGCGCACGTCAGCGCCGTGGCCACGCTGGCTCACGTCAACGGGGAGGCAGTAGCCCCGTGGACGCCGCGCTGGGAAGAAATCTACGGTGATATTATTGTGGAGACGGCGCAGCGTTATGGCTGGGAGCCGCTTCCTGAGACTGCCCTCTCGACCCGCGAACGTGATCGGCGGCTGAAGGAAACCGCTGAGGTGGCCAAGGAGATCGTGCGCACGTATCCGGTGGATTTCATCGTTAGCCACACTCAAAGCTGGCTACGCTCGTTTGTCCCGCAGGATTACAAGTTTTGGTATGCGCGTCTGACGGGGCAAGTCTGGGAAACAGCGGCGGCACAAGGCGACGTGCTCGGGCGCGTGCTGGCGGTGCTGAAGCGTGGGGAGGTCGTGCAAGCAGTGCGGATGCTGATCGATGATCGTCTGTACGCCCTGCCCGGGTTGGCGTTCGTGTTTTGGGCATGGTGGGGCATCGTGTACGCTGTCGCCGGAGTGCTGCTCGTCATCGGCGGATGGCGGATGCGTCCACGCTTGCTGGCGGTGTTCTTGTTCATCACGATTTTCTACGTTACCTTTGTGCCCGGCCCGATTAGCCAGATTCGCTTCCGCCTGCCGGTAACGCCGTTGATTTTGTTGTTGGTAGCGAGAGGATGTTATCCTCCTGGACGGCTCCCGCGTTGATGTCATATCAGGCCTCCCCAACCACCCCACCGGCATGACCTGGAGGGTGGTTATTTTTCACTTTTGGGGACGGCGCGCCGTTGCCTTTCCGTGAATTGACGGTACAATGTCTCTCCGCATTGATCCTACATCACCGTTACTCCTCAACCGTTACTCCTCAGCGTCGCATCGCGCCAGTTTACACCGTGGAGGGCCAATGGGAAGCACCGTGGCACCGATTACCGTCATCATCGCCGACGACCACGAAGTCACGCGGCTAGGTCTGCGGACGCTTTTGCAGGCCGCGCCGGATATCGAATTGGTGGGAGAGGCCACCGATGGCAATGAAGCACAGCAGTTGATCTCCCAGTTGCAGCCGCACGTCGCCGTACTGGATTTGGTGATGCCGGGGACCTCGCCGGCGGAGATCGTGCTATGGGCCTACGATCATTATCCTGAGACTGCCGTGTTGATTTTGACGGCGCACGACCGCGACTACTACTTATCGCAGATGCTGGAGGTGGGCGCGGTGGGCTACCTGGACAAGAACGAGCGGGGGGAGGCCTTGCTGGACGCCATCCGCCGGGCGGCGTGTGGGCAGGTATTGTTCACTCAAGAGCAGTGCCGGCGCGCGCGGGACTGGCGCGAGAACGTACAGGCGGTGTGGGAAGCATTGACGGCGCGCGAGCGCGAGGTGTTGGAACTACTGTGCCGAGGGCACAGCAATCAGGAGATTGCCGAACACCTGCACATTGTCGAGAAAACGGTCGAGAAACACGTGGGTGCAATCTTGGACCAATTAGGCGTCGCTTCACGAACGGAAGCCATATTGTGGGTGTTGAACGCCGGCTTGGATAAGGCGTGCGGTATGGTAGGGGAAACCCCAGATAAAGAGTAGGGTTTTCCCTATTGACTGACGCGGGTGTTTTTGGCTATAATGTTTATGGTTAGCTGACCCCATCTATTCAATTCAGTTGCAAAGGAGACGGAAATGATCAAATCAGCTTTACTCAAGAAGGTAACCAGTATTGGACTTTTGACAACGTAAATTCAACGAACCCCAACCTGCACAGAATATCCCCGTCACCTTCGACCGGGAGGCTACCCTGGCGCACCTGCCGGAGGAATTCCGTAGCGCCTCGACGCACAGCTCCTCCTGGTCGTCCGACGGTCAGTGGACTGTCTTCCAGTTTGGCAACAGTATCTACCTATTCGACTGGGCGTCCGGCGGAGAACCGCGCTTTCTCGCAGATGGAACGTCGCCAGTTTGGCAATCCTTACCATAAAGTCTATCCGAAAGAACACCCTCAGAAATTAGCGTGAATCTGCGTCCAATCCCCTGTTGGATGGTAGGGTATATTCAATCAAACAATTGCAAAACCGGGAGGTAAAAGGATGAACGTTAAGCATTATTCAAAACTGATGTATGGATTTGCTGTGCTGATTGTCTTTTTGCTTGCTATGTCGCTCGCTGTAACGCACGCATCTCAGACAGTTGCCTTTTCACCTGAAAAGGGGAACTGGCCGTGTAATATGCTTTATGCCTTAGATGATGCTGACCCTAACGAGCCTGTGGAGGTTATTGAAATATATTGGAAGGGTGTTGAATTAATGCGTGAGGGGCGCTGGAAAGAAGCTCAATCTTGGTTTACAGATGGCATTTTACGTTATCCAGATAGTCGTCATCTGCATGAGGGCCTCACTCAAGTGCTCTGGTACTTAGCAATTGATGGTGCTGGGGGTTCTGTAGCTCTGGAACACGCGGCCCAAGAAGTAGTACAGGCTGTAGAGATCGGTCTCAAATTTGGCAAAGTTCGTCATACCTGGCTACTGGCCCAAGTTCTGGGCAAAACTAGCGATATGGCAACTTTTAGCCGACTTTTCGAGCAAGCCTTGGCGCTTGATCCAACCTTTGAAGTTGTTTTAGATTATGCTCGTGGGTTAAGTCTACTGGATAATCCAGACGCCGAAGATATTTATCGGCGCGCCATTGAGTTACAACCTGAAGGGAATATAGACGCGGTGGCATACTATGGCGAGTGGCTTCTCGGTCATAAGCGTGCAGACGAGGTTTTGATGCTAATTCCGACGAATGCTCACGCTGAGTATTTACATTTCCTGCGCGGGGTAGCCCTTGAACGACTAGGCCGTCTAGATGAGGCGAAAGCAGAGTATGATCAATTTGTTACATTCAGCGTAAACTTCCCCGCGCCAAATCGTTACCGTATCACTGCTAGCAAGGCCCAGGCAGGCATTCAGTTTGAAGGCAATGTCCGCGTCAATGCAACTGATGGGCAGGCGGTGGTGGGTCTTTCCACTCTTCTCAAGGGTGAAGCAGGTGGCGATGGGTCCGGCCAGCAACGAGCAGAGGGATGGGTGGTCCGTAACCGCGTTTTGCGGGGCTCTGTTAGTGGGTGCCCTTATGTACAGAATAGTGGGGCAACATATGCTGATAAGTACAAATCCGTTATGTGCCAATCCGGTCAATTCGACGCTATGTGCTCTGCCTGGTGTAGCAATCCCTCGACTACTACGTGCCCAACCACTCCCTCCACAAATCATAATGCCAATGATGTATATTATGGCTATGCTCCAGACCCGGTGGCATCAGGAGGCTACTGCCCCGCAGGATATGACTACAACACGTGTAATCCACCCCACATAAGTTGTTCGCCCTGCGATAGCAATGTTCACTGCAATGGCGCAAATACCACCGGGTACAGCACTGCCGGAGGGCTTTTTAACTATGGTACGAGTGGTTCCTGTCCCTCTCAGTATATCGGCCCAGGTTGTCCTCCCACGTCTCGCGGGAAAGTGTGTGGCAACGGCGGATCCGATAATTGTTTCTACACGAATCCGTGAGGGTTGCCATGCGAAATTTAATAACGCGAACCTCCTATTATGTTTTGTGCTGCTGTTTAGTCGTACTTCCCTTTGGTTTGGCGGCTTGCCAGAGCGACACGTTGCCATCGCCGACTTCCGGCGCTCATTCACCTTCCCCGGCTGTCATGTTACCTTCCTCCACTTCCGCTCCGGTGAATCCGTCAGCTTCTGTCCCTTCACACTCTCCGGTTATATCGGAGTCCTCGACGTCCGAACCGATGTTTATCCCTCCCCTCCCCGTTCCGATTCCTTCTCAGGCTCGTCTTCTTGCTGCTTTTCCGGCCAGAGGCGAGACCCCTTGGGAGACGCATCTTTTTGCCTGGTCGCCTGATGCCGAGTCCCTGGCGTATGTGGGGCCTGAAACGTCCTATACCCATACCCTGATGCTGGCTGCCGCTCCGCGGTTCGATGCTCCGCAGTTGCTTGCGTCGGGCGTTATGGGAGACTTGTTTTGGTCCCCGGATGGCTCCCGGATTGCCTTCGTGGCTTTTCGCTCCGACGACCTCGAAACGGTGATGACCATCGCCGCCGACGGCTCCGACTTACGCGATTGGTTTTCCGGTGAACTTGCGCAAACAGATGCCGGCTCAGGTTCCAAAGCCATTGGCGGCTGGCTAGATTCGCACCGCCTCTGGGGGATGACCAACTGTGGTACGGGTTGCCGTTCGCTTTGGCAACTAGATCTCAGGAATGGCGCCCTAACGCAACTTTTCCCCTACCAGGAAAGCGCCGATGCGCCCTTTGTTGTTGGAACCGACTATGTCTGGAGTCCCGATCAAACCCACGCGGCGTTCATCTCCGGGATTTACCAGATCGGCGTTCAGGATATTGCCGGACGTTCAGTGCAATGGGTTTCTGAACCGGGCCAGGTTTGCGCCCCCTTTGTTGACTGGGCGGCCGATAGTTCTTCTTTTATCTATCTATCGCAGGATTACGATGAGAATGGCGTCCCGCTAGCGCCGCCGTCGTTATGGAGGTGGGATGTGGACGTTGCGCAGCGTTTTGAATTGCTGCCCGGTGTGGCAACGGCTGCCTGGTCGCCCGACGGCGATGGGATCGCCTTCGTTGCCCTGGGACAGCCGCATGTCGGCCCGGATGGCGATTGGCAGGGCGTGACGGCGTCCCTGGATGGCCCCAATCCGTTGGGAATAGGGCTGTATCGGCAGCGCGAAAACAAGGTGATGGCTTTCGCACCCATTGGCGAAACAGACCTCGGCTACCGCTGGCCGGATCAACTGTATCAGCGCTTGCTCAGGCCGGTGTGGGCGCCGGACGGGGTGCAATTTGCGTATCGCGATGGCGCGGGCAAGGCCTGGGTCTTTTCCGCCGAGAATTTGACCCGGTACGAGTTGGACATTGCAGATGGCCCCGTCGCCGGATTGCGGTGGTCGCCCGACGGCGGAAAATTGGCGGTGAGCACGGCGGATAGCCTCTTGGTATTCTTCCTCTCAAGGTGAGCCAGTATCCGGCTCGGATGCTAACCTGCCATGGACTGCATTCCCTAACTGTTGCGCAAATTCTCGATACCACCCCAACGGGATCACTGGTTGGGGTGGTTATCTATTTTGGGAGATTTTTCGGTTTGTTCTCCACCCATAACCGGCTGTTTTCTACCGTACATTTGTCACATCAAGGGCACGTGGTCACCTTAGCGATGATGATTAGCGGGATTGTGCTGAGCCGTAAGGCACAATTAGCCATCATGAGCGAGGAAGTGCCCGGCGCGGTGAAAGACCAGAGTATTGAAATGCGGAGTGAGGTTAATGTACGGTAGAAAAATCCGTGAAATCCGTGTGCATCCGTGTCCTATTTAAAACTGGCGCGCGGGCCTTCTGCGGCGGCGGGGGCGGCTTTGGGAGGGTTGCGGGCGCTCCTGGGGACGCGGTTGCTGCCCCTGCACCTCTGGCCGGAAGTCGCCGTAGTCGAAATCGGGCAGTCGCCGCCGCTCGATGTGCGTCTTGAGCACCTTCTCGATGTCGCGCACCATCGGTTCGTCCTCCGGCTCGATGAACGTGAACGCCTCGCCGGTCTGATCCACGCGGCCCGTGCGCCCGATGCGGTGCGTGTAGGCGTCCACCGTGTCGGGGATGTCGAAGTTGATGACGTGGGTGATGTCGGTTACGTCAATGCCGCGCGCCGCTACGTCGGTCGCCACCAGCACGTCGAATTTGCCGTTGCGGAAGCCGTCGAGGGCGTTCTGTCGCTGGTTCTGCGACATGTTGCCTTGCAGCGCCGCCGCGTTGAATTTGCGCTTCAGCAGATCGCGCGCCAGGTTGCGGGCGCGATGTTTGGTGCGGGTGAAGATGAGCACGCGCCCGGTCGCCGTCTGGTCGAGCAGCGCCAGCAGCAAGTTCTTCTTGAGCGCGCGCGGGACGGGATACAGCGCGTGCGACACGCTCTTGGCCGGGGCGATGACGCCGATTTGCACCGTCACCGGGTTTTTGAGGATTGTCTCCGCCAGCTCACGGATTTCATCCGGCATGGTGGCGGAGAAGAACAACGTCTGCCGTTGCGCGGGCAGCAGCTTGAGGATGCGGCGGATGTCGGGCAGGAAGCCCATATCGCACATGCGGTCGGCCTCGTCCAGCACCAGCACCTCGACGCGCGAGAGGTCAACGTATCCCTCACTGTGCAGGTCAAGCAAGCGCCCCGGGCAGGCGACGACGATCTCGACGCCGCGTTGCAGGGCCTCGATCTGCGGGTTTTTGCTCACCCCGCCGTAGATGGCAACGGTGCGGGCTTTGGTGCGCGTCCCCAACGCCGTGCTGACGTCGTAAATCTGCTCGGCCAGCTCGCGCGTGGGCGCGACGATCAATGCGCGGATCTGGCGCAGGTTCCCGCGCGTGAGCCGCTGGAGAATGGGCAGGATGAAGGCCGCCGTCTTGCCGGTGCCGGTCTGCGCGATGCCGAAGATGTCGCGTCCGGCGAGTACCTCCGGGATGGCCTGTTCTTGAATGGGCGTCGGCGTGGTAAATCCCGCCGCTGCGACCCCCGCGAGAATGCGCTGGTCGAGAGAAAACTGATCGAAACTCATGGTAACACGTACTCCTTGACTGTATTGAGCCAAGTCGCACGCTTGACTCTGAATGAAACTGAAGGGGCATTATACCATACCCTGTAGGGTTTTTGATTGCGGCTCCATAAGCTTATGTTACAATACCGCCATTCATCAATCTCCTGCCACAGTTGCAACTCAGCGCCACATCTCGATAGCCTGCCAATGGAGGGAAGATGGAAAGTGTCACCTTACCGATTACGGTCATAATCGCCGACGACCACGAAGTCACGCGGCTAGATCTGCGGACGCTTTTGCAGGCTGCGCCGGACATCGAATTGGTAGGCGAGGCCGCCGATGGTGATGAAGCGCAGCAGTTGATCTCTCAGTTGAAACCACACGTCGCCGTACTGGATTTGGTGATGCCGGGCGCGGCGCCGGCGGATATTGCGCTGTGGGCCGCTCAATATCACTCTGAGACCGCCGTGCTGGTTCTGACGGTGCACGACCGCGACGACTACTTATCGCAGATGCTAGAGGCGGGCGCGGTGGGCTACCTGGACAAGAACGAGCGCGGAGAGGCCTTGCTGGACGCCATCCGCCGGGCGGCGTGTGGGCAGATATTGTTCACGCAAGAGCAACGCCGTCGCGCACAGGACTGGCGCGAGAACGTGCGGGTGGTGTGGGAAGGGCTGACGCTGCGCGAGCGAGAGGTGTTGGATCTGCTCTGTCGCGGATTGAGCAATCAGGAGATTGCCGCACACCTACAAATTGTCGAGAAAACGGTCGAGAAACACGTTGGTGAAATCTTGCACAAGTTAGGCGTCGCTTCACGAACGGAAGCGGTGTTGTGGGTGTTGGACGCTGGGTTGGATAAGGCGTGCGGCATGGTAGGGGAAACCAGATAAAGAGTAGGGTTTTCCCTGTTGACTTATAGGGGCTGTTTTTGTTATACTAATACTGTGTTGTGATTTAAAATTTCACTGATTAAGGAGAGCAATAAAATGTATATGTCCAGTGAAAGTCGACGTAAAACAGAGATACTTAAGAATGTACGGATAAGAATTGTAACGATTGTGCTGCTTTTGTCTCTCGTGTTTGCTATTGGTACAAGTGAATCATTAGCTCATGATGGAAAAACCCCTGTACCACCTCAGACTGAGAACATCATCTATAGCACAGAGTATATGAATGCCTCGCAGGCTCTACAAGATTCCACGTTGCAGGATGACGAAACTCATAAGAATCAGCTTCTCCGTGAGGCCATTTACTGGTACACTGTGGACTTAGAGAAACGTTCTGATGATGTGGCAGTTACATACAACAATCGAGGCGTAGCTTATTACCGCTTAGGTGAATACGACTTAGCCATCGCAGAATACAACGCTGCGATGGAGCACTCGCCAGCATCCGCCGACTTCGTCAAGAACCGAGGGTTAGCCTATGAACAGATGGGTGACTTAGAGAATGCACTGGCTGATTTTAGCACTTTCTTGAGCTTGATTGCAGACGCACCGAGTGAACGTAGAGAAGTTGAGCGCGTTTATTTCTCTGCCAAAATGTCAGAGTTATCTCAGAAAACCGGGAGAAGCGAGAGCAAAGAGGAAATCGACAAGAAGAGCCCAGTCTTGTCAGGAGGAGGCGACGTTATGCCTTTATGGTGGGGTTGGGTTGATTACTACGGCAACGCTAAAACTCATAATGACACTTATCCTTACCCTGGTGGACCTACTACGCCCAATATTCTTAATTGGAAATGTGAAGCATTCTACCCCGGTCACAAAATCGAGAATACAGTTTGGTTTCAGTTACCTCCGATAACTAGCAGCCGTACTGCACACCACTACTATTTATGGGCGTGGCGGCAGATTTCCTGGGATCACTATTACGCATCTGCTACAGGATGGACCCCTTATGGATCCAATACCTACTTTTTGCAGATTCAGAATAGAGATGTCTGTACAGGCTATAACCTCGCCGCCAATCAACATAAAATCCATGCCTGGGCATGGTATGAGTAGTCAAGGAAAGAAAAGCAGTAATTTGATAGGGAAGTGGGACGAAGTAAGGATTTGCTGTTTCACTGAACAACGCTTTCGACGCGCTACTGTATCCATGAGCCTGGGAAAGAATTCCCAGGCTCATTCTTTTGGTGGGCAGATGTTTGACAGAGCGAATAATTGCCGTTTTGCCACGCCCTACTACACTCCGATTACCGTCATCATCGCCGACGACCACGAAGTCACGCGGCTAGGTCTGCGGACGCTTTTGCAGGCCGCGCCGGATATCGAATTGGTGGGAGAGGCCACCGATGGCAATGAAGCACAGCAGTTGATCTCCCAGTTGCAGCCGCACGTCGCCGTACTGGATTTGGTGATGCCGGGGACCTCGCCGGCGGAGATCGTGCTATGGGCCTACGATCATTATCCTGAGACTGCCGTGTTGATTTTGACGGCGCACGACCGCGACTACTACTTATCGCAGATGCTGGAGGTGGGCGCGGTGGGCTACCTGGACAAGAACGAGCGGGGGGAGGCCTTGCTGGACGCCATCCGCCGGGCGGCGTGTGGGCAGATACTATCTCGACAATGTTAGATTAGGTTTGAGATCGCTGAGTGCGTTGGGCTTTCA
>DAOOGN010000068.1:0-24529 GCA_035415725.1 Anaerolineae bacterium | reverse complement strand
CAAATTCTTTGTGTCCGGCGTGCCCTGCGGGGTGAAAAGTTTGCATTCCACCGCTGGTGAACCGCCCCCTTCATGATGAATTCCCTTCTCCTCTGCTGGCGGGGGAGAAGGCGGAAAGTCCCATCTCCACAAGCATACTACGATTTGGCGGCTCCGTCAACAAGCCGGTGCAACCCGGGTATAGGGCAAATTATGGAGAGACGCTGTGGCCGGTCTCTGGCCGCATCCGCCTGTACCCGGCGGTGGCCCGGTCGGAGACCGGCCACAGCTTTCAGGCACAATGATCAGATGAACGTCTTCCTTTTTCCAATAATCTGTCTTATACCCGTGCAACCTTTGCCACTTCTGTCCGTATTAGCTCATAGTTAGCTCAAGTTGTCCCCCGACGCGCAAAAACTATCCCCTTGCTCCTTCCTCAATAAACAAGGGAGGGAAGAAAAAATAAGGAGGGGGTGTCGACGGCAACGTGGGTTACAACGTAAAGAGGAGGTTATAATGAACAAGAAAACACGGGCACCTTCGTTAATCATCATGGCCGTATGGCTCATTTCCCTCGGGTGTGCGACTACGAATGTCCACGTTGATACAGCTACAGTGGGAGAACTGAGAGATGAGTCGCAGACGGTGGAATTGGGCGACGCCGAGCAGGTACGGGCAACACTTAAGATGGGCGCCGGTGAGCTTAACATTGAAAGCGGCGCCGAGGCGCTTGTAGAGGCCAATTTCACGTATGATGTTGCGGAATGGAAACCCGCAGTGACCTATGAAGTCGCCGCCGGGACCGGGCGACTCACTATCCGGCAGCCTAACACCGAGCAGATCGCCATGCGCGACGTCCGTTACAAATGGAGACTCGCGTTCAACGAAGAAGTCCCGCTGAATATGCGCATCGAAGCCGGCGCCGGGACCGGCAACCTCAACCTGGGCGAGCTAAACGTGACGCAGTTGGATATCCAACTGGGAGCCGGAGATTACACCATCGATCTGAACGGCAACCAAAGCCTGCAACATCTGGAGTGCGATATGGGGGCCGGGAACGTCACCCTTGATCTGAACGGCGCGTGGAAAGAGAACGTCAACGTCGATCTTCAGAGCGGCATAGGACAGACAGTTCTGCGTCTTCCCCCAGACATCGGTGTCCACGTCACCATCGACAGGGCGCTCGGAGATGTCAACGCCAATGGATTGATCCGACAAGGCAACGCCTACGTCAACGAAACCTACGGGAAATCCGATGTCACGCTGGAGATCTACATTCAGGCCGGGGTCGGTCAGATCAATTTAGAGGTCGCAGATTGATCTTCTTCCAGCCACACCCCCAACGCCAGCGATAAGAAGAAAACGAAGGCCAGATCGATCACAAAATACGACGCATCCACCATGCCGTGCGCCAGGAAGTCGGCCATCGAAGCCATCACACCGAGCGCCAGCGCCCGCAGTTCAGGGTTGGCACTCGTCCGCAGAGGCCACACCTGGCGCCAGAACGACACTTGCAGCCCCACGAACGTCATCAGCCCCAAAATGCCCAGGCGGGCGGCGAAATCCATCACCACGTTGTGCGGGTGCGCGAGATTGAACTCCTCCCACGCCGTCGGTAAAACGTAGCGAGTGCGATAGGCGTAAAGGAAGTTATCCGGCCCCACCCCCAAAAGCGGATGAGCGCGGATCATCCCCCACGCGCTATGCCACAATGCCAGACGGAATCCCGTCGTACCGCCGCTCAAGTCGAACATCCCCGCAAAGCGCGGCGTGCGCAGCAAGGGAATCATCGCCACGACGCCGAGCAGCAAGACAACCGCCGTCGCCCGTCGCCACTGCGGCCCGCCGAGGATGCCCAACACCAACAGCGCCGCCGGAACGCCCAGGACAATCGCGCCGCGCGAGAGGCTCAGCAACAGCGCCACTCCGACCGGCACACAGGCCAGCGCGTACAACCGGCGCCGTACCTGCATAGCCGTTCCAGAACGGCTAAATCCGTTACCGTTACTACGTGCGCCGCTACTGAAGAACACCACCGCGAGCATCAAAGGCAGTGCCCGTCCCAGGTACAGTCCCACGTTGTTGGGCGAGCCATAGAGACTGCGCAGTCGCTGCATCCCGCCCTCTGCCGTAATCACGTCGCCCAGGAGGAAATACTGTACCAACCCCACCCCAGCGACCATTACCGCACTGCCCACCCAGGCGTCGAGGATGCGCCAGCGCTCGTGTTTCTCCAGCGGCAAGGCGATCAACGCCAGGTAGAACAACGCCGGTTCGAGGATCACCAAACGCAGTTCCCGCAGCGCCACATGGCGATTGTCCGCCCAGAGCGTCGAGAGCAGCGCCACGGCGACGAACGCCGTCACCAGCAGCACCTGGCGGCGCGGCAGGTGCAGGCGCTTGCCATCTTTGAGCATCCCCACGATGTGCACCAAACTTCCCAGCAGGGTGGGCAGCAGCACCAGTTCCGCCAGCGAGAATGACTTGCCGAGCAGCGAAAGGGGGTGCATATACAGCGGCGCAGCGAACATCGTGAGCATCAGCCCCAAGGCGGGCCGCATGAAGACGATGAGCGAGACCAGCACGCCCGCGCCCAGCGTCAGCAGCAGCCACGGCGAGAAGTAGTACATCCCCACCGCCAGCAGCAACACAACCGACTCACCACCATCCCCCAGACGGCGAAAGACGCCCTCTCCCATCATCACCCGCCATGCGGCGAAGAGGTAGATCGCGCTCAACACCCCGGCGAGCATGATCTGTCCCCCTTCACGCAGCCGGCACCATAGCCGACGTCCATTCTGCCCCAGACGTCCCCAATCCACGCGCCGCCCGGCCAACACGGCCAACGTCAGCCCGCCTACGCCGAGAACCGCCAGCACTGCATAGCCACGCGCGTCGCCGGCAGTCTCAGGCTGATTGGCCACGCGCCAATCGGCGAGCGCCCACTGCCCCCACCCGCGCTCGGCGACCACTTCGACGGTGTGCCGTCCGTAAGGAAGGTTCTCCGCCAGGGGGACGGTCGCCACGGCTGCCAAGGGATCGTAGAGGACGACGTAGGCATGTCCCTGCCGGTCACGGGGCAGTGCGGGGGCCGGTTCGCCGTCGACGGTGACGAAGAGGAAGGCGCGGTACGGGCCGCGCCGTACCGTCAGGGCGACGCCGGTGCCCTCAAATGCCAGCGTCACCCGGTCGCCGCTCTGGCCGATGTCCGCGCCCTGCGGACCGCGCGTCCACGTGCCGTCGAAGTTCGCCAGCGACGTGCCGGCGTTGTACCCGCCGGGCGTCGCCACACGCGGACGGGTGTTCCACGCCTGCAGTGCCGCATAAACCGGACGCGGTTCGCCATCCGGTCCTAGCAACGCGAAACCCCAATGTTCCTCGGCGTCGGGGACGGCGCCGGCGACGCCGCTTTCCGGGCGCGGCTGGAAGCCATTGACGCACATCACCCCCATCCAGGGCCACTCGCGCTCCGCCCGCGCCAACGCCGCGACGGTGTAATCCGCCTGGGTCGTCTCATCCACACTGCCCCAGATCGAAGTGGGGCCGGGCCACCCGGCCGGCTTGCTGTTCCAGCCAAAATGACTGGCCCACACGGCTTTGTTCCCATCGCCATGCGCCTCCAACGTTTCACGGACCAGGATCGCCCGCGAGAAGGTGAAAACGTCACGTCCCACCGCGCGCTCCTCCGGGGCAGCGGAAAAGCCGTAAGGCTGTGTGGCAACCACGTCGAAGTAAGGCTGGGCGCCCGCCACGTACAGCATCTCCAGGAAGACGTCCTCGGCGTAGTTGCGTTCGCCCGTCTCGATGGTGGGGGCAAGGCCGCCGAGCACGATACGCGCATCGGTGTCCGCCGTGCGGATGGCGTCCGCTGCGCCCGCGAGTAGTTCGGTGTAGGCGTAAGCGTCGGCGTAGCCGCCCCAGGCGTCGCCGAGATTGGGGTTATGCCAGATCTGGTAGTAGGTAAAGGTGTCACCGTAACGGGCGGCGAACGCGCCGGCGAAGTGGGCAAAGGCCGCAGGCTCGGGCGGCATCCCCGCCCACGCGGGCGCCGTGTCGAGGACAGCGATCAGGCGCAGGTCGCGCGTCTTGGCCGCCGCCACCAGCACATCCCATGCCTCCCAGTGAAAATCGCCCGGCGTGGGTTCGATGGCGGCCCAGGCGAAACGCTGGCGCACCCAGGCAAAACCGCCGGCGGTGATCGTATCCAGCGCCCAGGCCAGATGTTCGGCGTCATACTGTTCCAACGCGGCATTGACGCATGCGCGCGGCAGTTCCGTATCCGGCAACGGCGCGGGGAAACCGGTCTCCCAGCCGCGGGTCAGAAATTGTCGGCGCGCGCGCAGTTGCACGGCACCCCCTACCGCCACAACGATCAGGATGATTCCCAGGACCAGGATCAGCATCGGCTTTCGTTTCATAGGGGGCATTATAACCCAGTGTCTCGAAAATGCCTCGACCCATTTTTCGCCTCTCATTTGCCCCCTCCGGTTTTGCGTCTATAATCTCTGCGTATGAAAAGCCTGATGCGTCTCGAAAACTGGATCGAGCAAATCGTCGAAGAGCCTTTCGTGCGGCTGTTTGCCGGACAGTTGCTCTCACAGGATGTAGCACGCCATCTCGTGCGCGCGTTGGAAGATGGAGAACGCATCGGCGCCGACGGGACGCCCGAAATACCGGCGCGCTATCGCATCACGCTGAACCCGGAGGATTTACAGGCCCTCCAATATCATCATCCGCATCTCGATATGCAGCTCGCGGACGCCCTCAAAACGCTGGCAGAAAAGATGAGGGTCCGGTTAATGGAGCCACCGGCCATGTTGTTGGAAGCCAGAGCGGAAGTGCCGCTGCACACTGTACAAATCGCGCCGGAGAACCCCTTCCCTGTGTCCTATGAGCCAACCCGCGATCTGGACCTGGAACGTGTGCGCCGACGCCTGGCGGAAGAAACCAGCGACCTGCAGGCCTATCTCATTATCCAGGGGGAACGTACCTTCGATCTGACGCAGCCGCTGGTGCGCATCGGGCGCGCCCTCGACAACGACCTCATCCTGGAAGACGGGCATGTCTCCCGCTATCACGCGCAACTGCGTTGCCGCTACGGACATTACATCTTGCAGGATTTGGGCAGCAGCGGCGGAACCACCGTCAACGGGTTCGCCGTCCAGGAGATCGTGCTCCGTCCCGGCGATGTGATCTCCCTTGCCGGCATTGATCTCATCTATGCAGAAGAGGAAGGCGAACGCTACTACAATGACAGGGATACCCGGGCCGGGCCGCCGTTGAGGGTGTAAAGTGGGTGAGTTATTGCTGATTTTGCGTCTGGCGTTAGCCGCCTTGCTCTACGCCTTCCTGGCCGTGGCTCTGTACGTGCTCTGGCAGGGATGGCGACACAACGAGAAGCCACCTGCGGTCACACAGCCGGCGGCCCAAGTCGTCATCGAACAAGGTGAAGAGGAAGGGAAGTGCGTCTCCTTGCATCCGGTCACGGCGATAGGACGCGGCGCCGCCAACGTCTTGCCGCTCAGCGATCCGTTTGCCTCCACCCGTCACGCGATGATTCTCTGGCGCGAAAACCTGTGGTGGCTCGAAGACCTGGGGAGTCACAACGGCACCTTCCTCAACGATGAGCGCATCACCTGCCCGTCGCCCTTGACCTCCGGCGACCATGTTCGCATCGGCGAGACCATCCTGCGCTTCGAGATCCTGCATGCCGCCCAGAGCGAATGACGAATGGCGCCCAGCGCATTACGAAGGAGGGTGACGGAACCTGCGGTGTAGCCCCGATAATGAAAATGATCACAGGACTACTTAACTAACGACTATCAGAGTATTTTATACGAGGAGAGGGCAATGGATCTGATGCTTAAGGGGAAAACTGCGCTGATCACAGCGGCAAGTCGCGGACTGGGGTATGCAACCGCGCGTGCTCTGGCTCAAGAGGGCGTCAACATCGCGCTCTGCGCCCGCAATGAAACCGCCTTGGAAGAAGCCGCCCACCATCTGCGCCGTGAAACCGGCGTGACCGTGCTGCCGGTTGTCGCCGATATCGCCCAGGCAGCGGATATTCAGCGGCTGGTCGAACAGACTGTCGCCCAATTCCAACGCATCGATATGCTCTTTATCAATGCCGGCGGGCCAATGCCCGGCCATTTTCTGAGCCTCACGATGGAACATTGGGACGCCGCGATCCAACTCACCCTCCAGAGCGCCATCCGGCTGGCCTATGCCGTTGTCCCGCTGATGCGCCGGCAGGGCGAAGGCAGCATCCTCGCCAACACCTCCATCACCGTGCGCCAGCCGTTGGACGGGCTGACCATCTCCAACGCTCTGCGCACCGCCGTCGTGGGGCTGGTCAAAACGCTCTCCATCGAATTGGGGGCCGACAATATCCGCGTCAATGCCATCGCGCCCGGATGGACACGCACTGAACGGCTGAACGAAATCCTGCGTGCGCGTTCTGAGCAGAACAGCACCACCCTCGAAGAAGAAGCTGCCAAAATTGCTGTCGATGTGCCACTGCGCCGTATGGCCGACCCGGTTGAATTTGCGCGCGTTGCCGCCTTTCTGCTCTCACCGGCTGCCTCCTACATCACCGGCGTCACTCTCCTCGTCGATGGGGGCATGGCTCGCGCCGTGATGTAATTCCACCGCCAATCTTGGCCTCGTGAAGATGGGTTTTGTTCCCAGAGGTAACTTATGAAGCGCTTGCTACGCTTGTTGTTCCTGGCAACATGCACGCTGCTGATGGCGTGCAGCAGTACCCCCATCACACTGCCATCCCCCACACCCTCTCCGGCCACGCCCGAGCCGACCCTCACGCCAACGCCGTCCCCCACCCCCACACCGAAGCCACGCACCCTCGCCATCTGCCTGGGAGCGGAGCCAACGTCGCTGTACCTCTATGCGGACGATTCCTATGTCGCCAGGGCCATCCGCGAAGCTATCTACGACGGGCCGATTGACACAATCGGCTACAGCTATCAACCCGTCATCCTACAAAAACTGCCCTCGCTGGCGGATGGCGATGCCGTGATCGCAGCCGTTGCGGTAGAAACAGAGGCGCTCATCGTTGACACCAACGGCGATGTGGTGAAACTCACCTCGGGCACGCGCGTCCGTCCCAGCGGTTGCCGCGCCGACGACTGCGCGGTCACCTTTGACGGACGGCCCGTCACTATGGATGCAATGCGGGTGACGTTCGCCCTCAAACCCGATCTGCGCTGGTCCGATGGCGAGCCACTCACCGCCGCCGATTCCGTCTACAGCTTCAACCTGGCCCGCAGTCCAGAAACGCCCAACTGGAAATGGCGAGAATGGCGCACCGCCAGTTATACCGCCTCCGATGAGCACACTATCGTCTGGGTGGGACTGCCTGGATTCCTCGATCCGGCCTACGCCACGGCCTTCTGGACGCCATTGCCGGCACACCTCTGGAGCGGCTACACTCCCTCAACGCTAGGAGAGCACAATGACGTGATGCGCACCCCGCTCAGCTATGGGCCTTACGTCATCGACCAATGGGAAGCGGGGCAGTACATCCGGCTATCTCCCAACCCCTTCTACTTTCGCGCGGCGGAAAAGCCGCCTTACTTCGAGACCCTCACCTTCCGCTTTATCTCCAACCAGGACGTAGAAACCGCCCTGGACGCGCTGGCGCAGGGTCTATGTGACGTGTTGAGCCTTGATCTGTACCTCGAACGCGACCTGCCACGCTTGCGGGAGATGGAAACGGCGGGGGAAAGCAAACTTTACGCCGTCGCCGGCCCGACGTGGGAACATCTGACTTTCAACAGCGCTCCGCCGCCCGCTAATGAGCCACCAGCCTACTTTCAGGATCCACGGACACGGCGCGCCGTCGCCGATTGCATCAACCGCCAGGCCCTTGTAGAACGTTCTCTGGGCGGTCTGGGTCTGGTAGCCGATGTGTACATTCCTGCGACGCACCCCCTCTATGCCGCCGCGGCCATCGTCCAACACCCTTACGATCCCACGCAAGGCCAGGCACTGTTGGAAGAGGTCGGCTGGCGCGATGGGGACGGCGACGGCATCCGCGAGGCGCACGGCATCCCCGGTTTCTTCGACGGGACGCCGTTTCACATCCGCTACGTCACCACGACGGCGGACGTGCGCCGGTCCATCAGCGCGTTGATCGTCGCCGATCTGGCGGCATGCGGCATCCAGGCGGATGTCGAGCCGCTCGATGCGGAGACCTTCTTCAAAGACGGGGCCGGCACGACCCTCTACGGGCGGCAGTTCGACATGGCCGGGTTTTCGTGGCTCGCGGACATTACCCCACCCTGCGACCTGTATCTTTCAACGGAAATTTCGTCCGCCGACAATCAGTGGAGCGGACAGAACTTCGGCGGCTACACCAACCCGGTATACGACGCGCTGTGCCAGCAAGCGCTCGCCGCGCTCCCCGGCGAGCCGGACTATCTGACGGCCCACAGCGAAGCGCAGCGCCTCTTCAGCGCAGATTTACCGGCACTGCCGCTCTTCTTCCATCCACGCCTCTACGCCGCACGCCCTGACTTGCTTGGATTCACCCCGGATGCCATGGCCGTGGAGACGTGGAATATCGAGGCATTCGCGCTAAGCACGGAGTAAAGAGTGGAGTAAGGAGTAAGGGAATATGAAGTAGGAATCACTGACTCCATACTCCGTATTCCTTACTCCCTCTGAAAATAGCCCCAGAGCACCCAGAGTTCACAGAGAAAGACTCAAATTCTTTGTGTCCGGCGTGCCCTTCATGGTGAAAGGTTTTCATTCCACCGCTGGTGAACGCCAGTTAATGACGAATTCCCTTACGCCTGAAAAGAAGCACAGGCGGGGCATCGTAGACACGGAAGCTCTCATCCAGGTGCGGCAGACGCAACGCATACCGCGTGCCGCATCGTTCTGCCAGCGACAAAGAGGGCGTGAGGCCGGCATCCGCCAGGGGATCGTCGCTGAGCGCCAGAGGTCCCAGGTGCGGACAACGCCCGAAGGCAATGACATCGCGTTCGTCCAGCAGTTGTTCGTACCAGTTCAACGTCAGTGGATAGCGGTCTGGCTGGCGCCCCAACGCCCCGTAACCACGCTGGCTCGCCAGCACTACCACGTCCGCGTTCTGCGCGATTTCGGCCAGCCGGGTGGCTTTTTCCGGCGTCTCCGCAGCGTAAACCGGCGCGGTCAGCAGCAGGTAACGTGCCGCATCGCCTTCACACAACGGGACGGGCAGTGTGTGGTCCCATTCTTCCCCGGCGATGGTTGAGCCGGCAGGCACGTTCGCGTAGATCCACTGCGAGGCGGCGATCCACGGGTGCGGCGCGGTGTAGATCGAGACCTGCGCCCAGCCCAACAGCGCCGTGGTAACAAGGGCCGGCACGGCCAGCCCCCGGCGCACGACATGGCTCTTCTGGCGTCGGACACATGCCGACGCCGCCCATCCCGCCCACACCGGATAAAGCGGCAAGAGATAGCGAGGAAACTTGACGTACAGCCCGGCCGTCATCAAAAAGTACGTCAGCATCCAGACAATGGCAAGTCCCGGCGTGAACGGGAGCCGCCGCCAACGGCGCCATGCCGCTACCATCCCGACGATTCCCAAAAGCGTCGCCGCCGGTCCCAATCCCCACAGCGCCATCTGCACCAATGGGTAGAGAAAAGGCCACGTCCTTGCGTACTGACGCGTGTACGGGAAATCGAAGCGTCCGGCCGCCATCAGCGCTTGAATCGCCGGGCCGTTCCAGGACGCCGCCGGCCGCAGTACCGCCCACGGCGAGGCGAGGACAAAGGCAAGGGTCAGAGGGAGCAGTACGTGCACAAGTAGATGGTAGACAGTAGACAGTAGACGGGATGTGTAGGGCGCGAGGTGTATTTGAATCACCCACAATACATATCCCACCCCAACCACCACCGCACACCACGCCAGCGACGTTTTGCACGCCAATGCCAGCCCGGAGAGCATCCCGGCAAGCGGCCAGCGACGGCGGGTTGCCGCGAGGATGGCGCCGGAAGCCAGCGCCGCACCCAATGGATCCACGGTGTAGAAGCGCGCCTGCTGGATGGCAAATGGCGCGCAAGCCATCAGTGCAGCAGCGAGCAGTGCTCCCCACTCTGCCGCAGCGCCACGTCTGCCGGCGAGGGTATGTCCCCACGCGCCGGCGAGGGCGACCAACAACACGCCTATCAGCCCGGAAAAGAGCCGCAGCGCGATCAGTGGATCGGCGGTGGGCGCAACCAACACGAAGAGGCGCGCCACATAGACCGGCAGATGTCCATAGGGGAAATCTGGTGACGCCGCGTTGGGATCGCCCCACAGCGGCGTCGCCTGCGCCACACCGAGCAGAAAGCGCTCATCCGGGTGCGCGGCCATTGCCATGCCCACGTCTGAGGAAGGAGCATCCCAATCCGGCGCCGGCAGACGCAGCGCCGTCGCCAGCAAGAGCAAGCCAATCCATAGCCGGCGCGTGGATCTAAAACATGTTACTTTGCCCGCTTGAAACTTCAATGTCTCGACTCGGTTCTAGCTTGTGTTGGCGAGTTTGACAGGGTGTTGGTCAGCACCTTCAGACTCATTGGTGGGTAAGTTTGCCCTGCACCGTCGCTGCTGGATGTCCAGGCAGCGACGGTGGTTCTGTGAGCGTTCAAACGCCCAAAGCATCCAGGTAACTGACTTGTCCGGGCGGTACTCCGGCGACTTGGAGGGCACTTTGCACGGGATGACGATAGTGACGTTCTCGCCCCGCACCTGGACGCGCATGGTTTCGGCAGCGCTCTCCGCCAGTCCGTGCGCCGCCTGACTCACCGCACGGGCGAGTTCGCCACTCAAGTTCCGCCAGATATGCCACACACAGCGTTGCTGGAGTACCCAGAACAAATCACGGCGCACATAGACGAGCAGGCCTTGGGCCCCCGTCCGAACAGAGACCGCGGAGCTTCTGCAGGTCCAACCCCGCGGCCTGCGCCCGGCTAAACAGCTTTTCCCACGCGCTGGCGCTGTCCTCATCGTGTACTACCACGGGCGAATAGGGCAACCCGCTAACACTATCGACGGCCAGTAGCACCACCCGCACGACGCTCCCTTTCAACTTCGCCCACAAGCCATCGGTGCCCACCTCTTGGGTTCCCCCAATCCCTGCCAACTGTTCCGGCACACTCTCCACCGCGCGCTGACCAGCACCCTCCAGCCAGCGCTGCACCGTGCTGGCCGCCGGGGAACAACGTGGGCGCGTGGGCTTGTCCAGCGGCCGCCACAAACGCCAGCGCTCCTGCTGTCCCATCCACCAACGCAATACCTCGGCCGTCCGCCGCAACGAGGTGCCTCAGTGCTGCCAGTAATCTAGCGCCGCACGATGCACTTCCCGATAGTACCAACTTCCACGCACCAAGAACGGCGAGGTCTCCGCATACGTCTTCTGGCAATTATGGCAGAGATGCCGCTGCACCCGCACGCGGTCGCGTCCGCCAAAACCCAACGGCTGACGCCAATACCCCCCATTCTTGATCGTCCACCCACGCCCACAGTGTGGGCAGTGTTTCCAGTTCCACGCTGTCCGCTGGGCCAACTCCTGCAACTGTTTCAGGAAAGCTTTCCCACGTTCTATGATGTTCATCTGTGCATTCCCCCAGACCTGCTGTGCCGTCCCTTGAACCTACCAACATACTTTAGAACCGAGTCCGTTTTTCAAAACACTGGTATACTGTATCATGAAACTGTTGGAGTCACTGTTTGGCTAACATGCAGCTACTTTACCAGCGGTTTCCTTTTTGTTAAGGTGCCTCTACTATTTTTCGATCACTAAACTTAAGCTTAGAGGGGGGTGGTTTTGAGTCGCTGTGTGGGACAGTGGATTTCTCAACTTTCAACTTGCAGCTTTTAACTATTTTTCTATTTTTCAAAGGAGAATCTCGATGAAAATTCACCGGAGGATGTTGGAGAGTGTTGTTCTGTGTGTGATGGTGGTGACCAGTTTACTGTCGCCATGGCGCGTTAACCGCGCGGTCTATTCGGCTACGCCGGAAGCAGCGTCACAGCCGGAGATGGCCGGACTGCCCCTGCGTTTAGCCATCGGAACGTTCGACCCACTTGGGGAAGCCGCGCCGGGCAGCACCGCTCAGGCTTTGCACCTCGCCGCTTATCCCGGCGACGGCCTGGGCTATTACCTGGTCCAATTCCGGGGACCGCTCCATGCCGCCGAGGTGGAAGCGCTGAAAACTGCGGGGGCGGACGTGTTCGACTACATCCCCGACTTCGCCTTTATCGTCAAGATGGACAACGCAACTCGCGCTGTCATCGAACGGCAGGCACAGGTACGTTGGATCGGTCTCTACCAGCCGGCGTACCGGATGACGCCCGATCTGTTATCCCGCGCCGCGAGGGCGAATGAGACTGCCGTCGCCAGCACGCCTTCCAATGCAAACGGCAAACAGACCGGGGGGATCGCACTGGACGATGACGGTGTGCTTACGCTGGTGGTCAGCGTTTTCCGTGGCGAGCCGGTGGCGCCGATTGCGTCGCTGATCGAAAAGATGGGGGGGCAAGTCCTCGATCAAAGTCAGACAGAGTGGCAAAGTAAGCTCAAGATAACGCTCCCCACAACGGCGCTGGCAGAGGTGGCGGCGCTGTCCGGCGTGCGCTGGATCGAGCCGGCGCCACAATGGCGGTTGTACAACGACCACTCAGACAACATCATGGGTGTACGCGAGGTTTGGGACACGCACGGCCTTTATGGCGCGGGGCAAACGGTCGCAGTGTGCGACACCGGCCTGGATCAAGGTTCAACCGCGCCGGCTTCGCTCCACGACGACTTCGAGAACGGCAGCGGCGTTTCGCGCGTGACGACGATTTACGACCGGGTGGGCGACGGCGCAAGCGACGTCAACAGCGGGCACGGCACGCATGTGTCCGGCTCGGTGCTCGGCAACGGCGATCTCTCCGGCGCGACGCCGGCTTCGCACACGTACCCGGAAACTGCGTATGTGGGCATGGCGCCGGAGGCCAGCCTGATCATGCAGGCTGTGGAAAATAACACCACGAAAGCCTTAAGTGGCATTCCACTGGACCTCAATACCCTCTTCGACCAGGCCAGAACGGGCGGGGCAAACCTGCACACGAATAGCTGGGGCAGCGATGTATCCGGGCAATATACTACCGATTCCGAGGCGGTGGATCAGTTTATGTGGGGCTACAAGAATTTTGCCATCTTCTTCTCGGCGGGCAACTCAGGTATTGATGCTAACTCGGATGGCGTTGTCGATCTTTACTCCCTGGGCAGTCCCGCCACGGCGAAGAACTGCGTCACCGTCGGGGCTTCGGAGAATGACCGACCCACGTTTACCTCCACCTGGGGTGGTTCCTGGCCTACGGATTATCCCGCTGCCCCGGTGAACAGTGACCGGCTGGCCAACAATACCGCCGGTTTGGCAGCGTTCAGCAGCCGTGGCCCGGCCCTGGATGGACGTTATAAGCCGGACATCGTTGCACCGGGGACGTTCATCGCTTCCACCCGATCGTCCCAGGCAAGCGCAACGGGGTGGGGAGAAATCGATGCGAATTATATGTATATGGGCGGCACCAGCATGTCCACCCCGCTGACAGCGGGCGCGGCAGCGATCGTGCGCCAGTTCTATACCGATGTCAAGGGCCACAGCACGCCGTCGGCGGCGTTGCTCAAGGCCACGCTGGTCAACGGCGCAACAGACATCTACCCCGGTCAGTACGGCACCGGCTCAACACAGGAAATCTCTACCACCCGGCCCACGAATGTCGCCGGATGGGGGCGCGTCGACATCCAGAACAGCATCTTCCCCACGGCGCCGCGCCAGATGACCTTCGTGGATCAGACGAGCGGCCTGGATACGGATGACAGCGAGGTCTATCACTATCAGATCACCAGTTCTGCCGAGCCTTTCCGTGTCACATTGGCGTGGACGGACTACCCCGGTTCGCCTACTGCAGCAGGGGGATTGGTGAATGACCTGGACGTGACCGTCATCGGGCCCGGCGGGATGACTTACTATCCGAACAACGCCAACCGGCGCGGCGCGAGTCAGTACCTGGCATACGATAGCGGCTTTGAAAGTAACTATTGGATAGGGGGAGCCGGTACTCAAGCTGCCGTGCGCTTTACGCCCAGCCAATACCCGGTGACGTTGCAGACGGGGATCTTCCTGTTGGCCGCCGCCAGTTATCCACAGACATTCACCTGGTACGTGTATACTGGAAACAATACATCTGGCCCCACTTCTGTATTGGCCTCTGGATCGAGCACGATCCGCAGCGAAGGTTGGCATGTCATCGATTTCACATCCGCCAATGTGACGATTAACAGTGGCGACTTCTTCCTGGCAATCGGCTTGCCGAACGATCAACTGGCCTGGTTCTACGACAATACCGCGCCTAATAGCCGCAGTTGGGATTACGACGGCACTGCCTGGAGCAAAGTGACGACCGAGGATTATATGTTCCACGCCGTAGTCAGTAGTGCTGCCGCTGCTACACCGCACGACCGTGTCAACAACCTGGAAGGCATCGATATCGCCACTCCTGCGACCGGCATATACACCGTCACTGTGAATGGTTACAACGTCCCACACGGGCCACAGCCCTATGCACTGGTTGCTTCCGGAATCTTCACCACGGCCAACACTGCGCCGACGCTATCCGGCCTGCCGGACCTGACGCTTGCCCCCGGCGAGAGCCGAGACAACGCCATCGACCTGTGGACTTACGCCTCCGATGACCTGGATGCCAACAATGTGATGACCTACACCCTCTTCAACTCGCCGCCGGCCGGCGCGGGAATCTCGCTGGATTCCAACCGCTACATCGACATCCATCCCACAGCCGGCTATGTGGGCACCGTCCCGGTCGAAGTCCAGGTGACGGACACCGGCGGGTTGACGGACACCGACGCCTTCACCATCAACTTCCTGGAAACGCAGTATATCTACTTGCCGTTGGTGTTACGAGGTTATCCGCCGCTGCCAGAGTTGCCAACTACGCTCGATGTGGTCGGAGATGCTTGCATCTTGCAAGGGTATCCGAGCAATAACGCTGGAACAACTTCTGACATGTGGGCTGGTTACGATGATCTTCTCAATCCAGACGCACAAATTGTGCGCAGCTTGCTTAGATTTGATCTTTCCGAGATTCCAGCATATGCATCGATCAACAGCGCGGTTCTTCGTGTGTTTTATGTCGGTTACTACGACTATGAGAATTACTCGCGTACTATCACGAGCTATCGTATCAGCTCGAATTGGTCTGAGACGAGTGTGACCTGGAATACCGCGCCTACAATTGGCGAAGCCTACGGTTCAGTCCCGCTTATTGCTAACGCAACCCAGTTTGGGTGGTACTCGATTGACGTGACGAACCTGGTACGGGGTTGGGTCAACGGGACACTGCCCAATTACGGCGTGATGCTGCGAGGACCGGAACACTCCGGTTCCGATTCATCCTGGCGTAGTTTTGCGACAAAGGAAGCCGGCTCCAGCTACGCTCCCTACTTACAAATCACATACCCGACTATGGTGGCGACCGAGGAGAAACCTGACACTGTGATTCCAGTCATTGGTCATATCCCTTCGAACGGAACTCAATTGTTCAAAGGGCTAGGAGGTGTGTGGCAACAAGATACGCTATGCGATGTGTTTGGATGTGTAATGCCATAACGGATTGGTTCTTGTGCAAAGGGGCTATTGCCGGCGCGCTGCGCCGGCAAAAACCCCCTTTTATAACACCTCCCACGGCTCGCTCTCAGGATCGAGATACACCGTAATCCGTTCGAGCCGCCCGGCGCTATCCAACGCCACGGCGACGAAGCTCACATGCCAGACGACGTCCCGCGCCTCATCCGTGCCCTGGTCGCCGAGATAACAGCGGGCGACGGCCTCCATCCGCGCGAACTTGCGCGGTGTGAGCGATTCTTCCGGGCTGCCGTAGCCTGTTCCGCGTCGGGTGCGCACCTCGATGAAATACCACTCGCCGGCCCGCTGCGCGATCAAATCCGCTTCCCCCTCGCGGCAACGCCAGTTCTGCGTCACAATGCTGAAGCCGCGCTGCTGCAACGCCTTGGCCGCCAGCGCCTCGCCCCGCCGTCCCAACCCCACCTTCCCCTTTGCCATATCCCTATCCTAACGGAAAGCCCCCCCCTGTCAAATGGGGTATAAGCCAGAGTAATCGTTTAATCCTGTCAGTACGGTGTGCTATGAGGAGATTGCCCCTCCCCAGCAAACTAGGGCGGGAGAGGCACCCCCCCCTAAAAAAATTCCCCCCTTTCCCCCGTAAGCGGGAGAAAGGGATAGAGGGTAAGCCATTGAAAAAGTTGCTACGTTCACAAGACTAAAAGTTTACCAGACAGATTATTGGAAAAGGGAAGACGCTCATCTGATCATTGTGCCTGAAGAGCTATGGCCAGTCTCTGACCGAGCCACCGCCGGGCACTGGCGGGCGCGGTTAGAGACCGGCTACAGCGTCTCCCCATAATTTGCACTATACCCTGTCAAATTGCTTTTCCCGCAGGGCATGGTATGATGGCTCAGTCTAGGGTAGATTTTGTCATGAAAAGTGCTCTTGTCATTTGCAGCCTGCGCAAGGGTAACTGAGCTTAAGGTATGTCTATGAAACGTTTGACGCAGTTCCTGGCATGGTTGATTCTCGCCGCCTTGATCGTGTTGGCGGCTGTCGGTGTTCAGGCGTGGGGGCATCATGCCGCGCCTGAAGTCACCGTGGTGGTGACTCCCACTTCCCCCAGTACAGCAACCGCATCACCGCCAACCATAACCTCCACTCCCACCGTGACCCCCATGCCTACCGATACGGCGACCCCGGTTCCGCCCACATGGACGCCAACCCCGCGCCCCACGCGGACGCCCTCGCCGACGCCAACGTTCATCCCCACCCCGGCGCCGCTTGAGTTACCGGCGGCCGCAACGCCGGTGTTGACCACTTCAGCCGTGGTCACATCACTGCTGGAGCAGCCGACACCGATGCCACTGCTCGAACAGCCCAAGGGCACCATCAACATCCTCTTACTCGGCAGCGATAGCACCGGCACCCAAATCGCCCGTACCGACGTTTTGATGATTGTCTCGATCTTCCCCGACGTTCCCTCGGTCAGCATGATCTCGATCCCCCGCGATTATTACGCCTGGATTCCCACCTGGGGATTGGACAAGATCAACACCGCCTATTTACGGGCGAAAGCAACTGCCTATCCCGGCGGCGGCCCGGCCTTGATCAAGGCCACGATCGAGTACAACTTCGGCCTGCCGATTCACTATTACGCGATGGTCAACTTCGACAGCTATCGCACCCTCGTCGACGCCGTGGGCGGCGTGGATATTGTCGTCGAGTGCCCCTTCCACGACACTTACCCCGACCCAGAATCGGAGACCGGTCAGACGGACATCGATTTTGAACCGGGGGTGCAACATTTGAACGGCAAGTATGCCTTGTGGTACGTCCGTTCCCGCTGGAATACTTCCGACTTTGACCGTCATCGCCGCCAGCAGCAGGTGCTCCGCGCGATCCTGGAACAGGCGTTGAACCAGAATATGCTCACCCACGTCCCCGATTTGTGGAACGTGTACCAGGAGTCGGTAGTGACGGATATGGGACTGCCGGAACTCCTTTACCTCGCACCCGTCGCCATGAGGCTGGACATGCGCGATATCAAGAGCCGCTTTATTCGTCCCCCCCTGGTCAGTGGAGCGACGGTGCCAGTTCGCGGTTCGGTGCAGATTCCACAATACGAAGCGCTATACACCTTTATACAGGAAGCGGCTCAGCCCCCGGTGACCAGCCGCGCGGCGCAGCGCGCCTATCGCGTGGAAGTGTGGAACGGCTCCGGCAACAGTGGCTGGGGCGACGTGGCGGCTTATCGCCTGCGCCTGGAGGGCTTTGAAGTGCCAACAGTCCAGCCCACTGACGGTGTCCCCCACACGACCATCACCGACTATACAACGACCAGCAAGGGGTCGCCGATTGCCAGGTTGATGACCCTCTACCGCCTCAAGCAGAGCGATGTGACGGCTGAACCAACCGAAGGCAGCCAGGTCGATTTCCGCGTCACGTTGGGATGGGACTACAATCCTTGCGTCGGGACGGGCAGCATCGGCTGGTACTCCACCCGCACTCCCACACCCACGCCGACACTGACACCCACACTGATACTGACACCTACACTGACGCCGGCGCCATAATGAAAAGGGTGTATTTCATTGGTATCTATTCAGGCTAGTTAACCTGGCGAAACAACTTATTCCATACCAGATTTGGCGCGGATTTTGGTATGCCAGGCACTTTTGGATGACGAGATAGGCGTGTTTCTATCAGCCCATTCCCCCTGCCCCCCTTCCCTGGGGAAGGGGGGCTTTCTGTAGGGGGTGTGGCAGGCGGCTTCGCCGCCTGCCACACCCCCGCTTTTTCGCCCCCTTCTTCCCCGCTTGCAGGAGAGAAGGGGACTGAGGGAATGAGAGAGTCAGCTCTGTCGCACAACCTACGGCGTACTATACACCCCTCCGCACGCCTCAAAGTTTACCAGATGTTCGGCCTCCGTCCGGGCGAAGAAATGGCTGCCGTCGTTCTTGACGCAGTTCACCATGAAGAAATAATACTCTGTTTCGGCGGGATTCGCCGCCGCCTGGATGGAGTGCAGGCCGGGACTGGCGATGGGCGCGGGCGGCAACCCCAGATGGCGATAAGTGTTGTACGGCGAATCGACCTCCAAATCGCCGAAGAAAAGCTGTGGCTTCCACCAGGTTTCCTCGTCGGGACGGTAGCCCAGCGCGTACTGCACCGTGGGACACGAAGACAGCGTCCAGCCATCGCGCAGGCGATTGTAGAAGACGCCCGCAATGATCGGGCGTTCAGCATCGATGACGGCCTCGCGCTCCACAATGGATGCCAGGATGATGCCCTCGTAGAAACTCAAACCATGAGCGCTGAACTGCTGTTGGATTTCCGGCGTGACCTGGCGCTCGAAGTTCGCCAGCATCCGGTCGATGAGATCGTAAGCGGTAGCGTCCAACGACAGGCGATAGGTATCCGGGAAGAGCAACCCTTCCAGCGTCCCGGTCAGCGGAACTTGCGCGAGGAAGCCGTAAGTCTGGGGCAAAGCGGAGCCTTGCCAGCCGGTCTGCGCCATCTGCAAGAACGTGTCTGACGGAATCGTCGTCTGCTCGGCTACCAGCGCCGCGACCTCTTCCAGGCGCTTCCCCTCAGGAATGGTCACCTGTTGCTCCTGCGCGGCAGCCTTTTGCAATGTCTGCGCGATCTCTGGGATGGTCATCGTCTTGTTCAGCGTGTACGTCCCGGCCTGGATGCCGGCGTCCAGCCCCTTGTACTGCACATAGCGGCGGAAAAGCTCATTGTCGCTGATCAACCCCTGCGCCTTGAGATCACCCGCCACCTCCGCCACACTCTCGCCGGGTTCAACGGTGAAGTTGATCGGTGTATCGTCGGTCCCGGCAGGCTGCGCCAGTTCCTCGGACTTGCTGTCGATGTAGAAACCCAGGTAGAGCGATTCCAGCGAACATCCTAGCAACACAAAGGCCGCCAGCAAAATACTCCCTACGATTAACCTACGTTTCATACATGGCCCCTTTGAAAAGAGTTGGTTTGATATAGGGCGAGTTGGCAACTCGCCCTACTGTTGACGGTGCGCGTCCAGATAGCTTTGCAGGATCACGGCTGCCGCGACAGCGTCAAGCGTACCTTTAAGAGGGGATTTTCCCTGGGCGCGCATGACATCGGCGGCCTCTTCACTCGTCAGACGCTCATCCCAGAGGTAGACAGGGACGGCAATGGCGGCGGCCAGGGCCGTGCTGTAATCGCTGACCCATGCGGCCTGCCGGCCTACGGAGCCGTCCATATTGAGCGGCAACCCCACCACGACGGCATCGACCTGGTTGGCGGTCACCAGCGCGCCGATGTGGGCAAAGTCCGCCGCGCGCGAAGTACGTCGGAAGATTTCGAGCGGACGCGCCAGTATCCCTAGCGCGTCACTGACGGCAACGCCGATGCGGCGCTCACCCAAATCCAGAGCCAGATAGCGCATCCGTCTACCCTTGCCAGTCCGCGGGGATAACTTCGATCACCATGCGAATGGGCAAGAACGGCAGGAAGGGGAACCAGCCGGGTTTGACGCTGATCATCGGCGGCTGGGCCAGCGGCAGAGATTCCATCAACAACGTCGCTGCCTCCTCCGGCGGTTTGCCCCGGATCAGGTGCATAGCCTTCTCGGTATCGATCTTCGCCGTAGCCAGACCATGCGCCGTCACATAGAAGGTGAATAGCCCCGGCCCGACATCTTCTTCGGCGGCCTCGCCGTATTCGAAACGGGCATCTTGCAAAGTATAGCCCTCCGGCAATTGCAACGCCAGTTGGCGGTAGGCGACGGCCTGCACATTCGTCACATTGACGGCCTGTCCGGTCACCAACAGACGCAAGGCCAATCCCAACACGGGCGTCTCTTCGCCGACCATGTGCGTGTAAGCCTGCTTGGGGATGGACTGAATGACCAAAGCCTGGTTGGGCAGAAACTCCCCCGCTTCGAGATAAGCCGAATCTTGCAAGCCGTTGTAGGCTTCGGCCATCACTTGTTGGGCCGCCAGATTCCAGGCACGCTCGCGATCGGCTTCGGCGACGGTAGCCACAGCGGTGCTTTCCGCGCCGGCCGTCGCGTCGGGATTCGTCACCCGCGCGGCAAAGCCAACGACGCCTTCAATCAAATTGATCTGGTAGGGATCGACATTGCCGCTGGGCCCTTCTTCCAGCGCTTCGATGGGGGCCATCACCTGCCCAAAGGCCGGGATGATGACCTCTTGAGTGGTGGCGAAGCGCACCGGGTAAGATCCGGACGTCGTGCGCACCACAGTGCCTTCAGGAACGCGATAATCCTGACCGAGTAAATTGGTGAAGAGCACTTGCCCGGTAGCGCGTCCGGAAAGCGCAAACCCCCGACCACTCGTGCCGATTTCCACGTAACTCTCAAATTCATCGCCGATGCGCCGCGCGGGGATAAGGCTGCGCTGCACATCCACCTCCGTCAACGTCGGGTCTACGGAGACGGCGACGGTACGCGAGTACGTCATCCCCTGCGGCACGAGGACGACGTGCGCCGACGGCCACGACAAAAAAGCCGCCCCGATCAACGTGATCAACACTACCCCCATCACACCCACTTCCAGGATGATCACCCCCAGCGGTTGACGATGCTGCCGCGGCGGTTTAGGCTGTTCCGGCGTTTCGGCCCACCAGGGACGGTGGGGAGGCACCGGTTGTGGGGGGACACGCAGGGGCGGAAAAGCACCCTGGCGGGCGAGATGTTCCTGAGCGGCTTCCTCACTGCGGAAAAGCGGAAAACCCGCCGCGCGCGCCAAAGGACGCCGGGCTATGTCATCGATAACCCAGGCCACTTCCAGCCCACGCTTTTGCGCCTCGCGGAACAAAAGCTCATAATCCAGAGGGTGCATCCACCCTTTTTCGACGTCCCACGGCAGGACCAGCAGAACACGGGATTCCGCCGTATGGCTCAATGCCGCGCGTATAGTGTAACGATCATCGGCCGGTGTGATGCGTATGACGTTCACGGATTGTGTTTGTCCTCCCACCGGCATTATTTCACCAGCATAGCCCGTACCAGCGCCGGGACTTGGTCCAGCGCTTCCGTCAGCCTGGATGGATCACGCCCGCCGGCCTGCGCCATATCAGGACGCCCGCCGCCGCCGCCGCCTACCACGCGCGCCAGGTCACGGACGAGGTATCCCGCGTGGACGCCGCGTTCCTGGACGAGCGCCTTCGTCGTCGCCGCGATCAGCAAGGGTTTAGCGTCGATCACCGTGCCAAGCACGATAACGCCGCCCTGCATCTTGTCGCGGAACCAGTCGGCCATCTCGCGCAACATATCGGCGTCGGGAACATCGACGCGGGCGGCGAGCACGGGGACGCCGTCGATCTCCACAACTTTGTTGAGCAGGGATTGAAAATCGGCGTGGGCCAGTTTGCGCGTGAGGGTCTCGATCTCCTTGTGGGCATCGCGCAATTCCTCTTGCAAGCGCTCGATGCGCTGCGGCAACTCGTCCGCCGCGCCGCCGAGCAAAGCCGCGGCCTGCTCCTGACGTGCGCGCATGGCCTGCATCGCCTTGAGCGCGCCGCGTCCGGTGACGGCTTCGATGCGGCGCAACCCCGCTCCGATGCCGCTTTCGGAGGTGATGAGGAACGGCCCAATGTCGCCGGTGCGGGTGACGTGTGTCCCGCCGCACAACTCTTGGCTGAACGGCGCACCGGCGCTGCCCACGCGCAGGACGCGCACCACGTCACCATACTTTTCGCCGAAGAGCGCGGTCACACCCTGGCTGAGCGCGTCGCGGTAGGCCTCCTGCCGGGCATCGACCGCGTAGTTCGCCAACACCGCCTCGACGACACGGCACTCGATCTCCGTGCGCTGCTCGGCGGTCAGCGGTTTCTCGTGATTGTAGTCGAAGCGTAAGCGCTCGGGACTAACCAGCGACCCGGCCTGCGCCACGTGACTGCCCAGAACGTCGCGTAGCGCGCGGTGCAATAGGTGCGTGGCGGTGTGGTTGCGGGCAATATCCCGGCGACGGTCGGCATCTACCTGGGCGATCACCCCATCGCCCACGCGGGGATGCCCGTTCACAACGCGCCCGATGTGGACGATCATGCCTTCGATGGGGCGACGTGTATCCTCGACGCTCACTTCCCAATCCGGCCCACGGATGCAGCCGGTGTCAGAGACCTGGCCGCCGGATTCGACGTAGAAACAGGTTTTCTCCAACACCAGTTCCACAGCTTCGCCGGGCGTGGCCTCGGTGTCCAACCTGTCACCGCGCACGATGCCGGCCACGCGAGTTTGAACTTCCAGCGCACTGTATGGATCGAACTCGAGGGCGTGAGCGCCCTTTTGCTCCGCGATCCACTCATAGAGGAGAGGATAGAGCAGGCTATGGCGGTCGGTTTCCATCTGGAAATCACCGGCAGCCCGTCCCCGCATGCGTTGTTCCTCACGCGCAACGTGGTAGCCTGCTTCATCTACCGTCAGACCGTGTTCGGCGACAATATCGCGGGTCACCTCAAACGGCAGACCCAGCGTATCGTGCAAGAAAAAGGCCACGTCGCCGGGAATAACGATCTCACCGCGCGCCTTGACGTCGGCGACAACCGCGTCGAGACGGGTTAAACCCTGGTCGAGAGTGTGCAGGAAACGCTCTTCTTCACCGGTGATGGTGGCCTGGATGAAATCGGTGCGTGACGGCAGTTCCGGGAAGGCCTGTCCCATCATAGAGATGACCAACCCGGCCAGTTCGGCCATAAAAGGCCGGGTGAAACCGAGTTTGCGTCCGTAGCGGATGGCGCGGCGCAATACCATGCGCAACACGTAGCCCTGTCCTTCGTTGGACGGGAGGACGCCGTCGCCCACCAGAAACACGCCGGCGCGGATGTGGTCGGCGATGACGCGGTAGGCGACGATGTTGGCCTCGCGCTCGGCGTCGGTGTGCCCGGCCAGAGCCTGTGTCTGCTCGATGATGGGCCAGAAAAGATCGGTATGGTAGTTGGTAGGCACACCTTGTAGAAGCGCGACCATGCGCTCGAAACCCATGCCCGTATCGACGTGTCTGGCGGGCAACGGTTCCAGTTGCCCGTTGCCCAGACTGTTGTATTGGATGAAGACCAGGTTCCAGATTTCGGTGAAGCGAGGACAATCGCCGTTGACGCGGCAAATGTGGCCCGGCACACCTTGTTTGTCGCAGGCCTCGGGGCCACGGTCGTAGTTGATCTCGCTGTTGGGACCGCAGGGGCCGGTGTCGGCCATCATCCAGAAGTTATCCTTGCGCCCAAACGACAAGATATGCTCCGGGTCGATGTCGGTCAGGGTGCGCCAGTATATGGCGGCCTCGTCATCGCGCGGCAAAGTGCCCCGGTCATCCTCGAAAATGGTGACCCAGAGCCGGTTCTTGTCCAGCCCATAGACGCGGGTCAGCAGATCCCAGGCCCAGGCGATAGCTTCTTTTTTGTAATAATCGCCGAACGACCAGTTGCCCAACATCTCGAAAAACGTGTGGTGGGTGCCGTCGTGACCGACATCCTCCAAATCATTGTGCTTGCCGGAAACACGCATACATTTTTGGGTATCGACGGCGCGGGTATAGGGCCGGCTTCCCGTCCCCAGGAAGACGTCCTTGAACTGGTTCATACCGGCATTGGTGAATAGCAACGTCGGATCGTCCGTCGGCACCAGGCTGGCGCTCGGCACAAGGGTATGTCCGCGCTCGACAAAGTAATCCAGGAATGTCCGGCGAATCTCAGCGCTGGTGAGTTTCTTAATCATAGTCCCCTCCGCTAGTCGGGTCGTCACAGAGTCGTTAGTTCAGTCTATCGAAAGCGAATTGTAAATGGAAAGGGGTGGATGTCAACTTGACTATCTGACTACCCAACTTTGTGGTACAATCACAGTAGTAGAATCATTCTGACTTCACCGCTAGAATAAAAGTAACTATTCAGCCACCTTTGCCAGGTGGCGAACGGGACTTTGGGGAGGGC
>DAOOGN010000067.1:0-24785 GCA_035415725.1 Anaerolineae bacterium | reverse complement strand
TGCCCCCTTCTTCCCCGCTGGCGGGGGAGAAGGGGGTTGGGGGATGAGAGGGTCAGCACCTGCCGGAGGGGTAACCTATTATGCACCCTCCCCAAAGTCCCATTCGCCACCTGACAAGGGTGGCTGAATAGTTACATATTCTTTCCTCCTATGCTATAATCGTTCCCGGAGCGGGCAAGTGAAGGCTCTCTCCCTTTAGCATGACAAAAAGACTTTCACTGCTGAGTGTTGTAGCGCGAGTTGGCAACTCGCCCTCCATCACAAAGGAGGGGCCTGTACATAGAATGGTGACGTGGAGGCGGGCGTGGTACCGCAGCGCACAATTCTTTACGACATTGTGGACTTCCTGGCGCCCGGTTGACATCGCTTATGCCGCACGCCATCTCGATCATGAACTGCTGCGCCTCTTCCAGCGTATGGCGCGCGCCGAACAACATCACGGCATCGCCGTTTGCCGGACGTTAGAAGCGCAGGGACACACCGATCCTGATTTGCTGATCGCTGCGCTGCTCCACGACGTGGGGAAAATCAAAGCGCCGCCGCGCCTGTGGGATCGCGTCGGTGCCGTACTGGGAGAGCGTTTCGCGCCGCAGTGGGCCGCCCGTTGGAGCAGGGGTGAACCGCGCGGCCTGCGCCGTGGATTTGTTATCCGGCGGCAGCACCCCGCATGGGGCGCCGCGCTGGCAGGGCAGGCCGGCGCTTCTCCGCGTGCCGTGGATTTCATCCGCCGGCATCACGATCCAGTCGCGGATGATAAGGCATTGGCGGCATTGCAAGCCGCCGATGGGAAATGACTAGGACAAGTTCAGGCGACATTGGCATTAAACGAGGAATCTGCTTAGAAAAAGATCCCCAGTGCAACATCTGTGGCGCGAGCCAATATTGCCGTTACTTCCATCTGGAGACTGAGAACTAGCATGAACCGACAACGTATCACCATCATCGGCACCGGCTGCATCGGGACCTCCATCGGCCTGGCGTTGCGCCAGTCGCCGGACGCCGACCATCTGGAGATCGTCGGGCACGACCGCGAATTGGGCCGCGCGCGGCAGGCGCAAAAGCTCGGCGCGTTCGACCGGACCGACTTCAACCTGGACCTGGCGCTGAACGGAGCACGGCTGGTGATCCTGGCCGTTCCCCTCGCCGAGATGCGGGAGACACTGGCAGACGTAGGACGCCTGCTGGCGCCGGATGACGGCGTCGTCATCACCGACACCGCCCCGCTCAAAGTTCCCGTCATCGCCTGGGCGGAGGAAGCACTGCCGCCCGGCAATCCCTTCATCGGCGCCGACCCCTTCCTCGCACCGGGCGCCGGCGGATGGGAACCGCTGGAAAGCCTGCACGATGCCCGCACCGACCTCTTCAGCCGCGCCGTCTACGCCATCACCGCACGCCCTGACGACCATCCGAGCGCCACCCGCGCTATCGCCAACCTGGCGCTCGTCCTGGGCGCGGAACCGCTCTACATGGATCCCGCCGAGCACGACGCCGTGCGCCTCATCGCGGACGCCGTCCCCGACGTAGTGGCGACCGCGCTGTTCCAGGCAACCGTCGGCGCGCCCGGCTGGGCCGAGGTGCGCAAGGCTGCCGGGCGTCCCTTCGCCACGGCGACCGCCGCCGCTACCGGCGATGCCGCCTCGCGCCGGATGTTCGCCCTCTTGGGACGCGACACATTGCTGCGTGGCATCGACGCCGTCCTGGCCCGTCTGCACGAACTACGCGAGATGATTGCGCAGAGCGATGCAGAAACATTGGAGAACGCCTTTGCTGCCACAGACCAGGCGCGAGCCTACTGGATGGCCGAAAGCCACGCGCGCACTTGGGAAATCGAACGCGGCGCGTTAAAGCAAGAAAGCCTTTTTCAGCGCACCCTCCAGGCGCTGCTTGGCGAGACGATGACGGGAAAATCGCCAGAACGAACGCGACCCCACGAGGATCGCTCCGGCAATATGCCGCGCTGACGCTCGAACACTATGCCTAAACAACCGCCGCGCATTCTCATGATTGCCCCCACCTCCTTCTTCCTGGACTACGGCTGTCACATCCGCATCCTGGAAGAAGCACGCGCGCTCCTGGCGCAGGGGATGCAAGTCCGCATCGTCACCTACTACCTGGGGCGCGACTTACCCGACCTGGATATTGTACGCTGCGCTCCCACCCCCTGGCACTCCGATTACGAGGTCGGTTCTTCACGGCACAAGATGGCGTTCGACGTGTTGCTTTCGTGGACGGCGCTGTGGACGGCGCTGCGTTGGCGACCGGACATCATCCACGGGCATCTACACGAAGGCGCCTTGATCGGCCACGTCCTCGCCAAACTACTGCATGTTCCCCTGGTCTTCGATTTTCAGGGCAGCATGACGGGAGAAATGCTCGATCACGGCTTCCTGAAAAAAGACAGTCAAGCCTACTATTGGTGGCGGCGGCTGGAAGAACGCATTGTGGAGATGCCGGATGCCATCATCACCAGCACCGTCCACAGCGCGGAACTGCTCGCCGACGTCTTCAAGCGCCGTGAGAACGTCTATCCCTTGCCCGACAGTGTCAACCTGGATTTTCTCTTTCCTACGTGCATCACGCCGGAGGAGCGACAGGCGCGGCGCACCGCCTTGGGCATCCCGCCGGAGCGCCGGGTCGTCGTCTACCTGGGACTGCTGGCCGATTACCAGGGCATCCCCCAACTGCTGGAAGCCGCCGCCCGCCTGCGGGCGCAGGGCGAAGCCGTCACTTTTTTGGTGATGGGCTTTCCGCGGGTTGAATACTATCGCCAGCACGCTCACGACCTGGGGCTGACCGACCAGGACGTGATTTTCACCGGCAAGATGCCCTACGAAGCCATTCCCGTCCACCTGGCACTCGGCGATGTGGCTGCCGCCCCCAAAATTTCGGCGACAGAAGGCAGTGGCAAAATCCTCAACTACATGGCCATGGCGCTGCCGGTGGTCGCCTACGACACGCCCGTGAGCCGCGAATATCTCAACATCCTCGGCCTCTACGCCACGCCCGTGGGCGACGCCGCAGCCTTGGCGCAAACACTGCACGCCATCCTGCACGATCCCGCCGGCGCAGCGCGGCTGGGCGCGCAACTTCGTGAACGCGCCGACAAACATTTCTCGTGGAGTCGTACCGGACGCCAGCTTCTGCGCGTCTATGAAAAACTATGGCAGAAATAAAACCTACTTTTCGACACAGTCCATACTGGCGCGCCTCAGTTTTCTACTTCAGCCTGTGGGGCGCCATGGGCGCGCAAATGCCGTTCTTCAACGTCTACTTTGCCCACCTGGGACTCAACGGTCTGGAGATCGGCATCCTTTCCGCCGCCTCCCCTCTGATGGCGCTGTTTGTCGGCCCGGCACTCTCACTGTTGGCCGATCGCCGGCATTGGCAAAAGCGGATGCTGCTCATCTCTCTCGGCGGGACAGGAGCGCTGCTCCTCCTTTTCCTGTTTCCACGCACGTTCACGCCCTTGCTGCTCCTGGTCCTGGTGCGCGCGGTACTGTTCAGCCCGATGATGTCCATCGGCGACGGGATGGTGGCGCGCATGGCCGCCCGTCATCACATTGACTACGGCAAACTGCGCCTGTGGGGATCGTTGAGTTTCGCCATCGCCGCCCTGGTCGGTGGCGCACTGTGGGAGCGGTGGGGCTTTCAGGCGATGTTCATCGTGACAAGTGCGCTGACCCTGCCGGTCTTGTGGGCCACCACGGGTCTGGAAGAAAGCGCACCTGCTGCCGCCACAGCTCAGCCGACAACGAGCGCGCCTGCCGCCGCGTCCATCTTGCGCGACGTGCGTCGGGATCAAGGTTTGATCGTGCTCCTCGTCGCCGTCTCGCTGGTCGGCATCGCCGAAGGGATGTACGGGACGTTCTCCGGCGTCTACATGGATCAGCTTGGCGGCGGACAATTTCTGGTCGGTGCGCTCTTCGGTCTTTCGGCGCTCGCCGAACCGGTGGTGATGCACTTCAGCGGGGCCATCTTTCGCCGACTCGGCAAGCCGGTCAGCATCCTGCTGGCCTACGGGCTGGTCGGCATAGCCCTCTTGGGCTACGGACTGGTGCGCCAGCCGGGGCTGATATTAGCATTGGCGATGCTCAAAGGCGCGGGCTTCGCCCTCTATTTCGTGGGGAACGTCAGCCTGATCGACGAACGCGCGCCTGAAGCGTGGACGTCCACCCTGCAATCGCTGCTGAACGCCGCCACGCGCGGCCTCGCGCCGCTCATCACCACCCCCCTCGGCGGTTGGCTTGCCGACAGCCTGGGGTTACCCGTTATCTTCATCGGCTCAGGGATTGCCGCCTTGCTGGCGGCCGGTGTTATGCTCGTCGCCGTCCTTGGCCGACGGTTCGAGGCGCTGCCATTGCTGGAGGGAGATAAGACAAAGGAGCATTGAGAATGTGACGCATAAGATTGCTTTTCATTTGGCATGGGTAGTAAAACCTGCTATACTTTAGCTAAAGCGTTGAGCGGAGCCGTTGCACTATGAATCAAGCAAAGATTAATCCTCTCATTCTTCAATGGGCGCGTAGACGCCTTGACCTGACCGAAGAACAATTAGCACAAAAAATCGGTCTGGGTGCAAAACCGCAACGCTTGCAAGTATGGGAGCGAGGGCAAGAGTTTCCTACCTTCCGGCAAGCGCAAGCACTGGCGCATGTTCTGCATATACCGTTCGGTTACCTGTTTCTTTCTAATCCACCCACGACAGCGCTTCCCATTCCCGATTTCCGCACCCTACCGGAATCTGAACGTGGGAAATACAGCCCTGAGTTAGAGGACGTCCTCAATGATGCTTTGCGTAAGCGCGATTGGCTACGCGGACGGCGTATCGAAGAAAGTCAGCCACCTTTGCCCTTCATCGGAAAATTCTCTATGGATGATTCTCCACAGGTTATCAGTGCAGCGATTCGACATGCACTTGCCTTGCCTGTTCCAACTGCGCGAGACGTCAAATCCACGGATGAGCATTTGCGTTTTCTTGTTCGACAAGCTGAATATGCAGGGATTATGGTATTGCAAAGTGGCTACGCTTTGAGCAATACGCACCGTACACTCTCCGTGCAGGAATTTCGAGGTTTTGCACTCACCGACCCTTATGCGCCTCTTATTTTCCTGAACGCCAAAGATACCGTCAATGGACGTATTTTCACCTTTGCCCACGAACTGGGGCATTTGTGGACAGGAACAAGTGGGATTTCTAATCCCGAAGCCGTTTTACCCGAACAACAAACATTGGCAATCGAACGTTTGTGCAACCAAGTCGCTGCTGAGTTATTGGTACCTGCTTCATTACTGATAGAACGATTACAAAGTCGCGTCCTGGACCTTGAAACATTTCAAGACCTTGCTCAAGAATTTCGGGTAAGCGTCTTTGTCGTATTGATTCGTGGGTATGAGACCGGACAAATTGAAGAGCCAATATTTCGGCAAATTTACCATCAAGCCCAACAGGAAATACGCGAGTTTTTAAGTAATCAGACTAGAGAGACAGCAGGCGGAGACTTTTATCGGAATTTCCGCACACGCAATGGCCGCCTACTTGTAGGTGAAGTGGCTCAAGCTGTGCGAGAGGGAACAGTTCTGTATAAAGAAGCCTCTGAGTTGTTAAATACCAAGCCTCAAACATTGATTAATGCCTTGCAGGAGTTCTAGGGGGAAGGATGCCCTATTGCCTGGATACCAATGTCTACATCGAAGCCCACCGGCGCTATTTATGCGTTCGATATTGCGCCAGGCTTTTGGGAAGGGCTTTCGCGTATGGCTGAACGACGGGCAATTTGTAGCTCCGTACTGGTTTATAAAGAGATAGCCGATTCTGATGATGAATTGGCGCATTGGGCGAACGCAAACAAGAGCGTTCTTTTCGTACAACCTGATGAAGTAACACAAGATGCATACCGCGAAATTGCCGATCTGGTAGAGCGTCTATATGAGCCGCAGCACGTACAAAAATTCTTGTCAGGCGCCGATCCGTGGGTAATCGCTCAAGCCAAAGCGCACAACCTGGTTGTTGTGACGATGGAAGCACGCAGGTATGAACAAAATCATGGAAGAGCGGGGAAAATAGCCGGTAAGATTCAAATTCCTAACGTTTGCGAGAAAGTCTCCGTTGCGTACATGGATACGTTCACACTACTTCGTAACGAGCGAGTTGTCTTACGATAAATGAGCCTCACGCAGGTATACACTACACGATTCAGCATTGTTTTTTCATCAACATCTGTCAAATTACGGTGTCCTGAAGCAGTTATTTCCCCAGTGTAAATGGTGACATTATGACCAACGAACCCAAAACTCAACAACACCCGCCCGCCACACTCAAAACCGCCATGCGTGCGCTCGCAGGTTTGTTCGTCTTGATGCTCGTCGTCCTGGCGGCCGTGTGGCTGGCGCTGCGCCGCCCGACCGACACCATCTTATCGGGCGTGCACGTGCAGACCGTGGACGTGAGTGATATGACGGTGGACGAGGCGGCGGAGGCGCTTGCACGGGGATTGCCGGCGCCGGAAACGATGGGGGTTGATGTGCAGGTCGCCGGGCGGACGTGGCACGTCACCTGGACGGATGTGGGCCAGCACTACGACGTCCGCGCGACGGCGCAGGCCGCCTACGCCGTGGGACGTGACGCCGACGGTGAGATCCCGCTGTTGGCAAGCCTGCGCCGGCAGAACGTGATCGTCGCGCCGGTGGTCACGCCCGCGGACCCGGCGCGGGTGCGCGAGGCCGTGACGCGGATGGCAGCAGAGGTGGAGCGCGCGCCGGTCGATGCACGCCTGACACTTAACGGCGGGAACATTATCGCGGCGGATGGGCAATCCGGACAACGCCTCGACGTGGAAGACGCCGCTGCCCGCGTGCTGCAGGCATTGGCGGAGGGGACACCAACCGTAGAATTGACCCTCAGCGTCGTGCCGCCGCAAATCGCTACGCCGGAACCGGCGCGCACCCAGGCCCAGGCATGGCTGGCGCAGTCGTTCACGCTCGTCGTGGATGATCCGCTCACCGGCGAACTGCTCGACAACGAGCTGCCGGCCGGGTATCGCGCCGAGTTTGTCGCGCTGCCGGAGCGCATCGGCGCATGGCTCGAACCGCGCGCCGAGGGTCAAGCCATCAAGCTGTACGTGAATGCGACACCGGTCAAGGCCTGGCTGGAAGAAGTCGCGCCGCAGTTGGGCGCAGAACGGCTGCTGGACATCGGCCCGACGCTGCAAAACGTGCTCGCGGCGCTGTACGCCGGGCAGCATCAGGCCCAGGCGCACGTCCGTCACCCGGACACCCTTTACGTCGTACAGCCCGGCGACACGCTCGCGCTCATCGCTTTTGACCATCACATGCCCACGTACCAGCTCAAGAAGGCCAATCCCGACATCGATCCCGGCGCCATCGACGTGGGGCAGGAACTTGTCATCCCCTCTATCGACGTCCTGCTCCCTTACCCGCTGACGCCCGGCAAGCGCATCGAGATCGATCTGCCCAAACAGCAGATGCGCGTCTTCGAGAACGACACGCAGATTTACAACTTCACCATCTCCAGCGGCATTTCGCGCACGCCGACCATTCCAGGACAGTTTCAGGTCCTGTTCAAGGAAGAAATGGCCTTTGCGCAGCGCTGGCAACTGGATATGCCGTACTTTATGGGCATCTATGAAGAAGATGAAGGCTTCTTCAACGGCATCCACGAGCTGCCGATCACGCACTACGGGACGCGCCTCTCGCGGAGCGTCCTGGGATGGCCGGCCTCGTTCGGCTGCATCATCCTCGATATCGGTGACGCCGAGACGCTCTTCAAGTGGGCGGACGTAGGGACGCTGGTGCGCATCGAAGGCTACGCCCCCGGCACACCTTCCTGGCAGCAGACGCTCGCCGATCTCGCGCCCATTGAAGGGGAAGGCAATCCGTAGATGTATGCGCAGGTTATCGTTTTCATCCCCTTCAAAATCAAGACGACGCCTTTATTCGACTATAGTGTCCCCGGCGAGATGGCTGACGCTATTCGACCGGGCCTGTTAGTGGCTGTGCCTCTACGTGATATGACATTGCCTGGCATGGTGCTGGCCCTCACCGAGACGCCTGCCGTGCCGGCAACCCGCCCGATTCAAAGCATCCTCTATCCCGATCCGGCGCTCGACACGCGGCTATTGGACCTGGCGCGGTGGATGTCGCGGGAAACGTTAGCGCCGCTGCATCAATGCGTGCAGACGATGTTGCCGCCGGGACTGCGCACCACCGTCTATCTACGTCTTACCGCGCTGGTGACGGCGGCGCCGCCCGATCTGCCGGCTCCCGCCGCGACATTGCTCCAAACGCTCATCCAGCGCGGTCCGCTGACCGGCGCCCAGGTCAAACAGGCCCTCAAAGGTATCGATCTGCGCCGGGCGCGGCATGATTTGAAACGCCGCGGACTGCTCAAGGTCGAACGTCTCCTGCGCCTTGCTGCCGTGCCACCCCAGGTGGTCCAGTTCGCGCGCTTGACGGCGCCGCGTTCCCAATGGGAAACGTCATTGCAGGGTCTGCGCGCTGGGTCGCTCTACCGGCGCATTCTGGATTTTCTCGACAGTGAACGCCAGCCGGTGGACATCAGCGTCGTCTACGCCGAAACGGGCGCCAGGCATTATCACCTGAAAACATTATTCGAGCGTGGCCTGGTCGCCTTCAGTTACGAGGAAGCCCTGCGCGATCCATTGGCCGAGATGATCTTCACACCCGATGAACCGCCCGCCCTCATTTCTGAGCAGCAGACCGCGTGGGACGCCATCGCCAGCCTCCTGCAAGACACGGCTACGGCAACCGCGCCCGCTCCTGTATTGCTCCTGGGCGTGACCGGTTCCGGCAAAACCGAGCTGTATATGCGGGCAACGGCCAACGTCTTGGCCCAGGGCAAACAGGCATTGATCCTCGTCCCCGAAATCAGCCTGACGCCACAGACGGTGCACCGATTTGCCGTGCGTTTTCCGGGACAGGTGGGCTTGTGGCACAGCGAGATGAGCGACGGCGAGCGCTTCGACACCTGGCGGCGCGTGCGCAGTGGTGCAGTGACGGTAGTGGTCGGCGCACGTTCGGCGCTGTTTGCGCCATTCTCTAACCTGGGCTTGATCGTGATGGACGAGGAGGAGGACACCAGCTACAAACAAGGGCGTCCCCCTTATTACCACACGCGCGACGTAGCGGAAGAACTGGCGCACACCACGGGCGCCCTGCTGATTCTGGGCAGCGCCACGCCGTCGCTGGAAGCCTACGCCCGCGCGTTGCAGGGCCGCTATCGCCTTCTGGAGATGCCGCAGCGGGTGATGGGACACCGGCAGCGCATCGCGGCCTGGGAGCAGTATTTTCATCTCCCCGGCAGTCGCTATCAACCGTCCGAGACGCCGCAAGCTGCCGCCATGGCCCTGCCGGCGGTCCAAATCGTGGATATGCGGGCAGAACTCAAGGCCGGCAACCGCTCGGTGTTCAGCGTCGCGTTGCAAGAAGCAGTGGATCAAGCACTGGCGCAGCACGAACAAATCATCCTCTTTCTGAATCGGCGCGGCACGGCGACGTACATCTTCTGCCGCGATTGCGGCTGGACGGCGGAATGTCCACGCTGCGACACGCCGCTGACCTATCATGAAGGCGTCAGCCAACTCCTCTGCCATCACTGCGGATACCAAGAACGGATGCCGCGCCGGTGCCCGGAGTGTGGCTCGGCGCGGGTGCGCGCCTTCGGCCTGGGGACGGAGGGACTCGCCGCGCGCGTGGCGGAACGCTGGCCCCAGGCGCGTCTGGTGCGCTGGGATCAGGATGTCGCCCGTTCGCACGCCGCCCACACCGCAATCATGGGACGCTTCGCCCGCGGGGAGGCCGACATTCTGGTGGGCACGCAGATGGTGGCGCGGGGGTTGGACATCCCCAAAGTGACCGTGGTGGGGATCGTCTCCGCCGATACGGCGCTCAATCTGCCGGATTTTCGCGCCGCCGAGCGCGCTTTCCAACTGCTGGCGCAGGTCGCCGGACGTTCAGGGCGGGGATTGCTCGGCGGGCGGGTGATATTGCAAACTTACTATCCTGCGCACTACGCCGTGCAGCGCGCAGCGGTCCACGATTACGTCGGCTTCGCCCGGCGCGAGTTAGCCTTCCGCGAGCAGGCCGACTACCCGCCTGCCATTCGCCTGGCACGGCTGGTCTACGCCCATGCGGAGCGTGGAAAAGCCCAGCAGGCCGCCGAGAGTTTCGCCGCGACGCTGCGCGATGCGCTCCAGGCCGCCGGACTGCCCGTCACCGACCTCATCGGGCCGGCGCCGGCCTTCTTCGCCCGTGTCCGCGGACGCTACCGCTGGCAGATCCTCCTGCGCAGTGTCGCTCCGGCGGACTTCCTGCGTTCAATTGACATTCCTGCCGGCTGGCTAGTGGATATTGATCCGGTAGAGGTGTTGTAGGGGGCTAATGGCGCGCGCTATCCTCTGACAGGCGCCCGCTTATGGGATTGCTGCACTCTGACTGCCTGCGCCGCGCCGCGAAAACGTTCGGGATCGGTGAGTTGATGCCGCGCCGGACGTTCCAGACCGGGACGGATCATCACCCGCATTTTGTTCAGCACGGCGTTGGTCAACGGCTCGGGGCGCAACGCCAGACCGAGCGCGTAATTGGAAGCTGCCAGCGCCCAATCCCACTCCTGGCGCATCTCGTCAGCGCGTATGTGATAGGCTTTCTTGTCCCATGCTTTAGCCGACTGTTCGGCGTCCTCGTAAATGGCGTGTAGCGCCGTCCCCACCACCGCCAGGAGATCGTGCGCCAGCGCCTGGTCTTGCGCCAGCATGTCCGGCAGATGAATCAGCAGAATTTCAGCCACAACGCGCATCTGTTGCGTTCTCTCTTTAATTGCCATAGACGCCTCAAGTCAGAATGTATCGGCGGAACGTTACCACAGCCTCAAGCAAAGTCAAGGCACGTGTCAAACGTCAATAACATGGTACAATGAGAGTAACTATTCAGTCACCCTTGCCGGATGACGGACGGGACTTTGGGGATAGTGCATACGGGGTTGACACTTCGGCCATCGGCGATGACCCTCTCATCCCCCAACCCCCTTCTCCCCCGCCAGCGGGGAAGAAGGGGGCAAAAGGGGGGTTTGGCGGGCGGCTTCGCCGCCCGCCAAACCCCCACCCAAAATCCCCCTTCCTGGAGGGAAGGGGGGCAGGGGGAACGGGCTGATAGAAACACGCCTGGCTCGCCATCCAAAGGCGCCCGGCATACCAAAATCAGCGCCAAACCTACTCTGGGGAATAAGTCGCTTCGCCGGGTTTACTAGCCTGAATAGATACCCTGACGAGTCCATGATTGGCGCGATGAGCGGTTTATTTTCAAAGCTGGAGTTGTTCATCCCCAAAGGGAACATCGTTTACATTCATCGTGTGAGTAACTAGAATATGCAGGGCGTCATTCTCGCCGCCGGTAAAGGCTCGCGGCTCCATCCGATTACGCTGGATCGCTCCAAGGCCATGCTGCCCATCCTGGGCAAGCCCATCGTCGAGCGAGTGATGGAACTGTTGTTCGTGAACGGCGTGGACGATTTTATTCTCGTCGTCAGCCCGGAAGACCGCGACATCACGCACTATTTTCTCCGCGAGTCGACGCTCGACGCCGACGTGCGCTTCATCTACCAAATGGAACGTCTGGGAATGGCCAAAGCGCTCCAATGCGCTGCGCCGCTCATCACCGCAGACTTCGTCCTCTCTGCCTGCGACAATCTCGTGATGGCGGATGACGTGGGCCGGTTGATGGCTTTCTGGCGCACCTCTCCTCAGCCCAACGCCGTCTTGACCCTGATGCCGGTGAAGCGCGAACGCCTCAGCAGTACCGGCATTGTGGCGCTGGATGGGCCGTGGATTACACGCATCGTCGAAAAGCCTGCGCCGGAAGAAGCGCCCTCCAACATTTCCAGCTTGCCGCTCTATATCTTCTCGCGGCGCATCCTGGAATATCTGTCGGAAGTCTCACGTTCACCACGGGGCGAGTACGAACTTCAGGACGCCATCCAAATGCTCATCAACCGCGACGGCCGTGTGGGCGGCGTGACCGTCGAACGCCGGCTGACGTTGACCAATGCCGCCGATCTCCTGACGCTGAACCGGGAATACCTGATGCATGGTGACGGTCGCCCGCAACTGGAACCGCACACCGTTGGCCCGGACACCCGGTTGATCACACCGCTCTACATTGAACAAGGCACGATCATCGGGACAGGCTGCGTCATCGGGCCGAACGTCTACATCGAACGCGACTGCCGCATCGGCGACCGTGTGAGCATCCGCGACGCGGTGTTGTTGCGCGGCGCATCTGTGGGGGATGGCGAACGTGTTGCCGATCAGGTGATCGCCTGATCCGCAGCAGGTGCAGTTAGCGACCGGCCGAAGCGCCAGAAAACAGCGCGGGCGAACTGGCAATTCGCCCGCCCCATGCGATTTGCGGATCTTGAGGTAAAGAAACGGCATGTCCAAAAAACGCATTGCGCAAGTCTTGCTTGGGATATGTGGCCTGACATTGCTCGGCAGTGGGATACTGACCCGGTGGCTCCTGGCCGATCTGCCTGAGCCGGACGACCTGCGCGCTTATACTACCGCGCCGAGCAGCAAAATTTACGACCGTCACGGACAACTCCTCTTTGAAATGCCGCCGCCCTACACCGGCAGCCACACCCCGGTCACACTCGCAGACATCCCGCCGAGCCTTATCTGGGCCACCATCGCCACCGAGGATGCCACGTTCTATGACAATCCCGGCATGGATGCCAAAGGCATCCTGCGCTCGGTCTGGATCAACGTCCGCGGCGGCGAGGTTGTGGCGGGCGGGAGCACGATCACGCAGCAGGTGGTGCGCACGGTCATGTTCAGCGCCGACGAGCGCGCCGAACGGACCTTGCGTCGCAAATTACGGGAGCTACTGCTTGCCATCCGCCTCACCCGGCGCTACACCAAAGACGAAATCCTCAATCTTTATCTCAATGAGACGTACTACGGCAATATGGCCTACGGCGTCGAGGCGGCGGCGCAAGCCTATTTCGGCAAGCACGCGCGTGACCTGGACCTGGCCGAGAGCGCGCTCCTGGCGGGTCTGCCGCAAGCGCCCGCGCTTTACAATCCCCTGGAAAATCTGGAAGCGGCGCAAGAACGGCAAACCGTCGTGCTGAATCTGATGGTGAAGCATGGCTACATCGACGCAGACACAGCGCAGTTGGCAAAGAAAGAGCAACTCGATTTCGCCGCGGCGTCGTTTCCCATCCGCGCGCCGCATTTTGTGATGCTCGTGCGCCATCAGTTGGAGCGCGAACTGGGCCTGGCGCGGCTGGAAGCCGGCGGGCTGAACGTCTACACCACGCTGGATGTGGCGCTGACCGACACGGCCCGCGACGTGATCCGGCATCATCTGGCGCTGCTGGCCGTGTGCCAGTACGAAGCCGGGTGCCCGCCGGGAGGGCGCAACGTTCGCAACGCCGCCCTCGTCGCCCTCGACCCGTGGACAGGCGAAGTCGTGGCGCTGGTCGGCAGCCCGGACTACTTCTCAGTGCGCATCGACGGTGCGGTCAATGGTGCAACGGCGCTGCGCCAGCCCGGATCGTCCATCAAGCCGCTCGCCTACGCTGCTGCCTTCGAGCGCGGCGACATCACGCCGGCAACGATGATGCTAGACGTGCGCACGGCCTTCGTGACCCGCGAGGGCGAACCCTACATCCCCCTCAACTACGACCTGACTTTCCGCGGCCCGGTGCGACTGCGTGAGGCGTTGGCCTCGTCGTACAATCTCATCGCCGTCGAGGTTCTCGATACCATCGGCGTCGAGACGTTCACCGCCATGGCGCGACGGCTGGGCATCACCACCTTTGATGATCCCGACAAGTTTGGCCTCGCGCTGGCGCTAGGCGGCGGTGAAGTACGTCTGCTGGAACTGACCGCCGCCTACGCCGTGTTCGCCAACGGCGGCTACGCCGTTCAGCCCGTGGTGATCCAGCGTGTAGAAGAAGCCAGCGGCACGGTGTTGTGGGAAACAACGTCCGGCAGGGGCGAACGGGTGCTCGATGCTCGCGTCGCTTACCTCATCACCGACATTCTGAGCGACGATCAGGCGCGTATCCCCACCTTCGGCGAGGGGAGCGTGCTGAATCTGACCCGCCCGGCAGCCGTCAAGACCGGCACGACTACCCAGTTCCGCGATAACTGGACGGTGGGGTACACACCGGATTTGGTCGTGGGGGTGTGGGTGGGCAATGCGGATAACGAGACGATGAAGGACGTGAACGGCATCACCGGCGCGGCCCCCATCTGGCATGACGTGATGGAGGCTGCCCTCAAAGGCCGTCCTATTCAGGATTTTAGCCGTCCTGAGGGTCTGGTTGACGTCGAGATTTGCGCGCTTTCCGGGCAACTGCCGGGGGCGGATTGCCCGCATCGCGTCACCGAGACCTTCATCGCCGGGACCGAACCGACCACCACCTGCACCATGCACCGGCGGATCGACGGTACAGTCTACACCGTCCTGCCTCCCGAAGCCCAAGGCTGGGCGCGCGAGCATCACCTTCCCCAACCTCCGGCCCCCAGCCAGCAGCCGGCAGTGCTCGTCTCTTCCCTCCGCCTCACCAGCCCCGATGTCGGCACGGTTTATCGTATCGATCCGGCGCAGCCCCGCGACACGCAAAAAATCGTCATTGCCGCCGAAGCAAGTGGTGCCCTGGCGCAGGTCACTTTACTGCTGGATGGATCGCCACTGGCGCAATTTACTGCGCCGCCCTACACGCATCTGTGGCGACTGGAACCGGGCGCGCATACTTTTATGGCGGTGGGCGTCACCGCCGACGGCGATCAAGTATCCAGCTCAGACATCACCGTTGAAGTCCGGGACTGAGCCGGCGGCGGAACAATGGAGTGCTCGTGGGCAACTCGCGGCGTCAGACGAATCGGCAATTCGCCCTACGAAACTGACTTGCAGAGGAATTGTAACTATTCAGCCACCCTTGCCGGGTGGCGAACGGGACTTTGGGGAGGGCACATAACAGGTTACCCCTGCGGCAGGCGATGACCCTCTCATCCCCCAGCCCCCTTCTCCCCCGCAAGCGGAGGAGAAGGGGGCGAAAAAGCAGGGGTGTGGCGGGCGGCGAAGCCGCCCGCCACACCCCTACCCAAAATCCCCCTTCCTGGGGGAAAGGGGGGCAGGGGGGATGGGCTTATAGAAACACGCCTGGCTCACCATCCAAAAGCGCCCGGCATACCAAAATCAGCGCCAAACCTACTCTGGGGAATAAGTCGCTTCGCCGGGTTTACGAGCCTGAATAGATACATTGGAAGGAGATATTCTGTCAATCCCAACACATACAGGGCTATCGTATGTAGCGAAAAGGGGTGCATTTCAATTCGGGTGCAAAAGCCAGATAAACGTCTGATTTAACCGCAGAGTTCGCTGAGGACGCGGAGAAATTTCTGATAACTCTGCGAACGCTGCGTGCTCTGCGGTGCAATCAAAGAAAAGTCGCCCCCATTCTGAAATGCACCCCGAAAAGTGTGTTGGTCGCAGTTTCGTGATACAATAGTAACAATGGAGAGGGTGAAACCTATGGAATATAGGACACTCTCCGCGCAATGCTCAAAGACACTTGCAGTTTCTTTTTGGAGGCGCTAATGAAGATGCGACACTTTCCTCAACGTTGGATGCTGATTGTACTGCTGTTAGCCCTGTTGTCGACATCATGCCAGTGGCTGACGGGGACTGAAGAACCGGTTCCCCTCACGCCTGCGCCGACGCCGGCAATCTCTTACCCGCCCCCGCGACTGCTCTTCCGCGCGCCGGAAACCGGCGAGACACAGGCACTCGATGCCCCCATCGAACTCATCTTCGACCAGCCGATGGACACCGACAGCGTGGCGCAAGCGTTCGCCATTGCGCCTCCTGTCAAGGGCGCGCTGGATTGGGTCAATAGTCGCACGCTTGTCTTTACCCCAACAGAACCGCTGGCGCGCGGCGCCAGCTACCGCGTCACCGTGGATCAGAACGCCCGTAACGTCGAGGGGACAACCCTGGCCGATCCCGTCGCGTTCGACTTCCAGACGGTGGGGCATCTGGTGGTCAGTGAAGTACAGCCCATACCGGACAGTACGGACATTGCGCCGGACAGCAGCGTCACCGTCGTCTTCAACCGCCCGGTCGTGCCACTGACCGCCATCGGCAGTCAGAGCGAATTGCCCGACCCGCTCACCTTCACCCCGCCGGTGCAGGGGACGGGCGAGTGGCTCAACACCTCGATCTACCGCTTCCATCCTGAAGGCGGCTTCCTTCCGGCGACGCTTTACACGGCGCGCGTGGCGGCAGGTCTGAGAGACACCACGGGTGCGCTCCTGGCCGAAGATTACACGTGGACGTTTACCACGCTGCGTCCGGCGGTCACCACGTGGTCGCCACGCACGGAAGAGGAACACATTGGCCCCAACGCGGTCATCAGCGTCACCTTCAACCAGCCGATGGATCATGCGACGACCGAAGCGGCGTTCACCCTGAGCATCAACAACCAGCCGGTCGCCGGGACCTTCCGCTGGGATGGCGGCGCAACCGCGCTCGCCGCAGAAACGATGACCTTCATCCCGGATTCGCCGCTGCCGCGCAATACTCGTCCCTATGCGCATCTTTCCACCACCGCACGCGCCCGCAACAGTGACGTGACCCTCCAACAGAGTCAGGCGTGGCGCTTCTACACCGTCAGAGACCCCGGCGTGATTTCTACCTCCCCGGCCGATGGCGAAGTGGACGTCAGCCCCTCCAGCGATATCCGCATCACTTTCGCCAGCCCGATGCAAAAGGCCGGATTCATGAATTATCTGCACATCATCCCCCCACCCACCTCGGTCTACACTTACTGGTCAGAGGCCGACACCGAACTGCATATCGCCCTGGCCATGAAACCGATGACGGTCTACAGCCTCACCCTGGACGGCGCAGCGCCCGACCAATACGGTGCGCCGCTGGGACGGACCCTGCGTCTGCGCTTCACCACCGGCAATTTGAATCCGTATATCCTGTTCAACACCAGCGGTGAGTTGGGAACGTTCAACGCCTACACCGACACCTTCGTCTACGCCAGTTGCCGCAACGTCTCACGGCTAGATGTGGAACTGTACCGCATGACGCCGGAGACCTTTGTCCGCTTCTTCGATTCCAACGATTACCAGTATCGCGACAACTTTCGGCCGGCTGCCTCCACGCTGCTACGTCGCTGGTCCGTTCCGGTGACAGCGCTGCCCAACACGCGCCGCTTGCTCCGCCTGGATATGGTGGAGGCCGACGCCGAGCCATTGCCGCCTGGCATCTATTATCTCCAAATGACCGCGCCGGAAGTGCAGCAGTACAACCCGAAGAGCGGCCCTGTCCACTACATCTTTATCCGCTCGCGCGTCAATCTGACGCTCAAGCAGACCCGCACGAAAGCGCTCGTCTGGGCCACCGACCTGGCAACGGGCGAGCCGGTTCCCCATGTGCCCATCCGCTTCCACAACGCAAAACTCGGCTGGCACGGCGCGGGGCAGACCGACGGTGACGGCCTATTCCTGAGCACGGGCCGGACCGAGACCGATCTATGGGAAAGTTACTTCGCCTTTGCCGGGCAGCCCGGCGATATTGACTTTGCTGTAGGCTCCAATGGGTGGGACGGCGGCATCAATCCCTGGAATTTCAATGTGAACAGCGACTACGGTTCGAGCCATTATGCGGGGTATCTGTACACCGATCGCCCTCTCTACCGGCCGGGTCAGACCGTCTACTTCAAGGGCATCGTCCGCGTCGACGACGATGCCCATTACACCATCCCGGCGGATCTCCATACCCTCACCGTGCAGGTAAGCGATCCGGATGGGAAAGAACTTTACAACCAGCGCCTGACCCTGAGCGATATGGGCACGCTCTTTGACGAACTGCCGCTGGATGCCGAAGCGCCGCTGGGGACGTACTACATCCAGATGGGAGAACCGGACCATGATTTCTCTGCCAGCGCGAGCTTCACCGTGGCCGAATATCGCAAACCGGAGTTCCAGGTGGCGGTGACGACCGACCGGGACGCCTATCTCAATGGCAACACGATCCACGCCGTCGTCGAGGCCAGTTATTACTTCGGCGGGGCAGTCGCCAACGCCACGGTGAATTGGAGCGTGCTCAGCGCCGATTATGGGTTCAGCTACCGCTGCCCGCGCGGCGAAAAATGCCCCTACTACGATTGGACCGATTACGACTGGGAGCGCGAACGGGGTGGCTACGGCGGCTACGGACGGCTTATTGCCCGCGGCGAGACGACAACGGATGAGCAAGGGCGCGCTGTGATCGACATCTCCGCTGACATCGCCGAGGAACTGACCAGCCGCCGGTTCACCATCGAGGCGAACGTGACGGACATCAACAACCAGTACGTGAGCAACCGCACCGCGACGATCGTGCACAAGGGTGCTTTCTACATCGGATTGGCACCCCAGGGACGCATCGCCCAGGCGGAAAAACCTAAAGACATCGATATCCTCACCGTAGATTGGGACGGTGCGCCGGTATCCGCCGGGGCGCTGGACGTCGTGTTCATGGAACACCGCTGGTACAACGTCCGCCAGCAGACCGAAAACGGCAATTTCTACTGGACGTGGGCCGTAGAAGACATTCCCATCTACACGACCACTGTGACCACGTCGGCAGACGGCAAGGCGGCGGCAGTCTTCACGCCACCGTCATCGGGCAGCTATAAGATTCTTGCGACGGGCCAGGACGCACACGGCAACGTCATCCGCAGCAGCACTTACCTCTGGGTATGGGGCGGCGGCGAAGCCTACTGGCGGCAGGAAAGCACCAATCGCATCGATCTCATCACCGATAAAGACTCCTACGCCGTGGGCGACGTGGCCGAAATCCTCATCCCCTCACCCTACAGCGGCACGGTGAACGCTTTGGTCACCATCGAGCGCGGGCACATCCTCGAAACCGCCGTCATCGAACTGACCAGCAACAGCGAAGTGTTGCGCGTGCCCATCACCGCCGACCACATCCCCAACATCTTCGTCTCCGTCGTCATCGTGCAAGGCGCCGACCGGGCAACTGACGCGCTGGCGTCGTTCAAGATGGGCATGGTGATGCTGCCGGTGTCTACAGAAGAGAAAGAGCTGACCATCACCCTCACGCCTGACCGACCCATCGAGAGCGGCGTGTATTACCATCCCCGCGACACCGCCACTTATGATGTGCTGGTGACGGATCATGCCGGCCATCCCGTGGAGGCCGAACTGTCGCTGCGGATGGCGGACCTGGCCGTGCTGGCGCTCGCCGACGAAACCGGACCGACGCTGATGGAACGTTTCTGGAGCCAGCGTGGATTGGGCGTGCGCACGTCGTCGGCGCTGGTGATAGCGATGGAAGCCTACAACCGCGAGCTTGCGCCTGAAGCGAAAGGCGGCGGCGGGGGCGGAGGAGAAGGCGGGATCATCCGCACCAACTTCGCCGATACCGCGTTTTGGGACCCCGTGGTGCGTACCGACAAGGATGGACGCGCGCAGGTGCAGGTGAAGCTGCCCGACAACCTGACGACGTGGCGCATGCAGGCGCGAGGCATCACCGCCGACACGCTCGTGGGGCGCACCGACGTGGATGTCCTCAGCACCCTCGATCTGCTCGTGCGCCCGCTGCTGCCGCGCTTCTTCGTCGTGGGTGACCAGGCGGAGATCGCCACCATTGTCCACAACAACACCGGCACAGCAGTCTCCGCCGTGGTGACGCTGACCGTGGAAGGGTTAGAGGTCACGGGGACGACGCAACAAAGGGTGGACATCCCCGCAGGCGACAAGGTCAAGGTCGCGTGGCCGGTCACGGCATTGCCCGGGGATCAAGTCATCGTGCGGATGGAAGCGCGCGCGGGTGATTTCTACGACGGGCGCGAGGACACCTTGCCGGTCTACCGCTATGCGACGCCGGAAGTCGTGGGCACTGCCGGGCGACTCGCCGGGCCGGAAGTACGCCAGGAGATCATCCAACTGCCGCCCACCTTCGATCCAACGCAAGGCGAGCTGACCGTACAACTGGATGGCTCGCTCACGGGGGCGACGGTGGACGCGCTGAATTACCTGGAGCACTACCCCTACGAGTGCGTCGAACAGACGGTGAGCCGCTTCCTGCCCAACGTCCTCACCTATCAAGCGTTACAGGAGATGAGCATCACGCGGCCTGGATTGCAGGAGAAACTCACCGAGCAGGTCAGCATCGCCTTGCAGCGACTCTATGCACAGCAGCACTACGACGGTGGCTGGGGCTGGTGGCAAACCGACGCCAGCAACCCCTATCTGACGACTTATGCCCTGCAGGGGATGCTGGAAGCGCAGCGGGCCGGTTTCACCGTGGACAAGGCGGTGATCCACAAAGCCGCCGGCTTCCTGCGCGCTAACATCGTTTCGGCGGATCAAACCATGTCCCATTGGGAGGCCAACCGCCTGGCATACCAACTCTACGTCCTGGGTGAGTACATCAATCTTGTGGATGGCGCGGAGCCGGCCGGCGAGCTGGCACGGGCGATCAAACTCTTCGAGGTCCGCCAGCGGCTGGATCATTACGGGCGGGCAACGTTAGCCGTCGCTTTGGGGCTATTGGAACCGGAGGAGGACACCCGCATCAACACGCTGCTCTCCGACCTCAACGGGGCCGCCATTTACAGCGCCGCCGGCACACACTGGGAAGAGGCGCAGCCCGACTACTGGAACATGAACACCGACATCCGCACCACGGCGATGGTACTGTGGGCGATGGCACGCCACAACCCGGAAAGCGACCTGCTGCCCAACATCGTCCGCTGGCTGATGAACGCCCGCAAGGAAGGCTACTGGGGCACAACGCAATCTACCTCGTGGTCGCTGATGGCGCTGGTGGCCTACATGCGCGCCACGGGTGAGTTGCGCGGTGACTTCAGCTACACCGTCACGCTGAACGGGGAGGTACTGCTGGAAGGCGACGTGGATGCAACCAACATCGACGAGAGCAAGAAACTCACGGTCGCCATCGCGGAACTGTTGGTGGAAGAAGGCAACCGCCTGTTTATCGAACGTCTTCCGGCATCGGGCGGGCAAACGGGCGAGGGGCAACTCTACTACACGGCGCACCTGCGCTATTTTTTGCCCGTCGAGCAGGTGAAAGCGCTGGATCGCGGGATCATCATCGCGCGGCAGTACAGTCCTGTAGAGGACCCGGAGGTTTACGTGGATAGCGCCCAGGTTGGCGACGTGATCCGCGTGAAGCTCACCGTCATCGCACCCACCGATCTGTACTACGTCGTCGTGGAAGACCCCCTGCCCGCGGGCTGTGAGGCGGTGGACGTCACCCTCAACACCACGAGCGTCGTCGGCGAGCGCCCGGGCGTGCGCAATCTCACGGTGGAGGAAGAGGACACCTGGTATCGTTGGTATGGGTGGGGCTGGTGGTGGTTCTCGCACTCCGAGATCCGCGACGAGAAAGTGGCCCTTTTCGCCACCTACCTGCCGCGCGGGACCTACGAATACAGCTACATCATGCGCGCCAGCGTGCCGGGGACGTACCATGTGATCCCGGCGACGGCGTATGAGATGTACTTCCCGGAGGTGTTCGGGCAGAGCGATGGAGGGGAGTTTGTGGTGAGGGAGTGAGAGATAGGTATCTATTCAGGCCAGTCAACCTGACGAAACCACTTATTCCCTATGCCAGGTTTGGCGTAGACTTTGGTAGGCCAGGTGCTTCTGTATGACAAGATATGCGTGTTTCTATAAGCCCATCCCCCCTGCCCCCCCCAGGAAGGGGGATTTTGGGTGGGGGTGTACCCCCGCTTTTTCGCCCCCTTCTTCCCCGCTGGCGGGGGAGAAGGGAGTTGGGGGATGAGAGGGTCATCACCTGCCGAAGGGGTAACCTATTATGTGCCCTCCCCAAAGTCCCATTTGCCACCCTTGCCGGGTGGCGAGTTGAGTTTGTTCTAGCTACCCACAGCAGTCGAGAACTTCACCCTAACCCCATCGCCGCCAACATTTCCGCGTTGCTCTTGAATTTGAACGTCGCCACGCCCAACTCGGCGGCCTTTTGTTGTTCGACGGCTTCCAACCGTCGCCAATCGTCTTTGCGTACCAGCGGCTTGTTGAGCTGTGCCAGCCGTGCCTCTAGCTTCTCCGCTGCACTGGCGCCGTAGCCGGGCAATGCGCCGATGTACTGCATGATAGCCTCCACGCAGTTGTAAGCGTCCTTGCGCGCCAGTCCGACCTGGCCCTTGCTGGCCTTGCGCGCCCATCCCGCAACGAACACACCCTCAATCGGCGCGCCGGTTGCCGGGTCAAAGACCTCGTAGCTCTCGCCGTCCACCGGATAACGCGGCGTCGCGTTTTTGACAAACTCATTCGATTGCACCGGCAGGCCGAAGCGCTCACTCACTTTGTCGCCGATACAGAAAATCACCGTATCCACATCCAACACAGCCTGTGTGTCCAGGCGACGCGCGCGGGTCTCGCCATCTGCCTGCAAAACCAGTTCCGTGTCGTCCACCTCCAATCCGGCCACGCCACCCTCCGCATTGCCCAGGATGCGTCTGGGAGATGAAAGGAAGCGAAAGCGGATGCGCGTCGCGGAGACCGGATCTAACGCCTGGCGCGACAGTGCTGATAGGATATAGTTTTTCGCTTCATCCGGGTCCTGCCCCACCGCGCGCAACCGGTCGGCCACGCGCGCGATTTCCGCGTCCAGCGCCTCCAGGTCGAAGTTGCGGGCGATGTATTCCATCTCCTGCCGGGTGAATTTGACCTCTGCCGGCCCGCGCCGCGCCACGCCGATGATCTCATCCACCTGGATGTCGCGGGTGAGCCAGTGCGCGATGTCGGCCATCACGTTGCCTACGCCGACCACCGCCACGCGCTTGCCGATGGCGAATTCCTGTTCGCTGAATGGCGGCAGGCGATTGTAATGGTACATCAACGGCTTGGAGTGATAGACGCCTTTGAGATCCTCGCCGGGCAGACCGAGCCACTTAGTCCCTTGCGCGCCTACCGTCACCATAATCGCTGCGAATCCCATTTGGCGCAGTTCCGCTAATGTCACATCGCCCTCTTCGCCCACATTGACGTTGCCGTAATAGGTGATATCCGGCGAGGCCAGAATCTTGCGGAATTGTCGGCGCAGTCCTTCTTTGATGCTGTACTTGTCGTAGTAGATACCGTACTCGGCGAGGCCGCCGGGTTTGATGTCGCGGTTGAGCAGTACCACGCGCACCCCACGTTTCACCAGGCCTTCTGCCCCAAACAGGCCCGCCGGACCCGCGCCGATGATCGCCACCACAGGTTTTGCGTGTTCTTCGGCCATAATGTCCCTCCTCGGCTGGGTATAACACAGACTTGACAGGTTTTCCAAACCTGTCAAATCTAGCGGAAATTCACGCTATTATAGCACACGCCGCCGGAAGCGCCCCGATTTGGGCAACTTCCGGCTGTGTAGCACGACTCCCCTCGCCCATTATACAACCCGCCAATGCCAACGGCTTGATTTCATCGTAATTGGTGTCTATTCAGGCTAGTCAACCTGGCGAAGCAATTTATTCTCTATACCAGGTTTGACGCGGATTTTAGTATGCCAGGTGCTTTTGGATGACAAGATATTCGTATTTCTATAAGCCCATCCCCCCTCTTTTTCGCCTCCTTCTCCTCCGTTTGCGGGGAAGAGAGGGGCTGGGGGATGAGAGGATCACCACCTATGGCCGCAGTGGCAACCCATTATGCACCATTCCCAAAGTCCCGTTCGCCACCTGGCAAGGATGGCTGAATAGTTACCGTAACTGAACGTCATAGTTTACTTGAGTATGCGTTTTGCCCCGGTAACTGTGTTCTTCAACAACATCGCAATCGTCATCGGGCCGACGCCGCCGGGGACGGGAGTGAGCCAGCCGGCAACCTCTTTGACGGACGCGAAATCTACATCGCCGACGAGCCGGTAGCCGCGCCTGGCGCGCGGATCGTCCACACGGTTGATGCCCACGTCGATGACGACCGCACCGGGCTTCACCCAATCCGCTTTCACCATCTCCGCGCGCCCCACCGCCGCCACGAGGATGTCGGCGCGGCGGGTGATGGCCGGCAAGTCCTGGCTGCGCGAGTGGCAGATGGTGACGGTGGCGTTGCGCTTGAGCAGTAGCATGGAGACCGGCAGGCCGACGATGTTGCTGCGGCCCAGCACGACCGCCTCTTTGCCCGCGATAGGCAGTTCCAGCCGGTCGAGCAATTCGATGATGCCGGCGGGGGTGCAGGGGGCGAACAATGCCTCGCGGCCCTTCATCGCCAGCCGTCCGATATTGATGGGATGAAAGCCATCCACATCCTTCGCCAGACTGATGGCGCTGAGGATAGCTTCTTCGTCCAGGTGATCGGGCAGGGGCAATTGCACGAGGATGCCGTGGATCGCCGGATCGGCGTTGAGCTTCTGCACAAGCGCCTCAACCTCTTCCTGTGTCGCAGCGGCGGGCAGTTCGTGCCCTTCCGAGTAGATGCCCACTTCGCCACAACGCTTTTGCTTCATCCGCACGTAAGTCTGCGAGGCCGCATCATCGCCTACGAGCACCGTCGCCAGGCCGGGAACTACACCCTGCTCCTTCAGCGCCGCGACCTCCTGAGTCAACTCATCCTGGATCGCTTTTGCTATCGCGTTACCGTCAATCAGTCGTGCTGTCATGTTACGCTCCTTCTCTTTATCCTTTGTATCTATTCAGGCCAGTAAACCTGACGAAGCCACTTATTCCCTATGCCAGGTTTGGCGTAGACTTTGGT